>DAISYV010000006.1:17606-40104 GCA_036825115.1 Anaerolineaceae bacterium | reverse complement strand
TGCCCGACCTGCAGGTCAGCCGCTTCGATGTAAATACGGTTGATAGGTTCGGTGCCAGAGGCGCGCATGCGCAGATAGTAGTGGTCATCCCCGCTTGGATCGCTGAGTTGCATTTCCACCAGTTCATAGCGGATCCCGCCCAGGTAATCGATGTTCAATCCAGCAATCTTCAATCCATCCTCGCTGACATGATCCGGCAGGTCGAGGTAGTAATCAATGAAGGCTTCTTTCGCTTCAAGCGGCGCGTCGACGTCCGAGCGTCCAGCGTGTGAGGTTGGGTCCGAAGAAGTGCCGAAAGATTCCCATAGCCCGGGAAGACTGACTAATTCGTTCCAGATTTCCTGCAGGGTTACCAGCGGTTTTTCAGCGCGGGTGCCGTAATAGGAAAGCATGTCCAGAATCAGCAGGTTTGCCCAGGGGCCGTCCTTGTCGGTGATGTGACCGCGCGTGGTCAGGCCGGAAGATTCCTCGCCACCGATCAGGATGCGGTCGCGCCAATCCTCTGGAAGTACTTTGAGATTGTTATACGCGGCATCGGTGCGGCGGATCTCTTCGATATATTTGATACCCACTGGAACAGCAAAAGCGTTTTTGAGGGTGCGCGAAGCGATATCGCCCACACGGGATTTATAAATCCGCTGCCCGACGTATCCTGGCAAAGCACCCTCAGCTGGTTTATTAACCTCGTTATTTGGGATCATACCTGCCAGCACCTCAAGCAGAGGTGAACCAGTCTGTGTGGCGATTACACGCCCGGTGATGCCGCGGTCCACGCCTAAATAGCGCAATAGCATCGGCAGGATCTGGTTGGGTCGGAAGTATACTCCGCCCTTATCCACGACCCCATAACGGTCGGCGTCGGTGTCCATGCCCATGCCGATCTGCGCGCCAGTCCGCGCGACGGCCTCTTTGAGCAGCCGGTTGAAAGGTTCTTCCGGGTTGGCGTAATCCTGCCCGCCCAGGTCCGGGTCAACATTTGCGTGAATAACCGTAAAGCGCACGCCTGCTTCGCCAAGCAAGCGGGTCAGGTAGCCCCGACCAGAGCCGTGCATCTCATCCACCACCACCATCTTGTCGGCAAAGAAGCGCCGGATGCGGTCAAAATCGATCGGGATGCGGGCGTTGCCATTACCGTTATTCTTGATCCATTTGGTGTAATCGTCCAGGGGATCAAAACCCTCCACCAGCCCGCGCGCGCGGGCATCCTCCACGTTGCTTTGACCACCAGTGTGGTCAATCAGTTGCAGTTCGTTGATGCGGAAGGCAATGAAATCGGTCACGTTGGTAGGCGCGGGATAGCCCAGGCGGGGGTTGAACTTGATGCCCTGCCACTCCGGAGGGTTGTGGCTGGCGGTCGCGATGATCAACCCCGCCACTTGGTCTTTTGGAAGCACCTCGGTTTCGTAGAATGCCAGGGCTGGCGTGGGCACGTCACGCGTGCCGATGTGCACCTTGAAGCCGTTGGCAAGGCAGGTTTCCGCGGTCCACTGTGTGACCACGTCCGAATTGCGGCGGGTGTCATGCCCGAGTACGATCACTTTACCCGGAAGATCTTCAGCCCCGACGAAGGCAGGCACGTTCTCGTTGTTCAAAAAGTCACTCACAGCCTGCACGACCTGGCGGGCACGGGTCTCGGTGAAATCAAAGCCCCATCGTCCGCGGACACCGGATGTGCCAAAGCGCAAATACTTGCGGTCATAGATTTCCCGCAGCAGACCCTTTTTGCCTGCCAATCCCAGTAATATGGGATCCCCTGTGCGAAGTCGTAAAGCAAATAGACGTTCGAAGATGTTGCCGATCTGGATCACACGGTATGCCATAAAGCGGTCAGGATCCACCTTGTCGTCCAGGCTGTCAAGCAAAGGCAGGATCTCGTGGCTGATCGCCTGCGAGATGCTGGCAAAGACCGGGCTGTTCAGGTATTGCCGGGCAATCGCGATGGCTTTGCGGCGCATCTCACCTGAACTGGGTAGGTAATCCTCATCGATCTGAGCGCGCATTGCCTTACTGGCATCATCCTTAGCCTGGTAAAGTTCCAAACGACCCTGTGTGCCCGTGGCAGCCAGGGTAAGGAGCAGGCTGAAAACGCGCGATGAAGTTACGATGTCTTCCCCGATCGCTTCCGGGTTATTTGTCAGCCAGGTCTCCAGCCGCGAAAGGAAGGCGTTCATGTCCGCGATGGCGGGTTGCCAGCTTTGGGGTTTATCCGCCACGAGGATGGCGCGGTTGAGGCGGTTAAACTCTGTTGCCAGTCCCGCAATGAATTCTGAGGTTCCAGTGAATGGTTGCATAAATACTCCTTATTAGTTTTCAGTTTCAGGGCGGGGAACCAGGCCCCCGGCGGATACGTTCAGGACTTCGATCTTTGCGCCAGGCGGAGTGCCTGTCTCGCGTTGTATCAGATCGCAGATTTCCCAGCAGATCACTGCCAGTTCATGAGTGCTGTGGCGGGTGTCCGTTTCAATCATCAGTCGGTATTTGGGCTCAGTGCCCGAATAGCGCGAGTTGAGTTGCACCAGGCCGGGCAGGCGGTGTTTGATCGCATCCAGCATAGCCTGCAAAGGAGCCATGGTTTTCAGGTCGAGCTTGTTAGCGACGTTGCAGGATGCCACCATTTGAGGGTATTTTTTGATTCGTGAGGCTAGCGCCGCCATGGAGGGCTGATCCTGCTCAAGCAGGACCCGGAGCATAAAGATGGCTGTACGCAAACCGTCGCCCGTGCGATGGTGTTCATCCAGCAGGATAATATGCCCTGACTGTTCGCCGCCCAAGCCTAATTTGCCTTCAGAGTTGTTCTCGGCGATCAAACCAAGCAACGCCTCGGTAACGTATTTGTCACCAACCGGCGTTTGGATCAGCTCAAAGTTGTGTTCCGCGGCGTACTGGTGCAAGGACCCGTTAGCCATCACAGTTGTCACAAGTGAGTTGGCAAGCAGCCTGTTCTCCTGGTGAAGCGCGTCTGCCAGGATTGCCAGCATATGGTCCCCGTCAATCAGCTGACCAGTCTCATCCATCAGGATCACACGGTCAGCGTCGCCATCAAAAGTGATGGCAAGGTCGGCTTGATGTTTGGCTACCAGGGTTGCCAGTGCTTCAGGCTTGGAACGGGCATATTCCGAACCGGCATGCACGTTGATGTTGATCCCATCTGATTCCGTGTTAAGCGCAACCACATCAGCTCCCAAACCTCTGAACAGATCTGGACCAACCCGGTAAGCCGCTCCATTTGAGCAATCCAAAAGTATTTTTAGACTGCTTAGATCCAGGTTTTCCTGCGTGGTGAGCAGATCTTGCAGGTAAATGTCATAGAATTTTGTGCCATCCACCCTGAGTCCAGCCTCAGGCAGTTCCAGGTCTCCTTCAGGCAGGCTTGCCATATAAGCTTCAATGGCTGCTTCCTGGCTTTCAGAAAGCTTCATCCCCTGGGGGTTCAGAAATTTGATGCCATTCTCTGTAGCTGGATTATGCGACGCGGAGATAACCGCGCCGGCAGTCGCGCCAAGCTCACGCGTGAGCCAGGCAATCCCGGGTGTGGGCAGAATCCCAAGGTCCATCACGCGCGCGCCACTGGTGAGCAAGCCGCGCGTCAATGCCTCCTGCAGCAGCGGACCTGAGGCACGGGTGTCGCGCCCGATCACAAACAGATCCGGACCAGGTGTTTCAAGGCTGAGCACATGACCCACCGCAACTCCCAGGCGATAAACAAACTCCGCAGTCATTGGTGGTGTGCCGGCTGTGCCGCGGATCCCATCCGTGCCAAAATATTGATTGCTTGCCATAAGTGGCTCCTTTATTGAAATTTGATGTCAGCTACGACTGGCAAATGATCAGAAATCAAGTGCGAAAGTGGCGTGCTGACAACGTAGCATTTGTACTCCACCAGCCGTTTAGCTGGGAAGAAATAGATGTGATCAACCGCCCCCGCGTGGGGATGGGTGGCGATGTTGTCCTGCGGCTTTAACTGCAGGATACCATGTTCCTGCTCCAATAAATCGCGCAAGGTGTATTCATCCGCGGTGGCGTTGAAGTCACCCATCAGGATCATAGGCAACTGCGGGATGAGCACATGCTGCTCAACCAGGCTGATCACACCGCTGATCTGCTGCGAGCGCGTGATCCTGGCGGCGTCCACCACTTCGCTCCAGGCGTTTTCACCCCGTTCCCCCACCAGGGTGGTCAGGTGCAGATTGAGAACAAAAGGGTAAGGGGCTTGCTTCAGGCGGGTGAGGATCACATAGCGCGGATCGGTATCGCGTGAGCCTTCGTAGGTTACAGGCTGAAACAGGGGCACGTTGCGTGGTACGCCAGTTTTGGTGACGTCGCTCAAACGGCTGAAGGCAATGTTCGAGAAGAGAGCGTTGCCTTTGGACCAATCCCACCAGTCATTAAACAATCCGTTCACCATCAGGTCTTTCTTGACCTGCATATGGCGTTTCATGGAGAGGGTTTCGCCATAAAAGGCATGCAGAAAGCCGCACTCCGCATGGATGCGGTCAACCATACTGTGGGTAATGCCATCCGCGTCGATGTAATGGGCGATCTCCTGCACGCCAAGAACGTCCGGCTTGATCTCTTCAATTAACTGAACGAGTGCTTCAGCTTTATTCTCCGTTTGTTCGGGAGAGCCAGTGAAGTTTTTTTCCCCGCCGCCCAGGTTGAGGGTCATCACCCTTAAATTTTGCATAAGCAACCACTTTCTCCGATGTACTGAGAGGTATTATACCAATCAACACCCTGCTTATCTGGCACTGTATCCGGGTATGCACAAGGGCTTTACATTGTCCTTGTAAATTTATAAAATCAGGTATGGCTAATCAACAAGAACCCGATCAAATTACTCCTAAAGCACTCTACCTGAACCGCAGGCAATTCCTGAAACAAGCGGCACTATTTGGAGCGGGCTTAACCCTGGCTGCTTGCGTGCCTGGAACTGCGCCTGGCGGACTGCCAGCCGCGTTCAAAGATGAGATTACCGAAAAATCCGAAGCGCTGAATTTCATCAATTACTATGAATTTTCCCTGTCAAAACGCTCGGTGACTGAACTCGCGAAGGATTTTTCGATCGAGCCCTGGCAAGTGGAAGTGGGCGGATTGGTGGCAAACCCCGTCACGTACACTATCCCCGAACTGATCGAGCGCTTCAAAATCGTGGAGCGGACCTACCGAATGCGCTGTGTTGAGGGATATTCGATGGTTCTTCCCTGGTCGGGTTTTTTGCTCAGCGAACTGCTCGAAGAGGTACAGCCGCTTCCGGAGGCAAAGTTTGTCGCCTTTGAGTCCGTTTTGCGACCGGAGGAAATGCCTGGTCAGGTTTCCTTGCGCACTTATCCCTGGCCCTACCAGGAAGGGTTGCGATTGGATGAAGCCATGCACAACTTGACAATTATGGCAACCGGGATGTATTCCGAACCTCTCTCAAAACAGAATGGCGCTCCACTCAGGGTGGTGGTGCCCTGGAAGTATGGCTTTAAGAGCCCGAAGGCAATTCAGCGTATAACCCTCACAGCCGAACAACCACCCACGCTGTGGAACACCCTTGCGCCCCAGGAATATGGCTTCCTTGCCAACGTCAATCCATCGGTGGACCACCCGCGATGGTCCCAGGCGACAGAACTTCGCCTTGGCGAAGGCGAGCGACGCCCAACTTTACTTTTTAACGGTTATGACGAAGTCGCTTCCCTCTACGAAGATATTGATCTGACGGTTGAGTATTAGGATTTCTGGACTTTGTTAGAGGAACGAGAGGGTTTTTCAAGGCGCAGCAGCGGCAATTCCAGAACGAATTCAGCTCCGACTCTCGGATGGTTGCGGACGTACAAATTCCCGCCATGAACGCGCGCCAACCTGCGGGCAATCGCCAAACCCATACCCTGACCGCCATTGGCAGGAACTTCACTGCAATTTAACTGATAATAGCGATCAAAAATCGTTTCCAGTTTGTCCGGGGGAATGCCTGGTCCATGGTCACGCACGGTGAGTATCGCAAGGTTTTCTTTTTGATAGACAGCCACATCAATCGTACTGCCTTCCGGGGTGTAGCGCATGGCGTTTTGAAAAAGATTCTCAAGAATTTGTTCGATCCGGTCGATATCAATTTCAACGATCATACCCCTTTGTAAGGCGATTAGCCGAACGCGGCGTTGTTGTTTGATGAGCATGCTCTCAAAACGCGAAATAACCGACCTGGTGAATTCAGCCAAATCCTGGGAGCTCTTTCTGGGTGTGAACATACCCTCATCCAGCATTGCCACCAAGCTCAAATCTTCCACCAAGCGCACAAGGTGGGTGTTCTGCTGCTTAAGCATGGTGAGCGTTTCCTGGTTGAATGGATAAATACCATCTTCCACCGCTTCAATGCTTGCCCTTTGCACTGCCAGTGGCGTGCGCAGGTCATGCGCCAGATCAGAGAAAAGGCTGCTGCGTTTAAGATCATTTTTTTCCAGGTTGACAGCCATATCGTTAACTGCTGTGGTCAAATCTTTTAAGTCTTTGTAAGAGTGCACGGGCAATCGCTGTTTAAGATCACCCTCGGAGATCTTCTGGGTCGCTTTGATGGTTGCCTCGATTGGTCTAAGCAGGCGAGAAGCCATTAAGATTGCAAGGAACAAACCAATTATC
This sequence comes from Anaerolineaceae bacterium, assembly GCA_036825115.1. Lineage (GTDB taxonomy): Bacteria > Chloroflexota > Anaerolineae > Anaerolineales > Anaerolineaceae > Mesolinea. Next base: position 33,486 of record DAISYV010000006.1, on the reverse strand, counting down.
AAGGTAACCAACGTTGCTAACGACAAAGATTTCCACAGAAGCTGAAGCAGGGTCCGGCTGAAATTCGGAGGCATACGATTTAGAAAGTGACCAGAGACGAGGTATCCAAAAAGCTTCCCACCAGACTGAATCCTTGAGGCAAAGATCAGGTAAAAAGGCTCGCTTTTTGTTCCTTCCATTTCTTTGTCCATGGCAAAGATCACATCCCCTTCTGGTGATACCAGCGCAATATGTTGTTCTCTAAAGAAGAGCTGATCAGCTTCAGAGAGATCCGAAGAGGTAAAGTAAGCATCCACGCCTTCCCATCCACCGTGGCTGGAGTAGTATTCCGCCAGGTCTTGCATGTAGGGATAGGAGTGAGCAATCTGGCTGCGTGAGAGATAGTCTACACTAGCGTTGCTGAGGAATACTATCGCGCTGGAAAAGGCAATGATGATCGTCAGGAGCATCACAAAGGCATACGTCAGGATAAGGCGATTGCGCATTGTTGAACTTTACCCCACAGCCCGGTAACCCTGACCAAACATCGTCTGAATATAACATCTGTCTGGATCAATCCGCTTGATTTTCTGCCTTAAATTCATGATATGGACATCAATTGTGCGTTCGTAACCAACATAACAGGCGCCTTGGGTTGCCTGGAGTAATTCAAGTCGCGTAAAAACTTTACCCGGCCTGCAAGCCAGTTGGAAGAGCAGATTGAACTCGGCAGGAGTGAGATCGAGTTTTGTGCCCTTCAGCTCGACCGTGTGAGAATCCAGTTCGATGGATATTTCGCCAAGATGGATGATGCCCTCACTGAAAGGTTGACTCTTGCAACGGCGCAGTACGGCTTTGACACGCGCTACAACTTCCCGCGGTGAGAAGGGTTTGCTGATGTAATCATCCGCGCCTAATTCCAGGCCGATCAGCCTGTCAAGCTCTTCTTGCCTGGCTGTAACCATAATGATAGGGGTCTGGCTTGTTTTCCGGATCGTTCTTGCCACGTCCAATCCGTCCATATCCGGCAAATTCAGGTCCAGCAGAACCAGCGCGGGTCTGGACGCCTGCCATTGTTGCAAACCTTCCTTGCCAGAGTGCGTGGAGATGGGCAGAAATCCACTATGGCGGAGATAGTCGGACAAGATTTTGTTCAGGTTTACTTCGTCTTCGATGATCAATATCGTTGTCATACAGTTCGCTAACCGCTCTTTGGGCTCTAATTGTAAACTCGTTCATAAATTTCCCCCCATTCTAAATCAAATCTGAATAAGAACTGGATATAAACTCAATCAGCACACTGTAAATTAATAGCATCACCAAATAAGTGGTGAAATAAAAACAAGGAAAATATGATGAACAAGAAAATTTTAGGTATCGGTTTAACAATTTTGGTGCTTGGCGCCTTGGTATTCTCAGTAGGTGGATCGGTTTTTGCCCAGGAAGACACCCCTGAGGTGGAAACAACTGAATTACCAGAACCTGTAGTAACCCGCCGTGCGCGTGGCTTTGGAGCTGGCACTGGCGTATGCGACGGAACTTGCGACGCTGATGGCGATGGCGTTCCCGATCAGCTGCAACTGCGTCTGCAGGATGGCACCGCTGCCGGCATGCAGAACGGTTATGGCTACGGACCTGGTGACGGCACATGCGACGGAACTTGCGACGCTGATGGCGATGGCATTCCCGATCAGATGCGGCTGCGCGATGGCAGTGATACCGGTATGCAGTACGGCCCCGGTACAAAGCAAGGCGGTCAGGGCGAAGGTGCTGGTCAGAGCTATGGACCCGGCGAAGGTCAGGGCTTCGGACCTGGCGCTGGTCAGGGCGTTGGGCAAGGCATGGGGCCTGGTGACGGTTCCTGTATCGACGACTAAACAGTTTGTCTGACACATTTCACTTTCTTAGCAACCACCTGGCAGCGCCAGGTGGTTCGCTTTAAGAAGGCAAGGTCAAATATTAATGGAACTCGTATACAACTTACATACCCTGGAAAAGAAAAAACAAGCAAAATGAGATAGAATCAGCCCAACAATGGAGTGTGATTTAATCAATAAAATGACAACAACGCAACGCATAACTGACGATCTGGAGGCGATGCTGGCAGTCTTCCCTCCGGAAGTTGCCCAGGCAGTACAATCGAGAGATAATTTTGACAACCTGCTCGAGGTCATCCTTGACCTTGGTCGTAATCCGAGCGCGCGCTTTACAACTGGCGAAGTTGAATTGCTTGATGAGCCGGTGACACATGACGATTTGAAATACGTTACGGATCGCATCGGTGATTTTGACGCAGACAACCGCGCGGGAATGGAACGCACGCTGCACCGCATTTCGGCAATCCGCAACCGGCGAAGCAAAGTCGTTGGTCTCACCTGCCGGGTGGGGCGGGCGGTTTATGGCACGATCGAGATCATTGAGGATTTGGTAGAGTCTGGCCAAAGCATTCTGATCCTGGGCAAACCGGGCGTGGGCAAGACCACCATGCTGCGCGAGGCAGCTCGCATTTTGGCACAAAAACACCGCGTGGTGATTGTGGACACCTCAAACGAAATCGGTGGAGATGGCGACGTGCCCCATCCAGCTGTTGGGCAAGCCCGCCGCATGCAGGTGCCAAAGCCCTCGCTGCAGCACGAAGTTATGATTGAGGCGGTCGAAAACCACAACCCGGAAGTGATCGTGATCGATGAAATCGGGCGTGAGCTCGAAGCGCTCGCCGCCCGCACGATTGCCGAACGCGGCGTGCAGTTAATCGGGACTGCGCATGGCAACGGGCTTGAGAACCTGCTGTTAAACCCGACACTCTCGGATTTGGTTGGCGGTATTGAGTCTGTTACCCTTTCTGATGACGAAGCCCGGCGGCGCGGCACGCAAAAAACGGTGCTTGAGCGCCGATCGCCCCCAACCTTTTCGGTCATGGTCGAAATTATCGATCGCGAACGCGTGGCAGTTCATCGGGACGTAGCCAGCTCGGTAGACGCGATCCTGCGAGGTTATCCCATGCTGCCTGAAGAGCGTTACCGCGATGAGTATGGCAAGGTCCACATCGTCAAGACGACCAAACCCAATATGCCCACGGTTTCCCAGTCCCTGCGGCGCGGAAATAACATGGAGACTTCTCCTTTCCAGCGCAACGGAGGGCAGGCGGTCGCTCAAAACAAGCAGCACGCCCAGCGCTACAGCATGATGAATGAGATGCGTGACAAGCAGGACGACACCAGTGGAAACACAAACTCCGTTGAGAAGCGCATTTATCCGGTTGGCGTTCCGCGCAGCCGCTTGATCCAGTCGGTCAGGGAACTGGGCGTCCCTGCAGTGGTGGTTAAGGATCTCAAAGATGCTGACGTCCTGGTGACCCAGCGGCGGTATTACCGTGATCGTCTTCAGCCGATTGTTGACGCTGAGGAACGCGGCATTCCTATCTTTGTGGTCAAGTCGAATTCCATTGGTCAGATCGAACAGTTTTTGGCAGACTCTTTCCCCGGACAGTTAACTGTGCGCAGGGAGGGCGTCTCATCTGAGGTAGTTGAACAAGCCACCCGTGCGATCGAAGGGCTGGGTGAGGATCAGAAATATGTTGACCTTCTGCCCGCGCCGGCTTCTGTGCGCCGGCAGCAGCACGAAATTGCTCGCCAGGCGCATCTTGTCTCGGAATCTTTTGGAAAGGACCCCAATCGCTTCGTGCGAATATTTAGGGATTGACCATGTTTATTACATTAGAAGGTCCGGAAGGCAGCGGAAAGAGCACCCAAATCAAACGTTTAGCCAAACGCCTTGAAGCGATGGGGTATCCAGTTATCACGACCCGCGAACCAGGGGGCACACCCATCAGCGATCAGATCCGTCATGTTCTGGTGCGAATGGAAAACAAAGAGCTGCACCCTCGCACTGAGATCCTGCTCTTCCTGGCAGCACGCGCGCAGTTGGTTGAACAACTGATCAAGCCGGCTCTTCAGGATGGTAAAATCATACTTTGTGACCGCTATGGCGATTCAACTCTTGCTTACCAGGGTTATGGGCATGGGTTGGATCTTGAGAAGCTGCGCCAGATGCTCGATTTCGCGACAGATCATCTTAAGCCCGATCTGACAATTCTGTTGGACCTGGATGTGAAGACCGGTTTGATGCGTAAGAAAGCTGAAGATGAATGGAACCGGCTGGATGCTTATGAGGTTCTTTTCCACGAACGTGTTCGCCAGGGCTATCTTCAGTTAGCCCGGGAAGAGCCTGAACGCTGGCGCATCGTGGACGCCTCGCAAGGGATTGACGCTGTCCAGGAAGATCTTTTCCAGATCATCCTCGATGCGCTTAAGAATAATGAGTGAAAACCCAACCCGCTTAGCAGGTTGGGATGAAAGGATATCAGCATGAATAAGTATTCAAAAATCGTTTTATTTTTAATGGTGGCAGCATTAACACTGAGCGCCTGTAAAGTCGCAACTATCACACCTCCAGTGGAGGAACCAACCGCCATCGTGGAGGAGACTGAAGCAGTCTCAGATGTGCCTGCTGAACCAACAGAAGACCTTGGGCCGCAACCGACTGCTGATACCCGCCTGACTGGCGATGATGGCAACATGCTTTGCACCATGGCGCAACCTTTTTTCCCGGTCTTGACTGAAGAACAAAAACAGGAGTTATCAATATACCCTGAAGTTTCAGAGCAAGATTGGGTGAAAGGGGCTGAAAACCCGATTTTAACCATCGTGGAATACACAGAATTTCAATGTCCTTACTGCCAGTTATTTGCTTATGAGGCAGAAAAATTAATGGATGCTTATCCGGACGATGTACAGCTGGTTTATCGACCATTGCCATTGGACAGCCTGCATCCTAATGCCAGACAGGCGGCTTACGCAGTTGAGGCAGCAGGTGCACAGGGCAAATTTTGGGATCTTTACCTTTTACTGTTTAACAAGAAAGATGAATTCAGCGCAATTACATCTGAAGAATTCACTGATTGGCTGATAGTGGAAGCAGAAGGTCTTGGAATAGATAAAGATCAGTTTGCTGCAGATCTAGCCAGTGACACTCTTAGAGCCAAGGTGGATGAGGAAGTCGCTTACAACTTCAGTGTCGGACTCAATTCCACGCCTACGCTTCTGCTGAATGGCATCCCCTGGCCGTATGACTGGTCTTATGCCATGCTATCAAATGTCATAAAAGTTTTAAAGGCTGAGGAAAGCTTCATCGGTGAATGCCCGCCGTTTGTGATTGACGTGGATAAGACCTACACTGCCACTATCACAACCGAGAATGGTGACATGACCATTGAGCTCTATCCTGAAGCTGCTCCGCTGGCAGTCAACTCCTTTGTCTACCTGGCACAAAAAGGCTTCTATGATGGGGTTACTTTTCATCGCGTCATGCACGACTTTATGGCTCAAACTGGCGATCCAACAGGTACGGGCATGTCCGGCGCGGGGTATCAATATCGTGAAGAAATTGTGGGTAATCTGACATTTGATGAACCATACATGGTTGGTGTTGCCCGTACTCAGGAATCTGGCACTAGTGGCAGCCAATTCTTCATTACTTATATGCCTTACCCCTCGCTGAACGGTCTGTACACGATTTTCGGAAAACTCGTGGACGGTGTGGATATCTTCGAAAAAATCACTGAACGGGACCCCCAGCAAGCCCCCGATTTTGATGGAGATGAGATCATCAGCATTACCATCACCGAAAAATGAACCTGAGCCAACCAGCCAAGAAGAAATACTATGACAGGATTGATATCGCCCAACTGGCGGTGTCAATCCTTGTCGTTTTTCTGAGTCTTATTGGCATAGGATTGGCGGGGCTGGCCGCGTTCGGGCAAGTTGCCATGGATAATGGATCTACAGTTGCTCTTGAACCAGCGATGATCATTGGCCTGGAATTGACCGGGCTGGTTTTTTTGGTGATCGCGTTGGTTTCAACTGTGACAACCATCCGAAAGATTACCGGTCAGGCAATATTTCTGAAACGTGTGGAAGAAAAAGCAATATTCTGGACCATTGCCGGACTTTTCCTGGTATTTGGTTTGGCGGCATTGACGGGGTTAACCTCTCTGGAAAGAAAAGCCACCGCTTTGGCTTACCTGGCGCTGCCCGGGATTGGGCTGCCTGTTTTATTGCTTCTGCAGTTTGGTTCACGCAGCCAGAGGGCAATCAACCCGAAACGTGATTCGGGCATTCTGACCTTCTCGATAGGGATTTCAACGCCATTCATCGCCCTGGTTGAGATGATGGTGGCAATAATCCTGATGATAATGGCTGTTGCCGGCATGCTGAACAACCCCGAATTTGTGGAACTTTTTTACACTTTTCAAAACAATCCAGAGTTACTGCAAAACGACCCTGCCGGGTTGTTTTCTGAGTTTGCGACCATATTCAACTTGACAAATCTGATGGGTTGGTTGCTCCTGGTAGTTTCTGGGATCATGCCACTAATTGAAGAATTGTTCAAAACCCTGGCTGTATGGCTACTCAAAGTCCGCAACCCAGGACCAGCGGAGAGCTTCCGGGCTGGCTTGCTCAGTGGAGGCGCCTTCGCGCTGTTTGAAGGACTGTTTAGTGTGATCTCGCTCCCGCTAAGCGAGGTGGGATATGCTGAATGGGCTGGATTGATCCTGGGCAGGTTTGGCGGCAGCCTTCTGCATATCCTCACCGGCGGGATCGTTGGACTGGCAATTGGCATGTACTGGCAAAACCACAAGGTCCGTCCCTTATTGCTTTCATACCTGGCTGCCTGGCTGCTGCATGCTGCCTGGAACGCTTTGGCAATCTTTGGCGGTATCAACCCTCTTCTTCATGAAAGCCAGGCACAAGCTGTTTGGCCTTATATTGGGCTTGTGTTTTTGTTTATTGGAATGTTGTTTGCTTTCTCGCGTCTGGTTAATAAAGTGCGAACAGTGAATGAATTTTTACTTTACCCAACGGGAGTGGAAGCTTAGGTCATGGAACGCCAGCGTGTGATGAAACTCCTGAGCCGCCTGGTTTCCTGCTTGGTCGACCTAAAGGTGGTCGGTGGTGAGAACATACAGGATGGAATAGCATATGTGGTTGCCACCAGCCACATCAGCCGTCTGGATACGCCATTCCTGATGCTTTCCACGCACCGCCAGGATATTATTGCCATGGTAGCCAGAGAATATGAGAAAGCACCCTTTTTTGGCTGGTTTCTAAATAAACTTGGCGTGATCTGGATCTCGCGGGATGGATATGACCTTGGGGCTTTTCGTGATGCCTCTGTCCATTTAAAAAGAAATTGGATCGTTGGAATTGCCCCTGAAGGAACACGCTCCAAAACAAAGCAACTTTTACAAGGCAAACCCGGGGCGGCATTGCTGGCAATTCGCAACCAGGTGCCGGTGATCCCGACCGCGGTGCTTGGTTCCACCGAAGTTTTTCAAAGGATTTTGCGTCTGAAGAAGGCGCATGTGGAAGTGCGCTTTGGTGAACCCTTCCTGCTGCCTCAAGTGCATGATGAAAGAACCACCAAAGATCGGCTGCAGCAGGCGAGCGATGAGATCATGTGCCACATCGCTTTGCTTCTGCCAGAAGAACGCCGGGGATTTTATGCCAACCATCCACGCCTGTTGGAATTGCAGGCGGAATATAACGCACCCCAAAAGACCGAAATCTTCCCCGACGGAGAACAACTATGATCCCAATTCGTGATGAAATAAAAACGCATCGAATTCCTTTTGTTAATTACGCTCTGATATTGGTCAATGTCGCGGTTTTTTTGTGGGCTTACGTTTTTAATCCAAACCCTGATGCGGTCTATTACGAATTTGCTCTTTTCCCATCAGCGATCCGGGAAGGTTTCGACTTAGGGGATATGCGCAATATTGTTACCAGCATGTTTCTGCACGCTGGTTGGTTCCACCTTCTGGGTAACATGCTCTATCTTTGGATTTTTGGCGACAACATCGAAGATAGGTTGGGTCACATCAGGTATTTGCTCTTCTATCTGGCGGGTGGAATATCGGCGGCTTTTGCGCATTACTTCATCAACCCCACCTCGGCCATCCCAACGGTTGGCGCGAGCGGCGCTATTGCCGCGGTTTTGGGGGCTTACCTGGTGATCTATCCACAGAGTCGGGTCTATACTTTTATCCCGATCGGTTACTTTGCTCGCCTCAGGCTGGTCCCCGCGGTTGTCGTGTTGACCTTGTGGTTCATACTCCAGCTCTTTAGTGGGGTTGGCTCGCTGGGCATGGGTGACCAGGGCGGCACCGCTTATTGGGCACACATTGGCGGTTTTGTTTATGGTCTGTTGGTGGGATTCTTGTTCAAAAAGTGCGGAATCGCGCCAAAACCCGCGCCGCCTTCCTGGAATTGACCAAAACAAGCCAACTGGTTGGTAATGTTAATACAACTGGCTACTTGCACAAAACAAAAGCATTCATAGTATAATAATCCACCGGCGTTAAGGGAGCTTCAGGCTTTCGAAGCGCGTTTTGTATTAACCCAGCCCGATACTTGGGGTTGGGATTTTAGAAGATGTATCAAGGGATGTTGAAATTATGCCAAGCTCATACTTAACCCGCGAGGGATTTGAAAAATCAGAACAGGAACTTGAATTTCTGCGCACGACTAAACGCAAAGAAGTAGCCCAACGTTTGCAGGATGCGATGGAAGACGGTGAGCTGATCGAGAACGCGGAATACGAAGCTGCTAAGAACGAACAGGCTTTTACGGAAGGTCGCATCAAGGAGCTGGAGCTGCTGCTTGCAAACGCCCACATCATTGAAGATGGCGAAAACGAGCATGGTCTTGTCACTGTCGGCTCGCATGTGACGATTTGCGAAGAAGGCGGCGAGCCCGAAATGTATAAGATCGTTGGCCCTGTTGAGGCAAACCCCCGCGAGAGACGGATATCCAACGAATCTCCCATTGGTCGTGCTTTGATTAACCATCGAGTTGGTGATAAGGTTAAGATTGAAGCCCCAGGTGGTGCTTACACCGTGGAGATTCTAAAGAGCGAGTAGTCGCCTGAATTCTCAAAGCCCCACCCTTCAACACGGTGGGGCTTATTTTAATCTAAAGGACGAAACATGCTTACAGATAACTTTTCCGAACTTGAGAACCTCCGCCTGGCAAAAATGGAGCAGTTGCGCCAGGATGGGATTGAACCTTACCCAACCCGTTCTTACAAGAACAGCAACAATGCTGAAGCCATCAAGGCGTTCGAAGCACGTGAAGCTGCTGGCGAGCCGGAAGAGCTCAGGCTGACCCTCGCGGGTCGGCTGCGTGCCATCCGCAACATGGGCAAGCTTTCTTTTGCCCACATCGAAGATCGCAGCGGAAAGATCCAGCTCTTCATGCGCATCAACGAACTCGGGCAGGAAAAGCTGGACCAGTTTGTGAAATACTTTGACCTTGGCGATTTCATCGAAGCCACAGGCGCCATGGTGCGCACAAAACGCGGAGAAATCACCCTGCAGGTTGAGGACTTTAGAATGCTCTCCAAGGCGCTTTATCAACTGCCGGCCGCCAAGGATGAGGTGGTTGATGGCGAGGTGATCCGTCACGCGGCGCTGACCGACCCCGAAACCCGTTACCGCCAGCGTTATGTCGACCTGGCGGTCAACCCCGAAGTCCGCGACATCTTCCGCATGCGCACTGAGACCCTCAAAGCCCTGCGCGATTTTTTGGATGAACGCGGTTTCCAGGAAGTGGAAACGCCTATCCTCCAGCCAATTTATGGCGGAGCGGCAGCCAAACCCTTTACCACCTACCACAACCAGCTTCACCAACAGCTCTTCCTGCGCGTGAGTTTTGAGCTTTACCTGAAGCGGCTGCTCGTTGGCGGATTGGACCGTGTGTATGAAATCGGGCGGGACTTCCGCAATGAGGGCGTGTCCTTTAAGCATAACCCCGAGTTCACCCAGCTTGAGTTCTACATGGCCTATGCCGATTACAACATAATCATGGAAATGACCGAGCAGATGGTTTCGCAGGTCGCTCAGCGTGTGTTAGGTACAATGGTCATCCAATACGAAGGGCACGAAATCAACCTCACTCCCCCCTGGAACCGGATGCAGATTCGCCAGGGTCTGATCGACCATGCTGGCATTGACATCAACGAGCACCCCACGGCTGAGGGGTTGGAAGAGATCATGAAAGCCCGCCAGATCCCCTTCAAGCCGGGAACTCCGCGCGGCAAGCTGATCAACACCCTGATGGAAACCTATCTTGAGCCGGTCATGATCCAGCCGACCTTCCTCTACGACTACCCGCGCGACATCTCGCCCCTGGCGAAGGCAAAACCTGAAGATCCCAACACGGTGGAACGATTCGAAGGGTACATCGGTGGGGTGGAGCTTTGTAATGCTTTTACTGAGCTCAATGACCCGCTTGACCAGGAAAAACGCTTCCTTGAACTCGGACGCGCCTATACCGAAGACGACGAAGAGCGCAACCCGATGGACGAGGACTTCTTGCGCGCTCTGGCTTATGGCATGCCCCCTGCTGGCGGATTTGGGCTGGGTGTGGATCGGTTTGTGATGATGCTTACTGGTCAACACACCCTGCGCGAAGTCATCCTCTTCCCTCACTTACGCAATGAAGACAGTACCTCCACTGAATCGTAAGTACTTGAAAAGTACCGCCCGTCAAAAATGAGTGCCCAAGGCACTCTTTTTTGCATATAATCCCTCGTTTGTAAGAGAATTTCCGAAAAATCAGAAATTTATCTTTATATATACGCTTTTTATGAATTGTAATTGCGATAAAATCTAAGTGAAGTGTTGTCTCGTTGGCTTGAGTCTTGCACAGAAAGCAATTATGGAAGAGACCGAACTGATAACGCGTGCTGTTGATGGGGATCTTGACGCCTTTAATCAGCTCGTGCTCCAGCATCAGCAAATGGCTTATAACGTCGCCTATAGAATCATGGCAGACGAAAACGCGGCTGCGGATGCTACCCAGGAAGCCGTTATCTCCATGTATCGCAAGCTGGATACCTATCGCGGCGGATCCTTCAAAAGTTGGTTCTTACGCATTGTTACCAACGCCTGTTACGACGAATTGCGTCGTCAGCGCCGCAGACCCACCATCCCGATCGAACCGGAAACAAACGAAGGCGAACTAATCGAATCGCCTGAATGGCTGGAGGATAAATCCGCTGGTCCTGAAGAAGTGTTGGGTGCTTCTGAGATTGAGAACGCCATTCAACACTGCCTGACCGGGCTCGAACAAAAATTCCGGGTCGTGATCACCCTCGTGGATGTCTCGGGTGAAGATTACGAGACGGTAGCTCGAATAATCGGAACACCGATCGGCACGGTTAAGAGCCGGCTTGCTCGTGCGCGTATGAAAATGCAACAATGCCTGCAGGGTTTCAGGGAACTTTTACCAGACCAATTTCGTCATATTACCGAGGAAAATGATGAACTGGCACGCTGAGATCTCTGAAAAGGACATGACGCTGCTCTGCGATTACCTCGATGACGCGCTGTCTATCAAAGACCGCGCGAAATTTGAGAAGCGCCTGCAGCAATCCCCCGAGCTAAAACTGGCTCTGGAGGACATGACTGCGTTAAAGCGCAGCATGCGCAGCCTGCCATGCAAACCCGTGCCGCATCAATTCACCCTCACCCGTAGTGAAGCAGAAAAAGCCCGGCGTGGTCGTTTTTTGCTGCCAACATTCGGTTGGGCGAGTGTGGTTTCCATGATGCTGTTGGCAGTCATATTTGGCAGTGAGTTCATTTTTTCAAGTTTTTCTGCTCCTCAAATTGTAACTGAACCAGTTGCTATGACCCTGCAGAACGATGCCGCTCCTGAGAGCGCACTGAGACAAACTGAAGATGAAGCTGGTCAGCCAGTTTACCTTCTCAATTGGGTGTCGGTGGGCGGAAAGGGCGGAGGAGGCGGCGGCGTTGCTTACGGAATAGGCGGCGGAATGGCGGGAACATATGCTGAAGATATCGCGATGTCCGAACCAGTGCCGTCAGAAGATATTGCGATGACCGAACCAATACCATCGGAAGAAAACGTGATGATCGAGCCGATGGAGTCAGAAGAAATCGTAGAGTCGACCGAAGTTGCGAGCACGCTTGCTGGCGAAAAAATTACTGTTGAACCTTTGATCTTTGGCCTTCGTGAGGACCAATTGGGGCAGGTAATTGATGTTCAGCCAGATGAGAACGAGGTTTTAACAGTAGTTACTGCTCAGGATATTGTTGAGCCGGAAAAAGAGCCGCTGATAGCAACAAATATAAAATGGATCCTGGCTGGTCTTGCCGCCGCGTTTAGCCTGGTTTGGTTGCTGCTGAAGTTCAGGCGATAAACTCAACCTTATTATTTAATTAAAGAGTCCGGGACTGCATCCCGGACTTTTAGTACCTTAAAATTGGAGTGATTACTTGCGTTTAGTCGCGTAGGATTTTCGTAACAGTTTAGTGAGAGCAAGACCTAAGCCTATCGTAAACGATCCTGCAAGAATAAAGCCCGGACCAACAAAATTATCTTCCGCGCCAGTGTTTGGTACCGAGAAGGTTGCCGTCGCGATTGGGGTTGTGGGTGTTACAGTCGGCGTTTGGCTTGGCTCTGGTGTAGATGTTGGCGTTTCCGTCGGCGTCACTACGGTAGCAGTTGGGGTAAACGTCGGCGTATTGGTTGGTGTGTTGGTAGGTGTCCCCATGGTAGCGGTTGGAGTGAAAGTTGGCGTGCTGGTAGGCGTCCCTATGGTGGCAGTTGGGGTGAAAGTCGGTGTATTGGTAGGAGTATTTGTTGGAGTGTAGGTGGGAGTAAATGTAGGCGTATTGGTGGGTTGTTGCTGGCAGCCGTATTCGCCAGCGTAGTCGCCGGGATTGTGGAGCGTTACCAAAGTGCTGTTGACCCAAACCGAGGCGCTGGTGATGTCGTAGTAACCAGGTGCCACATTATCGGTAAAGTGAACAACATTTCCGGTTCGAGCCCCAGGCGGGATGGTACCGTAGGTGTAAGTAAGGTCTGAGATGACATCCCCATCGACAGTATTCAATAAAACAAAGTGGATTTCAACGTAAGTTCCGAGACATTTGATGTGCGATAAGTTGAGTTGGTAGTCGTCACTCGCCAGAACAGTTTGCTTCACCTGGCTGAGAGTGAAAAGCAAAACAATGGCAATTAAAATTGTAGATAGTGTCCTCATAGCAAAACCTTTCTATTGAGTTTGAAAAAGCTTAAGAGGATGAAATATTAATACATATTACATATTAATATCCAAAGACTGTACAAGGTGTGTAGATGGTTCGATGGGAAATTCTCGTCAGGCTGTGATGAGGACCATACGACTAGCGCTGAGGAAGTTGAACTTTTCCCCGGATGTTTTCTGGATAGTCTGGCTATTGGCTGTTAAATAGCGAGAATTATTGTGTTATAAAGGACCCCAGCGGGGTTATCTTCCCGATGACAACGAAGCGTTGCCCTTGCCAATCATTCGTGCATGTGTAGAGTGTAACCATGCGATCTTCGGGTGTGAGCACAATTTCAGTGTCGATCACGGAATTCTCTTCGATCGTTTGAATCAAGTTGCGAAACTCAGTATCAGAGTCGAAATCTACAACCAGGTAAGTGACATCTGTTTCGCTGACAACGATCCCCGCGGCAATATCCACCCGGTAGACTTGCTCGGGTGTGTACAGGTAATAAAATGGATGCTTCTCATAGAACTGCTGGTTCTTGTACCACACCAGGTTGCTGAACATGAGCCCATTGTCAAAATTGTGCCCATAAATAATCGTATTAGGATCGCTGAAGTCGGTTTGATTCCTAAAATCGAAAAAGATCGATCCCATGGCTTTGTATGATAAATCGAGGTCGCGGGTCAAATAGTATTCGTTATCCGGTGACTTCAGGATCGGATGATCCACGCGGATCGCCTCATTGTGGATCCACGCCCGAACATCCCCATTCAGATTTTGCCAGGCAGTGAAGTCAACTTCAACCAAGGAAAGCGCTTGCTGAAGCTCCTCAGCGTGAGGATTGGGTGTAGGGGTCGGCGCTATGGTGGCAGTAGGCGGCAGCAGTGTTGGCGTTTCGAGCGTTGGCGCGCTGGTTGGCGTGGGGCTTGGGGTGGGGCTTGGCTGGGCAGTGGCTGTTTGGTAGTAATTTGCCATGAATGTAGCCACGCTCTGAGCCTGCTGGGTTTCCTCACGCAGGGCCTGGCTTCTTGCCGCGATGTATTTAAATCCAAAGCTGACCGTCAAGGCGGCAGAGAGCAGAAAAAGAACGCTCAACATCACCAGTAAAAGCCTGCGCTTAAGTTCCATTTGGAATAAATAGTATTCTTTTGACACCTGCAATATCAAGTCGACAACGAAACGAGCTTGTACAAAAAAAGAGCAGACATTTTCGTCTGCTCTTTTGTCTTGACTTTATTGTTGAAGGTTATGCTATTCGGTCAGGAGGCTAACAGCTTCTTTGAGGGCGTCGGCTCTGTCGGTTCGTTCCCAGGTCAGGTCGAGGTCGTCGCGACCGAAGTGACCATAGGCAGCCAACTGGCGGTAGATCGGGCGCAGCAGATCCAGGTCATGGATGATGGCGCGCGGGCGCAGATCAAAAACCTTGGCGATTGCCTGGGCGATTTTCTCATCGTCCACGGCACCTGTGCCAAAAGTTTCCACGTTGATGCTCAGCGGGTGTGAGACGCCGATGGCATACGAAACTTGCACTTCACAGCGCGAGGCCAAGCCAGCTGCAACCACGTTCTTTGCAACCCAGCGGGCAGCATAAGCCGCGGAGCGATCCACCTTTGTCGGATCTTTGCCGCTAAAAGCCCCGCCGCCATGCCGTCCCATGCCGCCGTAGGTGTCCACGATGATCTTGCGTCCGGTCAGACCGGCATCGCCCATCGGACCGCCGATAACGAAACGACCGGTTGGGTTGACATAGATCTTGGTATCCTCATCCACCAGTTCCGCGGGGATGACAGCCTTGATCACATGTTCCAGTATGTCTGTCTCGATGCGGTCGTGGCTGACTTCTTCGTGATCCAGCTGGTCGGCGTGCTGGCTGCTGATGACGATCGTGTGGATGCGAACGGGCTTGCCGTAGTGGTATTCCACGGTTACCTGGCTCTTGCCATCAGGGTACATCCAGGGCAGAGTTCCATCTTTACGAACCTCCGCCATGCGGCGGGTCAGTTTGTGGGCATAGTAGATGGGCATTGGCATCAGGGTTTCGGTTTCATTACAGGCAAATCCAAACATCATGCCCTGGTCACCAGCGCCGCCGGCCTCGATAAAAGCCTCATTGTATTCAACTGCTTCCTTCACACCGTTCTGGTCCACGCCACGGGAGATGTCCGGACTCTGGTTGGCTAAAGCGACCAATACACCGCAAGTGGAGCCATCAAAGCCCTTCTTGCCGCGGTCGTAACCGATACCGTTGACCACTTCGCGCACGAGGGCGTCGATGTCGACATAGGTCTTGGTGGTCACTTCGCCGTAGGTCAGCACGAAGCCAGTCTTGATGGCTGTTTCGCAAGCAACCCGGCTGGATTTGTCTTTCGAGATCATGGCGTCCAGGATCGCGTCGCTGATCTGGTCGCACATTTTATCCGGATGACCTTCCGTGACCGATTCGGATGTGAACAGGTACTTGGGTGATTTCATAAAAGTTGTCGTCATTGTTTTAACCTCCTCAGGTTACGTAAATAAAATGCCCCTGCAAGTGAGGGGCATTCCGCGTGGTATGCTGTAGCCTCTCATCTTCCAGATTGTCTGCCGGAGTTGGCACCATACACTAGGTTGGTTGCCGAGGTTTCGTAGGGCCGGTCCCTCCACCTCTCTGGATAAGAGCGCCGCAAGGGCTATGTAATTGCGTATTTTATACCACAAGCTATTCAGGCAGGCAAGGTCAAGAGTTTTGACAAGGCAATTGCACTTATGAGAACACTTTCTTCAGTAGGGCGAGGTTGAGGG
>DAISYV010000006.1:0-17506 GCA_036825115.1 Anaerolineaceae bacterium | reverse complement strand
TGACAAGGCAATTGCACTTATGAGAACACTTTCTTCAGTAGGGCGAGGTTGAGGGCATCGTGTACCTTTTGGTTGTTAGTTGAGTTGTGCCCTCAACCCGCCGATGATAATGGTCTGAGGTTGTTGATGGGTTGATGGCGGATTGGAAGCATATCATTTTTTTAGTGTCATGACTTGCGCAATGCTTCCAATCTCGCCCTACGGACACTTCGTCTCGCCCTTTGATAGCCATCATTTGCGTTCTTTCGTAGGGCGAGGTTGAGGGCATCGTGTACCTTTTGGTTGTTAGTTGAGTTGTGCCCTCAACCCGCCGATGATAATGGTCTGAGGTTGTTGATGGGTTGATGGCGGATGGGAAGCACGATAATGTCACGATCGATAAAGCAGCAGTATATTGTTGGTGGGTTGGCTATTTCGAAGTTATCACAGGACGAAACTCTCTGACGCCATACTCTTCGAGCACGATGACCCACCCTACTAAGATTCTGACAGAAGAAGGGAGACCTAAGTTCTATGCTTTTCCCAACTTTGGATAAAATAGGTTATGCTTAAGCTTTGTAAAAACACTGGAGGAGGCAGGCATGATTGATGAACTGATAAGAGAATCCAAGCAGCGCATGCAAGGCGCATTGGATGTGTTGGAAGATGATCTGATAGCGATCCGAACCGGACGGGCATCACCCGCGCTGATCGAAAGGCTGCAGGTTGAGTATTATGGCTCCAACCTCTCACTGATTCAGCTTGCTACCATCAGCGTGCCTGAATCACGCCAGTTGCTTATTCGCCCCTTTGACGCCTCTTCGTTTAAAGCTATCGAGCGTGCCATCCAGGCTTCGGATCTGGGTCTTACCCCCAATAGCGATGGCAAGGTGATCCGCCTGAACCTTCCGCCCCTCACAGAAGAGCGCCGGCGCGACCTGGTGAAAATGGTCAATTCACGCCTCGAGGATTGCCGGGTCGCCATCCGCAACATCCGGCGCGACAGCCTGAAAGACATGCGTGAGTTTGAAAAGGAGAAATTGATTTCCGAAGACGAACTCAAAAAGGGCGAAGAAGATTTGCAGGATCTGACCAACGAAATGGTGGCTGAGGTGGACGTGATCGGCGACCGCAAAGAAAAAGAGATCATGGAATTCTAAGTATGTCCGAAAAAACCAGTCGTGTGCCGGTTCATGTCGGCATCATCATGGATGGGAACGGTCGCTGGGCAAAGCAGCGGGGTTTGCCACGGCTGGCCGGGCATCGGGCGGGCACTAAGAACCTGCGCCGCGTCATCCGCGCGGCTGCCAACGCTGGCATCAGGCACCTGACCTTCTATGCTTTCTCGACTGAAAACTGGAGCCGCCCCGAAGAAGAGGTTGGCGGTTTGATGGGTCTTTTGGGAGAATTTATCGAGACCGAAACCCCCGAACTGCACAAGGAAGGCGCGCGACTGCTTCACATCGGTCATCTCGAGCATCTCGAACCGCAACTACGTCAGAAAATTGAAAATGCGATTGAGCTGACGAAAAATAACAACCGGATTGATGTTATCCTGGCGTTCAGTTATGGCGGACGCGATGAGATCCTGACCGCGGTCAGGAAGATCGTCGCTTCGGGAATCCCCGCTGAAGATATAACCCAGCAAACCTTGTCTGATAACATGTTTACGGTTGGCATTCCGGACCCCGACCTGATCATCCGAACTTCCGGCGAACTGCGCACCAGCAATTTTCTCACCTGGCAGAGCGTTTACAGCGAGTGGGCTTTTCCGGAAGTGCTCTGGCCGGACTTTGACGAAGCCACGCTCAATCGAATCCTTGAAGATTTCGCCAAACGCGATCGCCGCTTCGGCGGACTGAGCAAAAAGTAATGCTGCGCCAGCGGGCACTCTCAGCTTTAATTTTTGTGCCACTGTTTTTGGGTCTGGCTTGGCTTGGGGGAATTACCTTTGACCTGTTTCTGTTGCTTATCCTGGCATTTGCGGGTTTTGAGTATTCCCGCATGCTTCAAAACTCAGGCTACAAGGTAACTTACCTCCTGGTGATCATCGCGATCAGCGTGTTGGTTTTACTGCGTATGGTGTCCGCCGTTTGGGTGGAGCCGCTGGCATGGACAGTAATTTTGGTATTGTTGGGCTTTTACAGCCTTTGGCAGTATGAACATGGGGATGAGAAAGCCTTCATCAGCCTCGGCTTGCAGGTTTTTGGCGTGTTTTTCATTGGCGTGTTGGGGGCTTACGGCATCTCGCTTAACCAAAGCCAGCCGCATGGCAACCTGTGGCTGTTGGTGACGATCGCGCTGGTGTGGCTGGTGGATGCCGGCTCGTATTTGATTGGCAGTCGGTTTGGAAAGCGCAATGTTGCGCCCAGGCTTAGCCCTAAAAAAACGCTCGAAGGTCTGATTGGCGGCACGCTGGTGGGACTGCTTTCGGGGGTGTTAATTGGCTGGATCCTGCGCAAGCCCTTGCCGGCATTGGGAATGCTGAATGGTGCGGGTTTGGGGTTGATATTGGGTCCTGTGGCTTTTTTTGGGGACACGCTCATGAGCCTGATCAAGCGCACGCTGGCAGTGAAGGATACCGGAAGCCTGATTCCTGGTCATGGCGGCGTGCTTGACCGCTTGGATTCCATGCTCTGGGCGATGGCAGTGGGGTATTATTTTTTCATGTTTTTTGGTTTGTAAGATCACCGTAGGAAACTGGCCTGCCTTTTTCACAACTTCTTAGTTGGCGCATCCCGCGAGGGGAGGCTTCGCACGGGCGTCAACCCTGCCCGGAGTAACAAACATTCCAATGCGCGGTCAGAACTCGGACAAGCACAGGGGTCTGTTCCTACAAATGAAATCTTATTGGCTATCTCACAATAAGCGGCAAATATATCTTAAAGATTACTTGCTCAAAGTTCGCGGTGATACTGGTATCGTCCAGAATACTGATAGTGAGTGGATTAGTCGTGCCTGCAGTATCCCCGCTCCAGCCTGAAAAGCTCCAACCAGGATCGGCTGAGGCAGTCAGGCTGACAATTTCTCCAAATTGAAATTCGGTTTTGTCTGGATCTAATGCAACCAAACCGCTGCCTTCTGTATCTACTGTCAGTGTGAACACTTCTGGATAGGAGTTATATTCATAAGCACCTATATCGCAGATCTCTGATGTATTTTCGTCCCCGTCAATCGGGCGATGAAATCCGCGCTGGTCCATGGCAGGGCAGAGGGTTGGGCTGCCAGCGTCGATAGCTGAGCTCATATCGCCAAGGGCATGGGTTTGAGTAAAGCCGCCATTATCTGCCAGGCCTTCTAAAAGCGGGTCAGTGTTGATGTTGCCCTCGCCTTCCCACACGGTCTCGCCCTGAATAATGCTGTAAGTAATTACAGGGTAGGAATGAACGATAAAACTTAATTGGTCGGGCGTGTTTCCCCAAAAGATCGAATTGGTCACTGTGGGGCTGCTTCTTTCGCTTTTCATTGCACCACCGCCAGAAGTAGAGGAAGCGGCGTTACCATAAAAGGTGACATTGGTCATTATGCCGCTGAAGTAATAGTTGCTCATCCCACCACCCCCCACAGTAGCGGTATTGTCAGAAAAGGTAACATTGATCAAAGTGGGGCTGCTTTCACTGTTACCCATCCCGCCGCCATTATAGGCCGTGTTATTAGAAAAGGTTGTATGTGTTATTGTGGGATTACTATGCTCGTTAACCATCCCGCCTCCAGCGTCACCCGCGCTATTACCGGAAAAGAGCACGTTGGTCAGGTTTGAATTGCTGTTTGATGAATTGTGAATTCCACCGCCCCACGTAGTGGCAGTATTTTCAGAAAAGACCACGTTATTCAGCGTGGGGCTGCTGTGGTCGAAGTTGAGCATTCCACCTCCGTTGCCGCTGACAGTGTTACCTGAAAAGGTGACATTGGTCAGGGCAGGGCTGCAGCTTGTGTAATTGTACATCCCACCACCACCGTTACCCGCTGAGTTACTTGAAAAAGTCACATTCGTCAGGGCAGGATTGCTGCTATACAGGTTGTACATCCCGCCGCCACGGTTAACGACAGTGTTGTTAGAAAAGTCGACGTTAGTCAGAGTGGGGCTGCCGTTGTTGTTATATATTCCGCCACCATAAGCCGCCAGGTTGCCAGAAATGATAACATTCTTCAGCGTTGGACTGCTGTTCAGAAGGTACATCCCGCCGCCAACTGGTTCAGCAGGAAACCCACCATTGGCATTAGCAGCAGTGATGGTGAACCCATCCAAGATAGCAGTTGTGTCAACCCCGCTGCCGGTGACCACGTGGAAGCTGTTGTCTGTGTTTACAGCCTCAGTACCGATATCACCGCTGAGGGTGGTGAGGTTGGCTTCCCAGTCGCGTTGCGCCCAAGTCGGTTCGCCAGTATCGGGGAAGCCGCCATAGATCGCCACCCCTGATTCTAATAAGAAAGTCACAGTGCGATCGGTGTCAGTGGTGGGTTTGTAAGTGCCCGCTGCGACCCACACCTGGTCCCCTGCTTCGGCCAGAGCCAAGGCAGCCTGCAGGTCACAGGCGGTATCCCAGCTGTAGCAGTCACCCGCCTCCCCTTGCTTGACAAAAAGGGTTGTGCTTTGAGTCTGAGCAACAGTTGGGCTGGCATTGGCACTGCTCATGCCCAGATTGAGGAAAAGCAGAACTGCGATTGTTAGGACGGTCAGCACGGAATTCCTTGTGTTCATAGAAGCCTCTCCTGTTTTTAGACCCACTCACGCCACAAAACCAAACTCAAATCGAAACATAAATCAAGCTGGTTGCTTGTTCAATTTGCCACCCTGTCTGAAAAAGCAACATATTAATTCATGTTGGGATTTATTTTAGTCGAATTCATGTCATTTTAATTAAAACTCGTATTAAGAGCGTGAAATTGGTCATTTGTGCCCCCTGTGGGTATTCGAACCGACGGAATTAACAAGAAATTGAAAGACGGATTCGTTGAGTGGGCACGAAATCCTACAGAGGGCGGCACGGCATGCCGTGCCCCTACCGAATAACGCGAAATTTGATAAAAAAAGCGGGAAGTCGGACTTCACAGGCCATTGAATAGTAGAGGCGACGCATCCCGCAAGGGGAGGCTTCGCACTGCTGTTTAGACAAGTATGATTGTTTACACATTATCCAGGGTGATTGTTTACAGTCTTAGGGCAGACACGGGGGTCTGCCCCTACGATATCTACCTCTCCCTCAAACCCTGAAATGTAGGGGTCACCCCCCGTGGTGACCCGTCACCATGGCAAAAACGGCGTTACCTCTAAGATCTAAGATGATCTGTTTGATAGATAAAAGTGTAAATAATCACCCCGCACAAACTGTAAACCATCATTGTCTTGACAGGGGGTCTGCCCCTACGATAGCTACCTCTCCCTCAAACCCCGAAATGTAGGGGTCACCCCCCGTGGTGACCCGTCACCATGGCAAAAACGGGGTTACCTCTAAGATCTAAGATGATCTGTTTGATAGATAAAAGTGTAAATAATCACCCTGCACAAACTGTAAAACATCATTGTCTTGACAACTGCGTCGACCCTACCAAAGGATCTTAAATAAAAAAAAGCAGGCGATCGGACACCTGTACCCCCTGTGGGTATTCGAACCGATGAAATAAACAAAAAACCCCTCAAGAGAGGGGATTTTTAAGCGGGCGATCGGATTCGAACCGACGAATGTTAGCTTGGAAGGCTAATGCCTTACCACTTGGCGACGCCCGCGTAGCCTCTATTTTAGCCGAAATAGTAACGGTGTCAATATTCTTAAAAAATGAACCGCTAGAACAATGGAGTGCTACAAACCCTTGGGTGCAGTCAAACCACTCGAAAACCGACTACTTGATCACGATATCTGAAATTGCCAGCGCACCACCTGAACCGCTATCTGGTGCCCATACCGCGAGAGCAATGGTGATAAAGGCTACCTTGTTAGGATCAATTGCGAGCAAGTTTTCGCTGATCTCTTTGTATACTTCCAAGCTGAAATCTTTATACACTTTGTCAGAATCCACCTGCATATTATGGACACGGTTAGTATCCGAGAATTGTTCAGGTGCGCCAAGCATTCCTGTCCCTGCAAATACGCTTTCGCTCGCGTTCAGAATTCGGGTGAAGCCCAAGGTTTCATGATTAGAATCTTCGTAAACCAGGACGATCATTCCACAGCCAGACCCATTCAATGCCCACATCACTCCATAACTGGATGACATTTCAAAGGTTGCTGTGAATGTCACATAGGGTGAAGGGAGCGGCAGGGTCTGGCTGAGGATCAAGTTGCCTTTGCCAGCCTGCTCCATTTGAAGTTCGCGATCAAAACGGCTGTTTTCTGAATTGACGATACTGATCTTACTACTACCACCCTCGTCAACTAAATCCCGAACCCACGACTCGTAATCGTCGAGAAAGTAACCGTTCTGGACAAGGTTGTCTGGGTCGGGGGATGCAATTGTAGGTTCAAAGGGAATGTTAATCACCTCTGGCTCTGATGTGGCACTAGGTTCTACGGAAATCTCTGTAGGATTGGACAGATTCGTGGGCGGATCATCGTTTGAATATTGCTGTATAGGTGGAAATTTCTTCAATCCGACGCATCCAGAGAGCATAATTAAAAGAGTAAGAATAAGCATGACATTTCGAGTTTTGTTAATCATTTTTCCTCCTGTTATGTACAAAAAGCCTTTGCTATTTGTTCAATAATTCATTCAAAATCTCACGCGTGCGCTTCGGGTCGGCCTTGCCGCCAGTGGCACGCATCACCTGCCCCACGAACCAGCCCAGCAGGCTTTCCTTGCCGGCTCTGAAGCTCTCCACTTCCGCTGGTGAGGCAGCCAGAACCGCCTGGATCTGCGCCCTCAGGGCGTCGCTGTCGGCGATCACCGCCAATCCTTCGGCTTCCACGATCTCCGCCGGCGCGCGACCGCTATCCTCCACCTTGCGCAGCAAACTCTTGCCGGTGGCGGCGTTGATCTTGCCCTCTTCCACCATGCGGATGATCTGCGCCAGGAGTGCAGGCGTGAGCACCAGCTCAGAAGCGGACTTACCGAGGTCGTTCATCAGGCGTGAAAGGTCGTTCATCATCCAGTTAGAGACGGTCTTCGCCTCGCCGCCAAAGCTGGCAACCGCGGCTTCAAAATAGTCCGAGAGTCCCCGTTCCGAGGTCAGGATCTCGGCGTCATACACCGAAAGTCCGTAATCTGCTTCAAAGCGTGCTTTTCTTGCCAGCGGGAGTTCAGGCAGCTCAGCCTTGATGCTTGCGATCTGCTCTTCTGTCAAAACGACCGGCAGCAAATCCGGCTCGCGGAAGTAGCGATAGTCTGCCTCGGTCTCCTTGGAGCGCATCATGCTCAGCTTGCCTGTATCTGCATCCCAATCGAGGGTGTAACTGACGACCTTTCCGCCGGACTCAACGAGTTCGATCTGGCGTTTGGTTTCCTCGATGATGGCCTGGCGGACGGCATCGATGGAGTTGACATTTTTGATTTCGGTTTTGGTGTTCAACACCTGGCTGCCGCGTTCGCGGATTGAGACGTTGGCATCACAGCGCAGGTGACCGCGTTCCATGTCAGCTTCCGAAACGCCGATCCAGCGCAAAAGCTGGCGCAACTGGGTCAGGTATTGGGCTGCCTCTTCGCCGGAACGCAGATCGGGCTCGGTGACCATCTCCACCAGCGGCACGCCGCAGCGGTTGAAGTCCACCAGGCGCAAACCGTGGTCGAGCTTGGTTTTGCCGGCATCTTCTTCGAGGTGCAGCTTGTGAATGCGCACGCGGCGGGTGACGCCATCGGGCATGTGCAGGTCAAAGTAGCCGCCCTTGCCGATGGGCTCGTCGAACTGGGTGATCTGGTAGCCCTTGGGCAGGTCGGGATAGAAGTAGTTCTTGCGATCAAAGTGCGAAACCGGGTTGACCTCGGCGTGCATCGCGGCTGCCAGCAGCGCGCCTTTGCGGACGGCTTCGCGGTTCAAAACGGGCAAAACGCCGGGCATGCCAGAGCAGACCGGGCAAATGTTGGTATTGGGTTCGGCTTCCCAGGAGTCAGCCTTGCAGGAGCAGAAAATTTTGGTTTGGGTGTTGAGCTGGATGTGGGTTTCGAGCCCGATAACGACTTCGTAATCTTTCATTTTGTCACCTCCTGGCGCAGGACTGCCGGGCGCACTGCGCGCCAGGCTTCGCCCTGGGTTGCCTGCTCAAAGGCATAGCCCGCCCGCAGGATCAGGTCTTCGCGGAAGTCCGGACCGATGAACTGGATCCCGATGGGCAGATTGTCGGCATCCAAGCCGCCTGGGATGCTGACAGCCGGCAGACCGGCGTGGTTGGCGGAAACGGTCATCTGATCTGAATACTGCATGCGCACCGTATTGCCAAAGACGTCGTTGCGCTTGAAAGAAGTGGTGGCGGTGGTGGGGGTGAGGACCACATCCAGGCGGTGCTCGCCGTGGGGGTCGAAGGCGCGCTCAAAATCGCGCCGGATCATGGCGCGCACTTTGAGAGCCCGCTGGTAATAGTTGGCGGCATAGCCTTCCGAGGACAGATACATGCCCATCAGGATGCGCAGCTTGACCTCAGAGCCAAAACCCTCAGCGCGGGTGCGGCGGATGAGGTCCTGCAAGTCTTCCACATCAACAGGGGTACGGTAGCCATATTTGACGCCGTCGAAGCGGTGCAGGTTGGAGGCAGCCTCCACTCGCGAAATCACAAAATAGGTCGGGATACTGTATTTGGCGTTAGGCAAGGGAACGTTTTCGACGATCTCAGCGCCAAGATCCGACAGAACTGAGGCAGCATGCTGCACAGCGTCGCTGATCTCTTTTTGGATGGATTCCATGGCGAGCTCGCCAGTTTCGAAATCCGGGTAGAAAAGGTGGGCATAATCAGGCGAAAGCCCAACACGCAAGCCTTTGACACCTTCCTTTAGGGCGTTCAGGTAGTTGGAAGTTTGCAGAACCGAGGAGGTGCTGTCTTTTGGATCGTTCCCGGCAATAACTTGCAACATCAAGGCGGCGTCGCTCACATTACGGGCAATCGGACCCGGGCAGTCCAGCGAGGACGAGAAAGCCATCAGCCCATAGCGCGAGACGCGCCCATAGGTCGGTTTGAATCCAACTACACCGCAGAAGGCGGCTGGCTGGCGGATGGAACCGCCGGTGTCCGTGCCAAGCGAAAGCGCCACCTCTTCGGCAGCGACGCTGGCAGTGGAGCCGCCCGACGAGCCGCCAGGCACGCGGGATGGGTCCCAGGGGTTATTTGGCGCGGGCTTGAAGGCGCTGGATTCGCTGGAAGAACCAAAAGTGAATTCATCCAAATTGGCTTTGCCGAGGATCAGTGCGCCAGCGTCTATCAGCCTCTGAACCGGTGTGGCGGTGTAGGGCGGTTTGAAGTTCCACAAGATGCGCGAGGCAGCCGTGGTTTCAATGCCTTGCAGGGTAAAGATGTCTTTGATCGAAACGGGCACGCCTGCCAGTGCGCCGGGGTCTTCACCCGCGGCGATCTTACGGTCGACTTCGTCTGCTTGGCTGCGGGCAAGATCTTCGGTCAGGCGGATAAAGGCATGCACTTTTTGCTCTTCAGCAGGGTCAAGTGGTTTTTGGTCAAGGCTGCCTGGCACGCCATCCACGGCACGGATCTGCGCGAGAGAAGCTTCGAGCATTTCGCGGGCGCTGAACTCGCCGGCACGTACCCGCGAGGAAACTTCGGAAGCAGAAAGCTGGTTCAGGCTCATTTCGCACCTTTCACGTCCGGGACGGCGAACATGCCGTCTTCAGTTTCCGGCGCGCCAGCCAAAATCTCGCTGGGTGTGGGGAAGGGCTGCCAAACGTCTGTTCGCGGACCTGCCCCCTGGCACTCGATACCGTGCAGGGTTGGCTGGATGTCATCTTCGAGCGGCACCTGCAGCAGGGCGTTGACAGAACTGAGTTGGTGGTTCATTTCGGTCAGAAGGTACGCGCCTTCCGCGGAGATGAGTTCAAGCGCTGCCAAACCGACCAGCTTGTGAAAAAGTTCAGGACTGATTTTGCTAATGCTCATGGGCTTTCCTTTTGATTTGCTGAGGCGAATTATACCGTAGGCAAGCGATGCTATAATCGGTGATGTTGGTAACAATTTTCGGATGATCGTTTATTTCACGCCTTGCCTTTGGCGCGATTAGCGGACAAGGGCAGATAAAGGAGCTTATGATGAGCGAAGAGACCAAAATCCAATGCCCCGCGTGCACCGCGGAGTTGACCCCTGATACGGTGGAATGCCCCTGGTGCGGGCACATGATGACCCCCAAGGTGGAAGAAAAACCTTCCGAGGAGGCTCCCGACCGGATAAAAGACTGGTTTGAGCCAGAGCCAACTCCAATGCCTGAAGAGCCCGCTGAACCACCCGTGCCGGAAGAACCCACTCAACCAACTATGCCATCTGAGCCTCCCCAACCGGCTGTGCCTGCAGTAGCTGTTTTTCCCGTAGCAGAGCCCGGGCTCACCGAGATCGCGCCTGTTCCGGGCAGGGCACCAGCCAGCAACCTGAAGGTGATGGGAATAATCCTGACAATTTTCTCTTTCTTAGCACTGTTATTCTTTGCTTTTCAAGTTGTCCAGGGAAAATTATCAACTTTTTTGGTGCTCGTGGTCCCGATTTTTGGGATGATGATTGGATTGATATCCATAATAGTTGGGCAAAAGCGTTAATCCTTTAGGAAAGCCGGTCGCAAAGCAGACACAATGAATGATGAGCATCAGTTACCCGAGCGTCTGAGCCGCGAGACTCTCTTTGAGAGCGAGTATTTGCGGCTGCATCTCGACCGGGTTCGTCAGCCGAATGGGTGCATTATCGAACGTTTTCACTACATAGAATTTCCACGTCCGGCGGTGGGGGTTGTGGTGGAGAACGATCGGGGGCAGGTGGTGCTTTGCCGCGTACCGCGTTACACCAGCATGACATGTAACTGGTCGGTGCCGGCTGGGGGCGTGGAAGAGGGCGAGGATGCTTTGGAGTCTGCCCGGCGCGAGGTGTGGGAAGAAACAGGGTATGAGTCCTTTGATCACCGGCTGGTGTACACCTACTATCCCCAGCAGGGAAGCAGCAATAAGCTTTTCCAGATCGTGTTTTGCAGGGCTGGCGAGCGCACCGGCAATTTTGACCCGAATGAGATCAGCGAGGTCAGCTGGTTCTACAAAGAAGAGGTGGAATCTCTCATTACCAGGGGCGAAATGCAGGACGGCCTTGGCCTGACCGCGCTGTTGTTATGGTTGCGAACGTCAAATAACTCATAATATGTTTTTTCGTAGGGCGAAATTGAGGGCACCGCAAAAGATGTGATGGATGAGCATATTGTGCCCTCAATTCGCCGTAAAAATCGAACCGGTTTATTCCAATCCTTAGATGTCTATTGGCGGATTGGGAGCACACCCAGGACTTTGCATTATTATGGTTTCAGTGCTCCCAATCTCGCCCTACGACCAAATTGCTCTACGACCAGATCACCCTGCAAGTAAATCGTCCCACAAGGCTTGCTTGTCATACCAAGATAATTGAGACTTCACTCCCCAAACCCGCCCTGATGTTTATTGAATTGATCAGGATCTATCATCTCTAAATCTTTGGCATTCCCATCAAAATAATCCCTGAAACTTGACCATTTCCATCCATCATAGGTTTCTGAGAATCCGTGTTTAATGGGATTGTAATGAATGTAATCGAAATGCGTCTGCAAATCCTTCTCATCCCTAATCGTATGTTCCCAATATTTATCTTGCCAAACTTGGTTGATATTTTCCGATGACTCACGTTTCATCCACAAGGTGGTTAATCGTTTGATTTCACGCATCCTTATTGAAAAATTACTATCTCCTTGGGGTAGTTCGATCATTAAATGCATATGGTCCAGGAGGAGGCAATAAGCAAGTAACTTAAAGGGTTTGTTTCTTTGAACCTGCATTATTTTAGCGTGTAGCAGATCCAGTTTGTTTGAGGTGTCAAAGTATTTTCTTCTTTGATAAGTGACAAGCGTGAAGAAGTAAGTTCCACCGGGTACATAATTGCGTCGATAGTTTGGCATGGAGAGATTTTATCAACACATCTAATAATTAGTTAATCGTAGGGCGAGGTTGAGGGCACCGCCAGCGTTTTGATGAACAAACCTATAGTGCCCTCAACCCGCCGTTCGAATAATCGATGACGCGATGGCGGATTGGAAGCACACCAAGGTCTGTGCGGGATAAAGTGCGCAGTGCTCCCAATACCCTACTTCGCGGGTACTTTGTCTCGCCCTACGACCAGATCTCCCTGCAAATACAATATAAGATTATCCATTAAAATCAAACTATGTCAGAGCAGCCTTCCACCAAAACCAAACCAAAAACTGCCCTGGTCCTTTTCATCCTTGGGCTGGCGCTTTACCTGCTGACGCGCTTCATTGCCCTGGATAAATTCCCGATCTATTTTTTCTCCGACGAAGCTATCCAGACCATGACTGCCAGGGATCTGGTGGGCAGGGGCTTGCGGGATTTGGATGGCAGCCTGTTCCCGGTGTACTTCGAAAACGGCGGGCAATACAACCTCTCGCTCTCGGTTTGGTTGCAGGTATTGATCGCCTGGCTGCCCAATTCCATCTGGCTGACGCGCGGACTACCCGCACTCATCACCCTGCTTTTCCCCCTGGCGGGAGGGCTCACCCTGCGCGACCATCTCAAAGCGCGCTTTTGGTGGCTGACGCCTTACTTAATCAGCGCCATCCCAGCCTGGTTCCTGCACTCGCGTACCGCCTTCGAGACCGCGCTAGGGGCTTCACTTTACGCTTTGTTTTTGTTTCTTTATGCTAATTACCGCCTGAAGGACCGCCGCTGGCTGATACCTGCCTTGGCTGCTGGAGCACTGGCTTTTTACAGTTACAGCCCCCTGCAACTGGTGGTGGTATTGAGTGGTGTGTTCTTTTTGCTGGTGGATTGGCGCTATCACTTTGCCGAACCCAAAGGCTGGCGGAGGGGTTTGGCTGCCCTGGTTTTGTTGGCTGCTCCTTATATGATATTCCGACTGACCCACGCTGAAGCCTTCTTGGAACACCTCCGTATCGTGCACTCCTACTGGGTCAGCGGTGTCAGCCTGCTTGAGAAGTTCACTCTGTTTTTTTGGCGCTGGCTCAAGGGTTTTAACCCTCTCTACTGGTACTTTTCTAACGAGCAAGACCTGGTCCGCCATCTGATGAAGGGCTATGGGCATTTGCCATGGCTGTTCCTGCCCTTCACGCTGTTGGGTTTGTGGCGCTGTCTGCGGAACTGGCGCCAACCTGCCAGCCGTGTGCTGCTGATCGCGCTGCTGGCTGCCCCAAGCGGCGCGGCGTTGGTGGATGTGGCGATTACACGGCTTTTGGTGATGGTCGTACCCTTGGCCATTCTGACAGCCATGGGTGTGAATGACCTCCTGGTTTGGCTCAGTGGGAAAATGAAAGAAAGCCGTCTGCCCGCGCTTGGCCTGGCGTTGACGCTGACTGTTGCGGCGGGCTGGATGACATTTGACGCTATCCACAACGGTCCCACATGGTACCGGGATTACACGCTCTACGGCATGCAGTGGGGTGGGCAGCAGCTCAGCGCGAAAATTCTGGATTTCCAGAAAGCCCATCCCCAGGCGCGGCTGACTCTCAGCCCCACCTGGGCGAATAACACCGATGTGATTATGCGCTTCTTCCTGGGCGATCCGCTGCCGATCGAAATGGGCACGCTTGATGAGCACGACATCTACTTTATCCCCTTTGAGGAAAATGAGATCTTCATTTTGCCGCTAGAAGAGTTGGCCAATCTCATGGAGAATCCGAAATTCACTCAAATTGAGGTGATCGACATTTTGCCTTACCCAAAAGGCAAGCCCGGCTTCTACTTCGTTTCACTGGACTACTCGGCAGACGCTAAAGCGATCTTTGCCGCTGAATTGGCTGAGAGACAGAAACCACAAGTGGGACAGGTGGAACTTTTGGGGCAGGGGGTCGAGGTGACCTATCCGATGCTGGATATTGGCGGAATCGCAGACGCTTTCGATGGCGACAGCGCAACCTTAATCCGCACCTTTGAAGCCAATCCGCTCAACCTGACGCTGACGTTTGGCGAGGCTGTGGAACTTCAGACGGTTACCGTTTGGTTGGGGAACGTGCGCAGCGCCATCAGCGTTGAACTAATCGACGACCAGGGTCAGCACTACCAATTTCAGGCTTTTGACGCCGGCACGGAAGCCATCCATCCCATCCGGCTGGAGTTTGGAGAGAAGCTGACTGTCAAATCGCTTAACCTGAGCGTGGAGAGCCTGGACGAACGCGAGCCTGTGCATGTTCATCTTTGGGATGTGGCGTTTGAGTAGCCACATTCAATCCTTGACTCACCAAACTCTGTGATATACTTTGCAACGGCCCCGGTAAATGCTGGGGACTACTATTACACACGCCCAGGATCAGACCCTCCCGCGTGCCCAGTAAATGGGTTCGGAGCAGTCGCAAAACCGGGCGGAGGCATAACGCAAAGGAGTTATCATGCCCGCTGTTTCTATGAAAGCGCTCCTCGAGAGCGGCGTCCATTTTGGACATCGAACCAACAAATGGAATCCAAAAATGCGTCCCTACATCTTTACCGAACGCAATGGTATCCACATTATTGACCTGCAGCAAACTGTCAAACTGCTCGACGACGCCTTTAACAAGGTTCGCGACACCGTTGCCGCTGGCGGCAGCATCCTCTTCGTTGGCACCAAACGCCAGGCCCAGGAAACTATCCAGGACGAAGCCGAACGCTGTGGTATGCCCTACGTCAACCAGCGCTGGTTGGGCGGCACCCTGACCAACTGGGTCACCATCCAGCAGCGTATTGTTGAACTAACCCGCCTCGAAAAATTGTTCGAGACCGGCGAAATCAATCAGCTCACCAAAAAAGAAGGCTTGCTGATTCAGCGCGAGATTACCCGCTTGCAGACCCGCCTCAGTGGCGTCCGCAACATGAAATCTTTGCCTGACTTGCTCTTCATTATCGACATCGAACGTGAAGACACCGCTGTGCTCGAAGCCAATTCCAAAGGCATCCCCGTGATCGCTCTGGTCGACACCAACTGCAACCCCAGTGACATCGACTACGTAATCCCCTCCAATGACGATGCCATCCGCGCCATCAAACTTCTGGTTGGCCGCATGGCTGACGCAGTAATTGAAGGCAAAATGATGCGCAAGGACGAGGAAGAAGAAGTTGTGGTTGAAACCCGCTCCACCATCTCCCGCCGCATAGACGAAGACGAAGAGCTTGATGACGAAATGCTGCTTGGCGACGCAACCCGTGCCAAGATCGTTTACGAACAACAGCCCGAGACCGCAGCAGAAGCACCGGCTGTACAGGAATAGAGCTTTTCGGAGCTTGAACCAAGAGAGGAAACAATATGGAAATCACCATTGACATGATCAAAGAACTCCGCGAGAAAACCGGCTGTGGAATCATGGATTGCCGAAGCGCGCTGCAAAGCTCCAACGGCGATTTTGAAAAAGCGGTGGAAGAACTGCGTGAGAAAGGCTTGAAGAAAGCTGAAAAACGTGCCAATCGCGAAGCCTCAGAAGGCCGCTTGGAACTCTATGTTCACAGTGAAGGTCGCCTTGTCGTCCTGGTTGAGATCAACTCAGAAACCGACTTTGTTGCCAAATCCGACGCCTTCAAGGAACTCGCTCACGAGATCGCCCTGCAGATTGCTGCCGCTTCCCCCAAGTATGTCTCCGAAGCTGACATCCCTGAAGAAGTCATCGCCGAAGAAACTTCCCTGATCACCGAGCGCGTGCGCGCCGAAGGCAAACCCGAAGCGATCATCCCCAAGATCGTGGATGGTTTCATGAAGAAGTTCAAGGATGAGACTGTTCTGCTCAATCAGAAGTACATCCGCGACGAAAGCCGCACTGTCACCGACCTGATCAACGACCGCGTTGCCGCTCTGGGCGAACGCATTGTGGTCCGCCGCTTCGTGCGATGGGCACTGGGTGAGACCACCCAGAAGCCTGCCGATGAGGAAGAGGCTGCTTAAGAAACAAAAGAGCCAACCGAAGGGTTGGCTCTTATTTTGCCAGTACCACACAAAGGAGATAGCATGACTGAAACTCAAAATATTGCGAAATATCGGCGAATCCTGCTCAAACTCTCTGGCGAATCGCTGTCCGCTCCCAATGGACAGGGGATTGACCCTGGCCAGGCACGTACCATCGCGGAATTGGTCAAGTTGGTGCATGAAACCGGAGTGGATGTGGCGATCGTGATCGGTGCTGGCAACCTCTGGCGCGGCGCGACCGGCGAAAACGTCGGTATGGACCGCGCGACTGCTGATTACATGGGCATGCTGGCGACGGTCATGAATGCCCTGGCGCTGATGGATGCCCTTGAGAAAGTTGGGGTGATGACGCGCGTCATGTCCTCGATTGAAATGCGTACTGTGGCAGAGCCTTACATCCGCCGGCGCGCCATCCGCCACCTGGAAAAGGGGCGTGTGGTCATCTTTGGCGGGGGCACTGGCAACCCATACTTCTCCACCGATACCGCCGCGGCTCTGCGCGCGACCGAGATCGGCGCGGATGTGGTCATCAAGGCCACCAAGGTGGACGGCATCTACGACAAGGATCCCAAAGTCAATCCGGATGCGGTGCGGATCGAAAAACTCAGCTACCTCGAAATCCTGGCACGCAGAATTAACGTGATGGACTCAACGGCTGTGACCCTCTGCATGGAAAACAACCTGCCCATCCTGGTGCTGGATCTCTGGAAACCCGGTGATCTGATGCGCGCCGTTTGTGGCGAAAAGGTTGGAACGTTGGTGGATCACACGGGTTAATCCCACCCGACTATTCCGTTCAAAGAAATAAAAGGCAAAAGACTTAGAAGAGTCTTTTGCCTTTTTTCTTTACTATTAGTCTTTACTCAATAATTTGGGGATGGTCAGACTGAGATCTTCCAGCTGAACCTGGAGTTTATTCAGTGTCTCTTTGTCATTCTGCAAACGGCTTTGTTCGCTCTGGACGTAACTGGTATAGGGGGCAATGTTGCTCTCCAGGCGCTGGATGGCGCTCTCGCTCTCGCGATTGAATGTAGCGCTCAGAGTCTTCATCAGGTTTTCGCGCAGTTCATCCATCTTATTCTTGAAGGCATCCTTGGCTTGCTTACGTTTGTAGGGGATCACGAACAGCCCCAACACCGCAAGCGCGCCGGCTGTGACGATGCCGGTGACATCCAGGGCTTTGGTGGTGAGCACGGTTGCCACCAGGGCGCCGATACCCACAGCTCCCACCCCAAACAGGGCGGTCTGTGTGACCGACTCTTGCACAAACGCGCCAAGCTGCTCAGCTTCACGCTTGCGGTCATACTGGTTGACGATGGCTTTGATGGTCGTGCTGACGCTGTCGATCAATTGGCGGCGGCGTTCCGTTTGGGGGCTGGCGCTGGTGGGCATCGCCCGCTGCGACTGCGCCTGCCGGCGTTCCAGCGCGCCTGCCACCTGGTACCAGACGTTTAGGTCTTTATCCACCAGCCAGTCGATCA
>DAISYV010000005.1:0-41796 GCA_036825115.1 Anaerolineaceae bacterium | reverse complement strand
TCGCCGTCCAGCTCGGTGACTGGAGTGGATACCATCTGCTGGCTCAGTACCAAAAGTAGAGTGTAAGACTTGTTTAGTAGAGTAAAACAAGGTGCATAATAATCAGTAGAATTACAAAAAGCAGCCATGTTTTTTGTGATGGCTGCTTTTTGTATCTGTCAGATTTTGTTTTCTGAAGTTATTCCTTGGCAGTTTCGGCAACTTCTTCCACAGCCTCGGCGGTCTGTTCAGCCAGTTTTTGGACTTTGACCTTGGCGCTGTGACTTAATTCACCAGCCTTCTCTTTTGTGACCTTGGCCAATTCCTCGGCTTTGGCAATGGCATCTTTGTAGGCTACTTCAGCCTTGTGTTTGGTCTCTTCATAAGTTTCTGCGCCTTTTTCTTTCAGTTCAATGGCTTTTTCTTTAATAACCTGGCGAGTTTCCTCACCAGTTTGGGGAGCCATCAGAAGGGAAACGATTGCACCAGCCAAGGCACCAACGGTGAAACCCATTAAAAATGATCCAAAATTGCTTTCGTCAGACATAGTATTCTCCTCTTTTCTTTATCGTTTTATACGAAATATATCAACAAGTTTTCGGACGCTTGCCAGCGATTCGTTGAGCTTGATCACTGGTTCGCTAACATTATCACTTAAGAACCGAACAGTTCCTTTGAGTGTATTGACTGTATCGGTTGTAGAGTGAAGGATAGGTTTTATCTCATGTTGGAGCAGGTTGGTAAGATTGGCAAGCTGGATAATCAACACCACCAATGCCACTCCAATCACAACCATCATTAAAGCCATGAGAATGATAAAAATGTCCCGAACCTGGGAAACAACCTGACCTTCAGCTCTCGCAAGGAAAAATAAACCAACGATCAAGCCTATTACTGCCAGGATAGTAATAAGAATAGAAATTGAAGGTTTCTTTTCGTCGATCGATTCCGCAGGCTTTTCAATTGTGTCGGTTTTCTCGACACCTTTGGGTTCTGTTGTTGTAACGGGGCTCTCAGACATTTTTACCTCGAAATTATTATAACGCATTGAAAGCACTCAAAAGGTGCTTGTAGAATTCAAATTAAAGGTCCTCAACAATCGCCAGTTCTTCATCTGTTGTGGAAAGCATCTTTTCATTCGGTCTTAGCGTGATGTCACCGAACAAAGCAGGTTGATCCGTATCAATCATGTCCTGTTTTACCAATTCAAGAATTGCCAGAAAAACAACAATTATCTGAATTCGGTCTGAATTTTCACCGATCAAACCAGAAAAGCTGGCGTTACCCGCGTTTCTAAGGATTCTTACGATTTCCTGCACTTTATTTCTTAGTGTCATTTTTGGAATTCGAATTGAGGAACCTTCGATTAACGGACCCTCCTGGCTGGCGAGGCGTTCCAATGCGACAATCAGGTCCGTGAGGTCAATGCCAGTCAGGTCGAGCTGGACATTAACCGGATAGGATTTTGGAACATGAATGTGACTGCGCAGGTTTTGATCAATGCGGGAACTCAGCCAGGCAGTTGCGTTCTTGATCTCGCGGTAGATCCTGAGTTGTCTTGCCAGAGCTTCTCCGAGGTCTTCTTCTTCAGCTTCTCTTGCGGGCGGTCTGGGCAGCATCGCCTCCGATTTTATCTGCACAAGTTTTGAGGCAATCACCATGAATTCGGAGATATAGTCTGGACCAGCTTGTTCGTTTTCCCGCACGTAGACAAGAAATTGATCTGTCACCTGGGCAAGCGCAATTTTGGTAATATCCAATTCAGACTTCTGGATCAAATCCAAAAGCAGATCAAGCGGACCGGAGTACAGTTCGGTCTCAATCTCGTAGTCATCTGTTTCATGAATCCAAGAAGTCGGCATGTGGCAATTATAGCCTGAGTGAGTCAGAATTGTTGTACACTTAAGTACACTCGTTTACCAGGAAGAAATATGGCTGAATATATTTGCAGAGAATGCTCACAACCTTATCCAGATACGGGATTACCGCATGAATGTCCTAACTGTGGCGGTACGTTTAGTTTGCGAGGTTTGACCTATGTTGAAGCCACCTCAGAACCTGGAAACCCACAGGGTATTTGGAGGTTCGCCAGGTCATTTGGACTGCCAGAGAATTATCCAAAAACTTATCTTGGGGAGGGTACTACTCCACTTGTCCCCATCAATATCGATGGAAAAGAGTTCTGGGCGAAACTGGAAAACCTCAACCCGAGCGGATCTTTCAAGGACCGGGCAACAGCAGTACTTACCAGCGTCTTGAAAGGTCGGGATCAATCAAAAGTCATTGAGGACTCTTCGGGTAATGCCGGAGGTTCCCTTGCGCTCTATGGCGGCGCATTCGGCATCCACTGCCGCATTTACATCCCAAGTGGTACCAGCGGACCAAAACGCCGGCAAATTGAGGTTTGCGGCGCCGAAGTCATCCAGGTTGAAGGTCCGCGTGAGAATGCCCACAAAGCTGCTCTTGAGGGGGTAAACAGAGAAAAACTTCCTTACGCCAGCCATGCGGCACAACCATTTGGAATGGCAGGAATCGCGACGATTGCATTTGAAATATTTGAATCTCTCGGGGAAATGCCAGGTTCTGTTTTTTGTCCGATAGGGCATGGGTCTTTGTTTGCAGGGATCGTGATGGGTTTTGATGCCTTGGTACGGGCTGGATTAGCCCCGAAAAGACCAACGATGATTGGCGTTCAACCAGAAGCCTGTGCTCCGGTTGTTTCAACCTGGCTAAGAATCCCCTTCACTGGCGGAAGAGGCCGCAGTCTGGCTGAAGGTACCATGGTTGAAAACCCTGCAAGAATGGAGGAAATTCTTGGCTCCCTGGATCGTGAACGAGATCAACTTGTGAGCTTAAAAGAGCCCGAAATTGCCGAAGCGCATCGAATCTTGATCAAAGCCGGTCTCTACATTGAACCAACCTCTGCCATGGTTCTCGCGGCGAGTAAAAAGGTGAAAGAGACCATCGGAAAGTCGGTTCTCATTTTTAGTGGTTCTGGGTTAAAATCAATAATGTAAGCAGAACTGGGGAACCGTTTGGCATCAATGTGCTTGATGTTAAACGAATCGGCAGTTCAGCTGGAGGAAAAATGTTAAATACGGCTGCCGGTAAAGAATTAAAAAAGAACCTACCAGAAAACTTTACAGAAGATTTTTACCTTATTCGTGCGCTAACTCACAGGTCCTACGTCAACGAAAGTCGTGACGTCCTTGAGGATAATGAACGGTTGGAATTTTTAGGTGACTCAATCTTGAATTTCCTGGTTGCTGAGTGGCTTTACCAGAATTTTCCTGAGAAAAAGGAAGGGTTCCTGACTAAAGTACGCTCTGCTTTAGTCCATACACACCAGTTAGCTGAATTTGCGCGGAAAATTGGCATCGGACCCGCGTTATTTCTTGGTAAAGGCGAGGAGCTTGCTGGCGGAAGAGATCGTGATGCCATCTTATGCGATGCTTTTGAAGCCATGATTGCCGCGATGTACTTGAGCACCGATATTGAGACAGTGCGCAACTTTGTTCATCCCTTACTTGAACAAGAATCTGACAATATTCTTCAGAACCACACCGAGGAGGATGTCAAAAGCCGCCTGCAGGAATGGGCACAAGCCAAGGGTTTTGCTTCGCCTATTTATGTGCTGGTTAATGAAACGGGCCCGGACCACGCAAAGATCTTTGAGGTCAGTGCAAATATCAATGGCAAAGAGATAGCACGAGGTTCAGGTTCCAACAAACAAATGGCAGAAAAACATGCAGCTTATCAAAGCATGAAAGAATTGGGAATTATCAAAAGATGACAGAAACCAAGTTAGCCTCTCTCGCGCTGCATGGCTACAAGACCTTCGCCAAGGAAACAAACCTGGTTTTTCCGGCACGGATTACAGCCATCGTAGGACCAAACGGATCCGGCAAATCCAATGTGGCAGATTCAATTCGTTGGGTTTTGGGCGAGCAATCTTACACAATGTTGCGTGCAAAAAGAACCGAAGATATGATTTACTCCGGGTCGGAAAACAGGTCAAGGGCAGGCATGGCGTCTGTGTCGATTACCTTTGATAACCAGACTAATTGGCTGCCAATTGATTACTCAGAAGTAACTCTCACGAGACGGGCTTACAGAGACGGCCAGAACGAGTACTTGCTGAACAATCAGCGCGTACGGTTGAAGGATTTCCACGAGTTACTGGCAAAAACAGGACTTGCAGATCGAACTTACACGATTATTGGCCAGGGTCTGGTAGATCTTGCCCTTTCCATCCGACCGGATGAGCGAAGAAGGCTTTTTGAAGAAGCCGCAGGCATCGGCTTATATCGCTCCCGCAAAGAAGAGGCTCTGCGCCGGTTGGAAGCAACCGAACGAAATCTCGAACGAGTCTCTGACATTCTCGATGAAATTCGTCCGAGGCTTCGCAGCCTGGAGAGGCAATCCGCGCGGGTAGGTGAGTATAAGCTTGTTCAGGAGAGCCTTAAAAACAATTTACGTGAATGGTATGGATACCAATGGATGGCTGCCCAAAGTCAGATTCAAAAGATCCAGGATTCCCTGGCAGAGGCTGAATCAGCATCGGCAGATTCCAAAACTGCACTTGATGAAGATCGTCAACGGATCGAAAGCTTGCGGCAAGATGTCGATCTGAAAAGAAATGCAATTGATCGTTTGATGAATGATTTGCGAGCCTTAAGGGATGAGGTCCAGCAACAGAATCAAGCTATCGCGGTTCTGGATACCAGGAAGAGATCTGCGGAAGAATCCCGCAGCCAACTGGTAATGGATTCCGGGAATTTGGAAGAAACCATCTTGTCTGGTGAGAAGATCCTTTCCAGTCTTGTGGCTGAACAGAGCCGCCAGGAACAAGAATTATCAACACTCAACGAGCGTTTCAATATAACCAACAAAGATTTTGAAAGGGTAAGAACCCAAAAAGACGCCCTGGAGAAAGAGGAACGAGCTCTAAGTTCAAAGCAGTTGGAATCGGAAAAGAATGTAGCAATTTACCGCGCCAGAAGGCAGGAACATACTTATCGCCTTGAAGAATTGAAAAAGGCCAGTGAGACCAACCAGAAAAAACTGTTGGATGTGTCTGACAAGAAAGCTACATTAGAAAGACAACTTTCCGCTCTTGTCACCTCGATCTCGGGGCAGGAGCAAGGGATTTCCCTTTTGGAAGCAGAAATAGAGAAGCAGGGATCTGATAAAACCACACTGGCAAAATCCCTGGATGAGATCAATCACAAGCTAAACACCCTGAATCTGGAAAAGAACCGGATAGTGAACCGGCTGGAGCTGATGCAGCAAAGCCGTGAAAGCCTTGAAGGCTTTTCTGAAGGCGCCAAAGGTGTTTTGAAGGCCGCCAAAGACAAAGTACTGAAAAGGGAAGTAACGGACCTGGTAACGAAGTTGGAGGTGCCGGAAGCTTACGAGCGCGCAATCAATGCGGCGCTTGGAGAAGCCGTTGATGTACTGGTGGTGAAAGGCGAGCTTGACCACAACGTGATGAGAGACCTTTCTGGTAAA
Organism: Anaerolineaceae bacterium; assembly: GCA_036825115.1. Taxonomy (GTDB): domain Bacteria; phylum Chloroflexota; class Anaerolineae; order Anaerolineales; family Anaerolineaceae; genus Mesolinea. The sequence continues at coordinate 36,306 of DAISYV010000005.1, read as the reverse complement.
GCGCAGGAACGTTTTGCGGTCATTGGAGAATTGGCTCGCAAGCATCATACGCAAAAGGTCACACTGAACGATGCACGTGTGCTTGGAAACGCTGCCGATCTTGTGAAAACCGATGCAAGTTTACAGCAAACTATTAACCAGTTACTGAGCAACTACCTGGTTGTGAGTGAGATGGATGATGCCATTAGCCTGTGGGGGGAATCCAGCGAAGCAAATTTTGTTACCTTGAATGGAGACGTCTTGCTCAAAAACGGCATGGCGATGCTGGGAAAAACGAACGGAGCTGGCAAAGTCAGTTTTTCGCGCGTGACGAAGTCTCTGCGGCAGGAACTGGAAGGGATTGAAATTGCGCTAGAGCAAGCGCGTGAATTGGAACAACACGGCAAGAACGATATTGGAAAACTTGAAGCCAAGCTGCAAGATGTGTTAAACCGGCGGCAGAACGAGAATCTTAAACTTCAGCAAAGTCGCAGAGAGCTTAACAACCTCCAGCTGGAATTGGATAAGCTTAATAGTCAACAAAATTGGCTCCAGCAACAGTTGAACACGGGTGCCGGACAAGAGAAACACCTTCAGCAACAGCTCGAAGAAATCAGCGGCAAGGAATCGGCCAGCCAACAGGAAAGCGAACAGCTCAAGGCCAAGATTACCAACCTCAGAACCAGGAAAGATGGATTCAACACTCTCGAATTAGAAAGTCAGGTGCACTATCTCCAGACCGAGAAACAGGTTCTGCAGCAGGCTCTTCAGCACAGTAAAGTCAACGTAATCGCTGCCACAGAGCGCCTTGAAAACGACAAGAAGCGGCTATCAGTATACCGGGATCGGTTGGGCACAATTGAATCGTCTTTGGACGCATTTGAGAGAGACATTTCACAAGGCAGAGAGCTCGTCAATCAAAAGACTCTTCAGGCTGATTTGCTTCAACATGAGAGTCTTGATCCTTTGCGATCCGAGCTGCAAGCAATCGAAGAGATGAATCGTCAGATCTCACGGCAGGATAGTGAAAACCAAAAGGAGTTCTCGAACAAGGAAAGGATGGTCGTGCACTACAAGCTTGAATTAGTGCATCACCAGGAACGCGTTGAAGCGCTCAGGCACCGAATTGAGGATGATTTTGGTTTGATTGAACTTGAGTACAAGAATCAGTATTCCAAATCCACGCCATTGCCATTTCCGGACATGGTCATCGAATCACTGCCAGAAATCAAGGCACTGCCCGAAGGGATAGAAGAGGCGATCAGGCAGCAAAAGAATCAGATACGGCGTATTGGCACTGTCAATCTTGAAGCCGAAATCGAGTTTCGTGAGGTAAAAGAGCGTTTTGAGAGCCTTACCTCGCAAACAGCTGATCTGAAGGGAGCCATCCAGGATATCGAAAAATTGGTCAAAGAACTCGATACTGTTATGCGTGAAGAATTCCTGAAGACTTTTAAAGCTGTCAGTATTGAGTTTTCCTCGATGTTTTCACGCCTATTTAACGGAGGTTCCGCGCGGTTATTACTCTCGGATGAAGATTCTCCTATTGAAGGAGGCATCGAAATTGAAGCGAGATTGCCTGGTAAGCGCGAACAAGGATTGGTATTGCTTTCGGGGGGTGAACGCAGTCTTACCGCAGTCGCGCTTGTATTCGCGTTGTTGCGGGTTTCACCGACTCCTTTCTGCGTTTTAGACGAGGTGGACGCAATGTTGGACGAGTCCAATGTTGGGCGGTTTCTGGACTTGCTGCGTGACTTATCGAAGGATACCCAATTTGTCCTGATCACGCATAATCGTAATACCGTGTCTGCTGCAGACGTGATTTACGGCGTTACGATGGGAAAGGATTCCGCGAGTCAAGTCATTTCCCTGAAGCTTGAAGAAGTTGACGAGAATTACGTAAGATAAAAAAAGACCGGTATATATTTTTTACCGGTCTTTTTGTTCTCCATATTTTACTGACTGAAGAAAAACTCTATTAACTCAGCTGGAACAGCTGGTGTGCTGGGAGTAAGAGGCTTCCAGATTTCATCGATCTGAATATCCGTACGTGAGTTCCGGAGTTCGAGCAACCAATTATCAAAGAAGGCTTGCTTGTTTTGCTGGAACTTCGCGGAGTCGATATTGTTAGTGGCTTTTGTGACAAGTTGTATTACGTGCCAACCAAATTGAGATTCGACGGGTTCACTGATCTCACCGGATTCGTTCAACGCGAAAGCGCCATCTTTGAACTCTTCGACGTAGTTGTCATTTTTCCCAATCCAACCCAGATCTCCACCGTTGTCTTTGTTAGACGTGTCGGTAGAGTACTCGGCTGCTAATGCTGTCCAATCCCCACCATTGTTCAGTTTTTCAATCACTTCCAGCGCTACATCCTCTTCAGCAACAAGAATGTGTCTCACCCAGACCTGTTCTTCCTCTGGAAGCATGTCTTTGGTGAGATCTTCCAACAACTTTGTGCGGAGCAAGTTGGCGCGGAAGATATCCTCTATCTGTTTGCGGCTAATTCCATAGGTTTTTACTTCATCGAGGTATGTGCCAAGTTCCTTGCCATAGAGTTTCGTTGTATACACTGTTGGTGTAGGCGTAACAGTAGGAATCTCAGTGGCAGTTGGTTCAGTTGTTGGGGTCGTGCTCTCAGGAGCTACCTCAGTCTCGCTGACTGCGGTCACTTCTTCAGTTGGCTCCCAATCCTCAGGTGTGGCTGTGAAAGTAGGCGCAGGGGTTGCAGTCTCCGTGGGATTGATCAAGGAAAATTGTTCACTTGACCATGTGGGAGTGTTGACAATAGTTGGAGTAATGGTTGGTGTTTGTGTTCCCATCGGATAGAAACCGAAGTATGATTGCATCGCTTCCTGAACTTCCTCATCAGAAACGCTCACACCACGTTTGGTGGCTTCCTCACGAATGAGTTGATCATCAATCAATTGATTGAGAACATTTTCACCAAGCAATTCGCTGTCATTTAGTTGAGCAACCAATTCAATGCCAGCAGACTTAAACTGGCTGCCTGAATCTCCGAAGAGTTGGGCATAATAGGCGTAATTATTGGCGGTGGAGAGCAAATTTAGACGGGAATATGTGACATTAGACTCAAAATCACCCGCTTTAACTACGGCATCACCCACACGAGCAACGACTTTATTGGGTTGGACGATGAAATTGTCGACCAGAACATATCCCAACAAAAGTAATGCAAGCCCGATGACAATGCCAGTCACCGCAACAGCGGACTTGATCTGTTTTTCTTCGCGTTCCTTACGAGCGAGGTGCTTTCGGGTAACCAGCTTTGGGCTCTCATTTTTCTTAGCCATAATTGATCACCTGTCCTAGTTGTTTTCAGTCCAGAAATCACCCTCAAAAGGAAGTAAGGCGATGTGACGGGCGTTCTTTACAGCCTTGGCAACCTCACGCTGGTGTTTGGCGCATGCGCCAGTCTGACGGCGAGGGCGGATCTTTCCAGTCTCGTTGATGTAGCGTGACATCATTTCAACATTTTTGTAATCAATAACAAGGTTCTTGTCAGAACAGAACTGACAAAACTTTGGGCGGGAAACAAAGCGGCGAGGACGTTCGCTACGTTCGCCATTTTGTGAGCGATCACCGCGTTCTGAATATCTGCTTTCAGTCATGTTAACTCCTGTTATGCTTTGCGAACAACAATATGTCGCAGAACCTGTTCGTTGTAGCCTAAAGTGCGTTTGAGGCCGGCTACTTCTTCGGGTTTGTAGTTGAAGTCTACAAATACATAGTAGCCTTCATTGGCTTTGTTGATGGGGTAAGCCAGTTTGCGCTTGCCCCAGCGATCAATCTTGGCGATCTCACCACCGTTGTTCTTAATGAGGGTTTCCACATTATCCACAGCGGTGTTAAGAGATGCTTCGTCCAGATCAGCCTGGAGAATAAAAATTAGTTCATAATTGTGCATACGTGTCGAGGCTCCTTTCCTCGGGTTTGCTCCTGCTTGACGCCGTAGGCGGGCAGGAGTGGAAGGTTGATTTCAGGCTTATTCCTGAATTTAACAAACGGAATTCTATCACATGTTCAAAATTAAGCAACCAAAAAACAGAAACTGCCCTTAAGGCAGTTTCTGTTTTTATCAGGACTTGACTTAATCGTTATCTCTTTTCTTCTTCTTGTCAGAAGAAAACAGCATTGAAACTACGCTAACGATTAGAGAGCCAAGCAAAGCTGACCAGAAATCTTTAACAATGTATCCCGCGCTGAACCAGCTCTGTGCCAGGTAGGATGAAAGCATAAACATCATAGCATTCAGGACCAGGCTGAATAATCCCAGTGTGAGAACGATCAACCCGCAGGAAAGCGCCTTCAGGATTGGCAGGAGGATCGCGTTTAAGAGCGCCAGGATGGCTGCCATGATTGCATATACAACCCAGCCATTACCTTCAACTTCAATGCCAGGTACCAACCACGCGGCAACAAAAAGCGCGAACATAAAAACAAGCCATCTCTTTAACAGGTTCATCATTTTTCCTTTCTACTAATTCATTTCCATTATCCCCTAAAGCCAAACTGCCAAAGCTAGATTATATAAGGTTCTGCAAAATAAAAATGCCCCTGGCGCGACTCGAACGCGCAACCAACAGTTTAGAAGACTGGTGCTCTGTCCATTGAGCTACAGGAGCAAACGGGAATTGATTATACTGCCTTTTACGGCGGGATCAAACAGGACGAATGCCTTTGTAAACCCGAGTGGTACCAATTGTGCGCAGTATGGTGTCTGCAGGCTTGCCAACGCGTTCAGCCAATTCAAGAGAGTTAAGCGGTTGGTTTTGGTTCACAATGAAAACCTTGAAAACGGTGTCTACCAGCGGGGCATTGGGGGTTATAAAACCTTCCTGCCTGGCGCAGTGATCCACCAGAGTTTGGATAAGTCCATCGCCACGTGTTACTTCACCAGTATCGGGATTGACCAAATCCATTTCCTGAGCGGCAGTTGATTGAGCAAAAATTGCCTGGTGTGTTGGGCACATAAAAGTCACCAAAGAGTTGCGCCAGTTCCGGTCTTGTAACTTCCACCAGTCAAAATCGACTCGAAACTTCGTGGTCAGTCCAGGTTTTATGAGACTAGATTTGCTCAGCATCCAGATTATTCCTTTCCTTGGTCTGCCAGGTGATAGTAATGATCGCCAACATGAATGATTTCCGGATTGGTTGCGAGAACTTCGAGCAACTCCATCGGGGGGGTGCGTCTGATTACGTTGATGGCGGCGTAGAGGTCGACAAAATGGACGTGGTGCTGGCTGTTGAGTTTTGAAAGCTCATTCATCATCCGGAAAACGTCCGACTTTATCGGGATATTCCTGCCTAGTCTATCCTGCCAAATTTTGTCAAGACCATCACGGTCGGGAATGGCAATCGCCATACGTTCGTTAAAACCGGCATATATTGGCTGTCGCAAAAGCGCAAATACCAATCCACCATCTGCACCGATCAGAACGGTTTTGATCCATTCTTTGTTGGAACGCTTTTTTTCTGAGGAGATGAGCATCGTGCCAGGGTGTTTTGTAGCGCTAATCTCAATATTGCTGCCGGGGATGAGATTTTGTTGCTCAAACCAATCTTTCAAACCAACGACGTAGTTATGACTGCGAACCACCCAGGCGGAAATTGGTTGTTGGGTTTGCTTATCAATGAAACTAATCTTGATGTTTTCGGATTCGAGGGCTGATGGAAGAACGCGGTTGGAATTTGGGGTTACAGGGATACTGCCACTGCGCCAGTGTGGATAGGTGAGTGTGATTGTGACAGAATCAACGCGATCAACCTCATCAATTTCTTCATTGGTGAAAGATAACTCATCGTCCAGATCGTAGAGAAGCTTATAAGATTCCTCATCGATCTGATCCGCAAGGGGCACAATTGCGTTTGAACGGATATAAATGGGCGGCTCAAGAACTGATTCAGGCTCAAGTCGCTTAAGAAACCATGAAATTTCACCAGTAGTTCCAACTTCGTCAAATCGAGGATCTTCTTGCAGCGCGTAATTTAATGAGAACTCAAGCAACTTTTTACTTTGCGGTTCCGTGTTGAGTTCCAACTCTTTCATCAAAGGCTCGATGCCCAAAGGCCCGCCTTCATGAGAATCCAGGATGGCTTCGGCGAGATTCAGATATCCTTTGTTGATATCGATCAACAACGAACGCGGAAACCAAGTGTCTGCGATGCGTATCAATTCAGACTGCTTTTCAAGCGTTTTGCGGAGTTTGGTTCTAAGTGAAGGGGCAAAGATGTTTTGGATCTCAACTGGATCCTCAATATCATCGTCATCGGTTTTATACAGCTTGGTGTTTAAAGCATGGTCCGATAGATTGGTGGCAAAATATCGGTGGGTGCCATCTTCAAACTCCACCTCTGTTACTGAAAAAATTCCGATAGCTACATTGTCACCAGGTCGGTTTGAAACAACGGTAGCCTGTTTCCAATCGTATTCAGGAAAACGGATTTTAGCGCCAACTTCATAGGATTTACTGGGAAGGTAAACCTCGCCGGCATCTTCCAGTTTCAATTTTCTCTCAACTTCGCGCTCTTTGAGGCGATGATCTATCAGTACCTGAAGAAGCCCATCAATGTTCAACGGTTCTTCTTTTTCAAACAAATGGTTTGCCAATTGTTGAAGATCGGAAGTTGTGATCTCGAGATTTGCCCAGTACGTCTTCCAGGCGTTATAATTACCTGAACCCATAAAAAATCCTCTTTTGATGCAATATGGGTAGATTATACATGATATTAGGCAGGACTACTATCGGTTTTTCGAGGTTGAATGAAACAATTGGCATATAAAGGCTGGCGGGATTGTTACCAAATCGAATCAGGTGATTGTAAAATGATCGCGACAGCGGATATTGGTCCACGCGTCGTGGATCTAAGACGTGGGAATGGTGAAAACCTGCTAAAGCTATTTGAAGGACAAGTCGGCAAGGTGGGAGGCGAAGATTTTCGACTCGTAGGAGGACATCGTGTTTGGTATGCGCCTGAAGATTTGGTGGAATCCTACATACCGGATAACGACTCTGTGGATGTGGAAATTGTATCTTCGGAAGAGGTCCGTTTTAGAGTTTCTTTGAAACCTAATGTCGAGAAAACGCTAATAATGCGCGTAGCCACAAATAAGGATGGGTTTGAGTTAGTAAATCAAATCAGGAATTTGGGTGATGGGGTCTTCAGGACAGCTTCCTGGGGTATCACAAGCCTTGCTCCTGGTGGCGTGGGTTTTATGCCCATTTCCAAGGCGCTATCCCCATCCGGAAAGCTTTGTGGCAGCGCAAGGTTAAACTTATGGGACTATACCAATTTCTCAGATCCCGCTTATGTTTGGCGCCCTGATTGGATTGAATTCCACCAGGATCGGGTCCTTTCCAAACAAAAAGTTGGAACATATCTTCAGAAGCCATGGCTGGCATATCGCTTAGGAGAATCTCTGGTTGTAAAGACTTTTTTCTTCCACAAGGAAGATGCCAAGGCTGCAGATTTCCCTGACCTAGGCAGCAATGTAGAGGTTTATTTTGACAGCTTCATGCTTGAATTGGAGGGTTTAAGTTCCTGGACAGATCTTCAACCGGGAGAAGCGGTTTCACACACTGAGAAATTGCAGGTTCTAGCTATAGACCCTGGTTGGAGTAACGAAAAAGTGATTGAGCTGGCAAAAAGCTCAATCACTCCCGATTAATTGTTAGATCTATAGAATAAAGGAAATAAGGATGCCAATCATCAGCCCCATGGCTGAGATTGAGCAGAGCATCAGTGCCTGCGATTTCCGGAAATCAACCTGTCCTACACGATTTGCCATTGTTACACCCAGGTATAACCCTGGTTCTGAAGGCTTTGTTTTTACTGTTACTGTTGGTTGAAAGCTCAACTCCTGGGTGTAAGTGGCACTGAGCAAAATAGATTCCACGGGTTCCGGCGACTTTGCCCGTTGAACTCGCTGTGTATCAAAGGATAAACGGATATCCTGAGGTGCCGCAGGATGATTTTTTGATCCACTTTTGGCACCTTTTTCTTTCAATAATATTGGTATGTGTGGGGAGGCTACGGAACGCTCCATGTTAACCTCTCGAAACAGACATCTTACTGATGTTGCCTTCTTCGTCCGCAACCACCCGCAATTGTTGTTGGATTGATTTTCCACCTGGTAATTCATCCGTGAAAGCATAAAGAAGCAAGTATCTTCCTGGAGTTTGTTCTGACACTTTTGGATGCTTCCCGCTCAACTTAGGATATTTAGCGCTGACTTTGTCAGACACCTTTTGAATGGAGCTCGTTTTCATATTTTACCTACTTGTTATTCTGCCTTCTGCGTAAAAAGGCCGGTACTGACAAATTGTCAGAGAGATTGGGTTGATTTCCGTAGCTTGTTAAGCCAATCTCATTGAAATTTTCCTGAACCGGGCTGTCTTTTTCCTGGAAAGGAGAGCTATTTGTGGTCTCTTTCTTCTCTAATTTTTCAGTTACTTTTTCAAAATTATCCAAAAAAGTTTGTTCATCTTTCTTACCAATTCCAGTGACAATCAAGATTAATTGGACACGATCTTCCATGCGTGGATCTGTGATGATGCCAGGTATGATGTCGGCATGTGAGCCAGTGGCTTGCTGAAGAGTATGAAGAGCATCAGTTACATCCTTAAAGGACATATTGCTGCTGCCGGTGAAGTTGGCGATCATTCCAGTAGCGGTATAAAGGTCGATATCGTCCAACAGTGGGTGATGTAGTGCTTTTTCGATTGCCTGCTGGACTTTGTTAGGACCACTTCCGGTACCGATTGCCATAAGTGCACCTCCCCCACGGGTCATAATGTTCTTAATGTGGGAGAAGTCAACATTAATCAAGCCGGTTTCAGTAATCAACTCGGAAATTCCCTGAACACCCTGGCGCAGAACGTCATCGGCAAGGGTGAAAGCCAGTTCCAGTGGAAGATCGCGAGGGGCAATCTCGATGAGCTTATCGTTCGGAATGACGATCAGAGTATCCGTGTATTCCTTCAATTTTGCCAGACCTTCTTCAGCATTTCGCTGGCGGCGTCCGAGTTCGAACGAGAAGGGTTTTGTTACGATCGCGATTGTAACTGCACCAGAAGCTTTGGCTACTTTGGCTGCGATTGGAATTGCGCCAGTACCAGTTCCGCCACCCATGCCCGCTGTCAGAAAGACCATATCCGCGCCATGAAGCAAACTGGCTAATTCCTTGGTGCTTTCCTCAGCCGCATTTTCACCCACGACCGGCAAGCCGCCTGCGCCTAATCCCCTAGTGGATTTTGGCCCAAGCTGGATCTTGTTAGGGGCCAGATTGTTCGCCAAAGCCTGCGCATCGGTATTTGCGGAGATGAAGGTCACGCCCTGCATGCCGCTTTCAATCATGCGATTGATCGCATTTGAACCGCCGCCACCCAAACCGAGGACAACAATTTTGGGTAGTGCTGTGTTGAGTGGGACCTGACTGTTGTATATGGAATAATTGTTCATCTTGTTCTCCTCATTTAGACAGTGACGCCGATGCTGTTGATTAGTTGCTCTTCAACCAGGCAGCCAGCTTCGCGTAATAATTGAATATCGTGTTCTGTAAAGGCCGCATTTTCATTCCAAACAGTGACTTTGCGGGCATTTGTTGCTTCGATAACAGAAAAACCAATTGTAGGTCGGGCATCCCGGATGATTGGCCGGATCCGATCGAGCGTGTTTTCGGGAATACCCCAATCATAGGAAGGCAAAAGCAAATAGTGGTCAATCGGATAGACCCATTCAGCCAGTCGGCTTGAGACTACATATTCCTGCTTTTGCTTGCTGCTTTGTTCGATTTTTTGTTTGTAAGCAGGAATGCCTGCTTCTTTTGGCTTACCGGTTGCGTCAAAGTAAGAAGTCTTTCCTTGCGGGTCACTTTCAGCCGCGCTGAGTAACCAAAAACAACAGCCCAAGACTGTATCCGGCAGAGCATTCGCGTTATCTGAATTGCCTGTGAGTGCCAACGCAATATCGACCATTTGTTCGAAGCTGTTATCAGAATTCAACTTGTTGCCAACCACGCGTGACATGCCGTAGTAGAAGAGGAACAACTTGGGATTCACATTAAGAACTTCATTTACCAGATCCGCATACCATTTCCAGGTGTTGAAACCAATGTGGTCTTCCTCGCCCAAATCCACCTTGGTGTATGGTCGAGGAGTCTTCCAGTGAGCCTGACCACCTTTACCCCAATCCAAAGGATGGTCAAATGTTTGGGAACTGACCGCCATGTGGAAATTCGAACTGAAATCGAACGAACGTCGTTGCTGAACAAGTTGGAGAACCTTCTTCAGGAAGGACAAGTCCCAGTAATCACCTCCGGGTTCAAGAGGAGGGAAAACTGGAATGAGGCCATTTTGTTCAGCCAGGCGGACAAAAGGCAGGTAACGGTCAAGAAACCGCTCAACGAGATCTCCTTGCGACCAACTTCCTTCGGTCCAGGCAGCTTTGGTGTTGGGGCGATCAAAGAAAATGACATATTTCACTCCCCAGTGGGAGTATGAGGAAATTAAAACTCGCAGATCCTCAGGACGCACAGAACTGTTTACCTGGAAATCAAACTGCAGGATCGGCTGGATGCCTGCCTGGAGTAGACCAGTAATAAATTCTTCTGGAATGGCAGCAACAGTGGATGCTTTCAGGACCAACCAGGAAGCTTGAAGTGATGCAAGTTCGGGAACCCAGAGTTCGAGATCCCGAGCCTGATAGTGGTCATAATCCTGAAAGTAGTGAAAACCCAGTCGCTTTTCCATATCATCCATCCATTTACTATTTTGCCTTCCATTTAATGTGCAAGTAATATGCCAAATGAAAAATTCTGCTATAATGCCGGCATGATTTTAGTCACTGGTGGAACTGGTTTCATAGGCGGATATTTGGTCCGTCGTCTGGCTGAACTGGGAAAGCCACATCGTTTGTTTTTACAACCTGGAATGGATCAGTCTGGACTTCCCAGGAATACTGACATGAAAGTGGCGTTAAGCTCGCTTGATGATGAACGAGGAGTTAGTTCAGCCTTGCGAGGTGTGGATGTAATCTACCACCTTGTTGGTGTGGAGAGGGCTGGCGTTAAAGCTAACCTGATGGAAACTGAAGTGAATCACCTTGATCGCTTAACTGGTCTTGCCAAAAATGCTGGTGTCAGGCGATTTATCTACTTGAGCCATTTGGGAGCAGATAGAGCTTCAGCTTATGGATTAATGAAAGCTAAGGGGATTGCCGAAAACATTATCCGGAAATCTGGTTTGACTTATACAATTATCCGCAGCTCAATGGTCTATGGTGTAGGAGATAACTTCACCATTAACTTGGCAAGGCTGATCAAGATGTCTCCCGGTTTGGTTTTGGTGCCTGGCGATGGCAGCACGCTAGTCCAACCTCTTTGGGTGGAGGACCTGGTTACAAGCCTGATCTGGGCATTGGATATGCCGACAACAGAGAATGCGGTTATTGAAGTGGGTGGGCCAGAACACCTTCCATTTTTGGATGTGATGAAATTAATAGGCGGACAATTGAATCTAAGACGGCGTTATGTGGATTTCAACCCAGTACAGCTGAGTTTGTTAACCCAATTCCTCGAAAACCGCATTAAGGGCTTTCCCACAACGGTTTTTTGGATGGATTACCTGGCAGAGAACCGAACTTGTAATCTGGATAGCATGCCGCGAAACTTTGGTATCAATCCAGCCCGTATGAAACATAAATTAGACTATCTAAACACTGCTCTGAGGAGATAACACAATGCCATTATGCGTTCATGGACACTTCTACCAACCCCCGAGGGAGGATCCAATCTCGAACTATATTCCGGATGAAAGAGGAGCTGAACCTTTTCACAATTGGAACGAGAGAATACTGGCAGAATGCTATGAGCCAAACGCCCGGATGGGGAACTTTGGGAAGATAAGTTTCAACATTGGACCAACCCTCTTTGACTGGATGTGGGATTATGCCCCGGAAGTTGCTGAGAGGATTGTTGAACAGGAACGCGCAAATTTCTTAAAGTATGGAGTCGGTAACGGTATGGCGCAAGGGTACATCCACAGCATCCTGCCATTACTTTCTTATCGGGACAAAGTTACCAGCGTTCGCTGGGGTATCGATGATTTTGCTTTTCGTTTTGATCATCTGCCGCAGGGAATTTGGCTGCCAGAAACAGCGGTTGACATGGAAACCCTTTGTGTCTTGCAGGATTGTGGTTTGGAGTTCACCATACTCGCGCCATGGCAGATCCGTCCATTAGAAAACAAACCCGGCCCATATTTTGTGGAACTACCTGGCGCACGAAAACCTTTCATCGTCTTCCCATATCAGCGCGATTTGAGCACAAAGGTCAGTTTCATTTCAAAGGCTACTGAAAACGGAGATGAATTCTTATCGTCAATCCGCTATGACCAAAGTCTGGACCTGGCGCATTTTAACTTGATTGCCAGTGATGGCGAACTTTATGGACACCATCAAAAGTTCCGTGACCACTTCTTGAGATATATGCTCAATGAAGGCGGTCAAAGGCACGGTGTAGATTGGTCGTGGCCTGGATTGTGGCTGTTAGATCATGAACCAGAGGCTTACGCATTATTAAATGAGCCATCTTCCTGGTCTTGCATGCACGGTGTCAATCGCTGGTCCACGGAATGTGCCTGCACACCCGGTGCCAGATGGAAAAAACCTTTCTTTAGCGCTATGAAGCATATTGCCTCCTGGGTGGAAACGGTTTACGAAACGCATGCAAGCGAATTGGTTGCTGATCCATGGGAAGTGCGAAACCAATTTATTCAAATGAAACACGGACAGGTCAAGTTAAAAGATGTCTGCCGTGAATGTGGATCACCTGAGTTGGATGAGAAAAAACTTAAAAAGCTGGAAATCCTTCTCAAGGCGCAATACGAATGCCAGCGTATGTTCACGTCCTGTGGGTGGTTCTTCGAGGAGTTTCATCGTATCGAGCCACAGAACAACATAGCTTACGCGGCAAAGGCGCTCTGGCTTACCCAGCTAGCCACTGGTGAGCAAATTGATACGAAGATCATTGGGGAGTTGGCCCAGGTTCGCAGTGAGAAAACAGGTCTGAGAGCAGATACTGTTCTCTCTCAGACCTTAATTCGTGCCGAAAATGAGCGTAATGGATTAAGCAAGCAGCCCGAATAATTTATCGAGTTGATAGCCTGAATTTTCCACAGCTGTTTCCAGTTCCTTGAGCAAGCGTTCCTGTGAGAGGATTGCTTCAAACACCTCGTCGGCTTCCAGATCAGCCGATGCCAGTCGCACAAACCTGGCTGCCCGCTGGTACCAGATCAGATCGGAAAACTTTTCCTTGTTGAACCAACGAATGCCGTTGTAGGTATTAATTTCGAGATAATCCTTGACAAGCGAATCTTCCAGAATGGTATCCAGAAACGCTTCAGTTGAACTTTCTTCGTCGATGATCGGAACCCGGTTGAGCAGCCAGCGAACAGCCTGGCCATTGCGATAAGCCTCGTAGTCGCTGAAGCCAATTTCCTTCATTTTTGACGTGATCAACTCGCTGATTGGTCTGCGATCGGCAACCTGGCGGTTAATGGTTTCAACGTCCTGCTCTTCGATCGAGCCCGCGAGATTGCCGAGGAAATTCCAAACCAGCAATAAGAGGCGCTTGCGTGGGTCCTTCTCTATGCCCTCGAGTAAGGTTTGGCTCAGATCGCTGCCGGTTTTGGTAGCTGCCAGGCCAAGTTTTTGACTGTGCTTTTCCAGAGAGGTAAGGATCTCAAGCTGTTTAACAAAGTTGAGATGAGCTTTTTCCCGGTCCTGGATGGGATAACCCAGAATCGGCCTGGCTGCGAGGTCAGCCTGGTCAAGAATCGCGAGGTTGCGATCGATGAGGGTCTGTTTGCTTTCAGCATCAAACAGATTGGAGTTTATCCCCGCAAGAGTATCAAGGCTCTCCAGGCTAAAGACCTGCCTCAAAGGCTCCAACAAATGCTCGTGGATCAGTTCATCCATTGCCCTGTCAAGATCGGTAACTCCCCGTCCGTTCAATCTCAGGAAGAGTTCTTCATAATAAGGACCGGAAACGATCTTGAAATTCATCAAGACCTGGCAGTCATAGGATTGCAGTCTCACGAATAGACCTTGTTCACGGAACTCGTGCAATCTTCTCAGGTAATAACGCTTTGATATCTGGTCCTGGAACAATACCAGGTCAGTGTAGTTGCCGTTTAATCCAAGAGCCTCCGCCAGATTTTGGGTCTCAAGGTGACCCTCGCTGCCTTGCTTGACCAAATATGGCGCTGATGTGTGAATCCAACCGGATGTTTCAGCATATTTGTTATGGTAGACAACCAGCGCTGATTGACCGTCCTGGTGATTGGTGTAGGCGAAAACATCCTCGTTGATTGCCCCTCCTTCGAGGTGAAAATCATATAGTCTGAATCGATTGACGTTGGCAAAGATTTTTCGATGGTGAAGTAGTGGGAAGATAACCGCCTGATGATGCCGGATCAGATCCTGATCAGGCGTCTCATCCCAGTATGGGCGGTAATACTCCATGCCGTACTTTTCAGAAAAACCCTCAATCTGACCGTGGCCAAACATGGGCAAGCCAGGCATGGTTGAAAGGAGAGCGCAGATGCCAAAATATTTGTCGCCTTTTCCATATTGCTCAACCGCTGTCTTTTCATCAGGATTGTTCATGAAGTTGACATAACGCTTAAGAATCTCAGGATCATAGACCAGGGTGTTTTTGATTAACTGGCGATACTTTTCATTCTCCTCGTTGCGCAGCATGTTCATAAAGGCGCTGTTGTAAACCCGGTGCATGCCGAGCGTGCGCACAAAGTAACCTTCCATCAGCCAAAAAGCTTCCGCCAGCAGCAGGGTATCTGGAACTTCATCGGCTACTCGCTGGACAACTTCCCGCCAGAATTCTTCTGGCATGGCGGCATCAAAAGCTTCCCGTGTCATGGCATGTTCCGCACGGGACGGAATATCGCCTCCACTGCCGGGTTGGGGGAACCATAATCGCTGGTAGTGTTTTTTGGTGAGGGTCATGGCAGCGTCAAAACGAATGATCGGGAACTTGCGCGCCACCGAAAGTATGGTCTGGATGACAGCTTCCCGTACCTCAGGATTAAGGTAGTTCAGCTGTGCGGTATCGTTCCAGGGCATGCTTGTGCCATCGTTGCCATGATAAATGTAGCGGGTTTTACCGTTGCCATGGTCATAATGTTTGAATACGACCGCGGCATCGCTGCGGGTATAGTAATGATCTTCCAGGTTAATGCTGGTGCCAGGGCGAGTGGAAAGATCCGCGCCATTGAAAGTGTAAGCTGGGAAGGGACTTTGGTCAGATTGAATGAACCATTCCGGATGTTCATAAACCCAATCCGAATCAATTCCCATGTGGTTTGGTACCATATCACTGGCAAGCCGAATCCCACGGGCAGCACAGCGCCGGCTGAGGTTCTGGTAGGATAGTTCCCCTCCAAGTCGATCAGCAATCTGATAACGTGCAAGGGAGTACGCGGAGGAGACTGCATCTGGGTTGCCGCACATTTGCTTGATCTCGCGGGAAGCATCACTGCGTTCCCAGAGTCCGATCAGCCACAGACCGGTGAAACCCCAGCTTGCCAGTTGGTCGAGTGTTTCATCGGGGATTTGATCCAGGCGTTCGATTTGCCTGCCGAACTCCCTGGAGAGTTGATTGAGCCAGACAAAGCTGTTCTTTGCGATCATGACTACTTTTGGCATCCAGTCACTATCGGGGCTGAAGTTTTCTTCTTCACTGAGTTTCTCGCCCCACGCGTCGAGTTTCCCATATTCTGGTACGACCGTGGGTCCTGGTCCGCCACCAGCGGCAATCATTAATGCACGGGCTTCCTCAGAGAGTAAGTCGAGCCCGCCAAGTAATCGGTAAAGGAATGCACCTAATATTTCAGACCAATTGGTGCGAATGTATTCCAGTTGACCTGTCAGAGAAGTAGGCACAACAAGAGCCGGCGTGCGTAACATGGTGACGAGATCCTGGTTATCCGGTCCAAAAACCGGTTGTTTCTTGAAGAAGATCTGGATGCCATCCACTACCTGTAAGTAAGCGCTGTTTTTGTGAAGAAGCGCGTCGTCAAATAGCTCACGATAGCTGCTGGCTGCAGGATTAACATTTGTCAGCCAAGTCATCAGTAATTCTTCAACAGTGTTTTCAATATTAGGCACACCATCTGTACTTCCAACCAGGTACTCGTCGATACTTAGCTTGTTGGCGTAAACAGCAACTGGCGGGAAAAGCTGGTTGAAAGATTTTAATGTAGCCAGAAGTCTGGGTTTTCCAAGCGATTTTTCCAGGTTAGTAAAAAGCGCGTGCCGAAGAGTTGATCCATTTGCCTTGTAATATTCATCAAGCACAAGATGAAATATTTCGTCAATTAAACCAAGGGCGTTTATTTGACCTGGGGCGATATAGGTGGCGCTGTCTGTTATGTCAGCCCGCAACAGGTTCATTTTGTGGGAAAAGTTGCGGGAAGCTTCAAAATTGGCAAAAATGACGTTGCCATTGTAAGAAAAAAGAAGCTCATCAAACTGGTACTTGTCTCGGGCTGCACGCGTGATGTGAAATTCCATGATGGATGATCTCCTAAATTTCTATATGGTCGGGTTACTTTATTCTATCATTCCCGCTGCAAGATGTGGGTAGTGATATTTGAGCCTGAACCGCCAATGTTTTGTGCCATCCCATATTGGGTACGTTTCACCTGAGTGGCACCTGCAACGCCGCGAAGCTGCTGCGCGACTTCAATGATCTGGTAGATCCCGGTCGCTCCAACCGGATGCCCACGGGCTTTTAGTCCGCCCATGGTGGCAACAGGAATATCTGAATCGAACCTGATCTTGCCATCCAACGCCAGTCTGGGACCCTGACCGGGTTCAGCAAAACCGCAGGCTTCAAGCGACAAGGCTGCCATGATCGAAAACGCGTCGTGGTACTCAAAAACGCCGATCTCCTGTGGGCTGATGCCTGCCTGCACGTATGCCTGGCGGGCAGAATTGGCGGCAGCGGTCAGGAAGGTGGGCGTCTTGCGATTTTGGACGGAAAGGGTATCAGTACAAGAAGCAGATCCGGCGACGAAGACCTGTGGATGATTGTGAGCCAACGGCTGACTTGTCAGGACAATAGCAGCTGCGCCATCACCGACAGGGGAGGCATCCATCAAATTGATTGGATCTGCAACCATGGGGGCATCCAGAAATGCCTTACGTGAAATCGCTTTTTGGAAACGGGCAAAGGGGTTGTGGGCTGCGTTAGCGTGCGCGTTGAGCGAAAAATCGGCGAAGTCAGCATGCCGCCAACCAAATTCGAACATATAACGTTGCATGATCAAAGCATTAATTGCGACAAAGGAGAGCCCAAAATCACTCTCGAGTTCAGCATCAGCGGCAGTTGCCAGGCTGGCGGTAATTTCTGATCCCGGCGAATCGGTCATTTTTTCTACACCAACTACGAGGGCAGATTTGATTTCTCCCGAAGCGATGGCAATTAAAGCTGCCCGGAAAGCTGCAGACCCTGAAGCACAAGCAGCTTCAACCGCCAGACCGGTTTTATGGTGGAAACCAAGCCAATCTGACATCAACGTGCCAAGCTGGGCTTGTTTGTTGGCTGTGATCGCCATCATGTTTCCCACGTAGAGGGCGTCCGGGTATCCGATATCTGCGTCCTGCATGGCGAGTAAAGCTGCGTCTCCAGCAAGTTCCTTCAAGGATTTATCCCAGTTCTCACTGACTGGCACTTGACCAAGTCCAGAAATGTATACTTTTTTCATTGAAACCTCTGTTGCGTTTATTTTATCGCAATGGCAACCAACACCTAACAGGAAGGTATAATCTTGTCAGAAAGGCTCGAAGAATGAGAATACATGATATTACTCAGACCATTCATAGCGGCATGCCAGTCTGGCCGGGCGATCCGGAAGTAAGTTTGGAGTGGCTTTCCCAGATCAGTCAGGGTGGAGCGGTGAACCTGACGGAAATACACATGTGCGCCCATACAGGGACGCACATCGATATGCCAAGCCACTTTTTGGATCAAGGGCAGAGTTTGGACGATCTCGACCTAAGCGTGTTGATTGGGAGAGCCAGAGTAGTTTCTGTGTCAGATGAAATCAAGACAATTGATGAAGCTTTTCTCAGGACGATCTCACTGGAAGGTGTGGAAAGAGTCTTGTTTAAAACATTTAATACAGGACTTGTGAAGGCTGACCCTCTTTCTTTTCACCAAAACTTTGTGGCTTTAGATGCCAGTGGAGCCAGATTTCTGGCTGAAACGGACTGTAAACTGGTAGGGATTGACTATATGTCTATTGCGGTTTTTGATGATCCGGACGGAGGCCACTTGCCATTATTGGAAGCTGGGATCATCGTGCTGGAAGGAATCAACCTGGAGGAAGTTGAGCCGGGAGAGTATCAGCTGATTGCCTTGCCATTGAAATTGGGTGGGAGGGAAGGTGCTCCTGTACGTGCGATTTTGTTGGAGTCCTAAATTAACCATAATCTGCGCGTAGCCACAATATTGCGTTAGGTTTTATAGAATTTGGTGAAGAGAGTAGGGTGCAGCGCTCAGATGTACGCGGACTCGAATAGTTGATCGGGTTTTGTTTTCTAGCCCAATCATCCCCAAAAAAAGCGATAGAATCCATTATAGGATGTCTGACCAACCCCTCGTCGAGACCTTTTAGTGCTTCTTACTTGTTTCTTATTCAACTAAAAATTGCGCGTAGCCATTTAATTACTAAGGTTTTAACTAATTTCAGGTAATGTCAAAATATGGAACGCTAAAGTCTCAAGGTCCCTGGCCTTTTTGCTTGTGCCCAGTTCGGCAAGGATCTCATCGATGTGCATCTTGATCACAGGATCGTCATCGAGGTAGGTGACGATGTCGTCCTTATCATGTGCCAGCTCGTTTAGTCCCAGCTTCTCGTAAAGTTCGCTAACTACCCCATAACTCCATTGATCCGAAATCTTAAGTTCATCCGCCAGGTCACGCCGCCCTACTGAAAAAATGATTGCCAAACGGGCAATTTCTGACTGTCGGTCGGTCATACCTGGATAAATGCGTGATTTCACTACCCTGACAGGTTTTTTTGAGCTGAATCCAAGCGCAAAAGCTGCTTGATGTGCTTCAGGGGTAAATACAAGCGACCCTTCATGGGCGAAGCTGACTGCCCACCCTAAGGACGACGAAATTTCAGACTTGATTAAATAGCCACCAATGTTGCTTGTTGGTATTCTTTGAAAGAACGCAGGCTCCATCTTGCTGCCTACGCCAACAACATTTAATGAGGGGTTTTCAACCAGGTATTGGTTCAAGTTTGTGTAGAGGTTTGTGTTTTGAACGAACGAATCGAGATCCGCCACAACAACGTCAACATACTGGATGGATTCGGTGTCTTCCGCATCCATAGGACTGATTAAGCCTCCTTCAGTAAAAACCCTAGTACGCCAATCCCTCACAATCAGCATTGACATCCAGTTTAAAGAAAACAGGTCATCGCTCAATATGGATACAAGAATATCTTTTGCCATAATTACCTCTCAGTGTACAATTGGACTGAATTATAATTGACACTGAAATCAATCTTAAGCGAGGTGAACATGATTCAGAGAATTGCCGTCTTGACCAGTGGTGGGGATGCGCCGGGCATGAATGCAGCCATTCGTTCGGTTGTTCGTTGTGCTGTCAATAAGGGTTGGACAACTTTTGGTGTCAGAAACGGATATCAAGGACTGATTGATGGTTTGTTTGAGCCAATGGGTACGCGTGAAGTTGGCGGCATCCTTCAGCGTGGCGGCACGATTTTAGGTAGTGCCCGCTGCGAAGAATTCAAAACTGTTGAAGGGCGCGAGCGCGCCATCCGAAGCCTGAATAGACGCGGAGTTGACGCTTTAGTGGTTATCGGAGGAAATGGCACGCAAACTGGCAGCTATAACCTCTCTGAAATGGGTTTTCCCGTGGTGGGCATTGCGTCGACAATTGACAATGATCTGTTTGGCTCAGATATCACCCTTGGCGTTGATACTGCCCTCAACATTGCTCTTGAAGCTATTGACCGCCTGAAGGTTACAGCTTCCTCTCATCAGCGTGCCTTTATCGTTGAGGTGATGGGTCGCGCTTGCGGCTATATTGCGCTTATGTCGGGTTTAGCAGGCGGCGCAGAAGCGGTCACTTTGCCTGAAGAGGATATGGACATCGAAACTCTGGCGGAGACCCTGCGCCTGGCTTACGAACACGGAAAATCCCATGCCATCATCGTTGCAGCCGAAGGCGCGAAGTATAACGCTGCCACCCTGACGGAGTATTTCAAGACCAATCGTGAACGCCTCGGATTCAGCGTGCGATCAACCATTTTGGGTCATGTTCAAAGGGGCGGTGAACCAACTGCTGCCGATCGCGTTTTGGGCAGTAAGTTTGGCTTGGGTGCTGTAGAAGCGATTGACCGTGGAGAGTTTGGAGTATTGGTTGGCATAAAGGAAAATCACATTGTAACTACGCCTTTAGCTGACATTGTCGGTAAGAGCAAACCATTGGATGAAGAACTTTTGAGGCTTTTTAGGATCCTGGATTAGGACTGCTTCACCTTAAGGTAAGCCTCAATAAAACCGTCGATATGCCCATCGAGCACACCTTGCGTGTTGCCGGTTTCGTATTCGCTGCGGTGATCTTTTACCATTTGGTAAGGGTGCAGGACGTAGGATCGTATCTGGCTGCCCCATTCGACTTTTTTAAACTCACCCTTCAACTCGGAAACTTCATCACTGCGTTCCTGCTGTTGAATCTCAAACAGCCGGGAACGCAATACTTTAAGCGCGCTTTCCCGGTTTTGTGATTGCGATCTTTCATTCTGGCATGTGACCACCAGCCCTGTCGCAAGATGGATTAGGCGCACCGCGGTCATGTTCTTTTGAACATTCTGACCACCTGCGCCTGAGGATTTGTACACCTCAATTTCTATGTCTTCCGGTCGAATGACAATTTCATCATCGTCTTCGATCTCGGGCAACACCTCTACGAGGGCAAAGGATGTGTGACGCCGATGCGCCGCATCAAACGGAGAAAGGCGGACGAGCCGGTGTACGCCTTTTTCACAGCGTAAGTATCCGTAAGCCAGATCACCCTGGACAGAAATGGTCACCGATTTCAGGCCAGCTTCTTCCCCTGCTGTACGATCCAGGATTTCAGTTTTGTAACCTTTGAGTTCTGCCCACCGCAGGTACATTCGTTCGAGCATAGCTGCCCAATCCTGGGAATCGGTTCCGCCCGCCCCTGCATGGATTGCCAGAAGAGCGTTTCCTTGATCATATTGTCCCGATAGCAGGATGGTGATTTCCTTTTCAGCCAGGATTGATTCCAGTTTCGCAACGCTTGCCTCAATCTCTTCAGTCAAGCTGCCATCATCCAGTTCGAGCAAAGATTTAAGCCCTTCTATTTCCGTAGCAATTTCGTCCCACTCGTTGATCTGATTGTTGAGCTGAGCAATGCGTTTCATCGTCTTTTGCGCGGAATCGGGGTCATTCCAGAATTCCTGGATTTCGCTATCGCTCCGGAGGGTATTCAGTTCAATTTTTTTGGCAGAAAGGTCAAAGATGCTCCTGGAGCGAGTGGTAAGTTGCCTCAATGGCGTTGATACGTTCTGTCAGGTCGATCATAAATGCTCCAAGAAATTAATCAAAAATACCCGAAATAAATGATTCCCGGCTAAAAAGTTGTAAGTCTTCGATTTTTTCGCCTAATCCAGCGTATATCACAGGCAGACCAAGTTGATCTTTTATCGCAAAGACCATACCGCCTTTTGCAGAAGTGTCAAGTTTTGCCAGGATGGCACCGTTGAGGTTTACCGCTTTGCCAAAAGCCTCAGCCTGTTGGAGGGCATTTTGACCAGTGGTCGTATCCAACACGATCCATGAGTGATGCGGGGCACCGGGAAGCGCTTTCTCAGCAACCCGGTAGACTTTCTTGATCTCTTCCATGAGGTTGTAGCGGGTATGTAACCTGCCTGCGGTGTCAATCAGGACGACATCTATCCCCCTGGAGACGGCTGCCTTGATGCCATCATAGGTCACCGCGCCAGGATCGCTGCCTTGCTTCGAAGTGATGATCGGCACGCCAACACGGTCCGCCCAAATTTCAAGCTGGTCGATTGCCGCAGCCCGGTAGGTATCTGCGGCGACAAGCAGCACCGACTTTCCCATATTTTTATAACGGGCAGCTAGTTTTCCAATTGATGTCGTCTTGCCGGAGCCGTTCACCCCTGCCACCATGATCACAGTTGGATGGTCGTTTAGCTCTGGTTCTTCAGGTTGGATCAGCAGGTCGGACATTTCTGACTTGATCAGATTTCTAAGCTGATCAGTCTTTGTCAGACCGAGTTCGTCCACTTTTTCCTGGCAGGTGTCTATCAGGTAAAGGGTGGTGCGAACGCCAATATCCGCCTGGATCAGCAGCTCTTCGAGGTGATCCCAGGTGTCCTCTTCGATTTCAGTCGCGCCAAAGAAAGTGGCGATCTTGCCAAAGGTTACACTGCGTGTTTTCGCGAGACTTTCGCGCCATTTATCAAATATGTTTGCCATGATGCGATTATATCATTTGCCTTTTTCCGTAGTCGCCAACTGCCCGCAGCCAGCATTTATCTCGATGCCGCGTTTTAAACGAATAGTTGTCTGGATACCGCGTTTCATCAGTCTGTCACGAAAAGCTTCGACTTTTTCCCGAGGGGAACCTCTATAACTGCTATCCTGGGAAGGATTTAGCGCGATCAGGTTGACCAAACAAAGCATTCCATGCAAAAGCGTGGCAAGCTCGTCAGCATGCGCGAGAGTATCGTTGACGCCATCAATTAACGCATATTCAATCAGAACCCGCCGATGTGTGTAATCAGTATATTTTTTACTGGCTTCGATCAATGCGCTGAGCGGGTAAAACTCATTAGCAGGGACAAGGGCTGAGCGCAAAGCATCATTGGGAGCGTGCAGACTGAGCGCAAGATTCACCTGGGATTTGGCTTCGGTGAATTGACGTATGCGAGGCAGGATACCCACAGTACTGATTGTGATCCTTCTCGCGCCGAAGTTGAGCCCCTTCTGGTCTGTCAATCGAGTGATGGAACTCATGACCTCATCATAATTGAGGAAAGGTTCCCCCATACCCATGTAGACAACATTAGTCAAATCTGTGCCTGCTTCTTGAAGTTTACGCATGCAAAAGATAATTTGGGAAAGGATCTCGCCTGCGGTGAGATTGCGAGTGTAGCCCATTTGACCGGTTGCGCAAAACACGCAGCCCATTGGGCAGCCAACCTGCGTTGAAATGCAAACGGTGTGGCGCCCCTCGTAATGCATTAGGACTGTTTCGATGTAATTATCGTCCTGGAGTTTAAATAAGAATTTTTCAGTCCGCTTATCTCTTGAAATGATTTCCTGTTTTACTTCCAAAGGAAAAAGGGAAAAACGATCTTCCAGCGAGTCCAGCAGCGACTTAGGTAAAGTTGTGAATTTGCTAAAATCCATGTAACGGTGCTGATAGAGGCCTTCTTCAAGCTGTTTCAGTCTGAAAGCAGGCTGACCAAGCTCACGTAGAACAGCTTGAAGGATTTCGTTGGATTGGTCGTATAGGATCGGTTTAGTCATAGAGCAGACTGCTGAGATCTTTCGCTATAATCGTTGGCTGGGGTTGCCAGGCTTGGGCCTGTTCCAAAGAGCTGGCGCCTCCGAGCACTAAGGCGGTCATGCAGCCCGCGTTCTGCCCGCCCAAAACATCTGTTTCGAGCCTGTCGCCAATGCAGAGAGTCTCATGAGGTTTTGTCCCCATGATTTCCATCGCTTGTTCGAACATGGCAGTCTGTGGTTTTCCGATTACAAGTGGCTCCTGGCCTGAGGCAGCAGCCACTGCTGCCACCAGTGTACCTGCTCCGGGTAAAAGTCCAAGGGGCGTGGGGTAAGTGGTATCGGTGTTTGTGGCAATAAATTGAGCACCCTCGCGGATGAGCAAACCCGCATCCGTAAGTTTCTGATAGTTAATGTCAGTGTCAAGCGCTACCAAAACCACACTTGCGTCACTTGATTCATGCTCATTCAGCACGACAAAGCCTTTCTTGCGAACTTGTTCTCGTAAGGAATCTGATCCCACCACGTAAATCCGGCTTGCTGGTGGGTAGTGCAGGAAGATATAATGGAGAGCGGTGTTCGCTGAGGTGACGATATCCTCGGGTTGAGCGTTCACCCCAAAACCTGCTAATTTGTGGACGAATTCGCTGACGCTTTTTGTAGCGTTATTCGTGGCAAATGTAACTTTGAGCCCCATGCTGCTGATACCAGAAAAAATGTCCGGTAAGTTGCCAATGGGCTGCTTATCATGCCAGAGGACCCCATCCATATCCAGGATGAGGCCTCTGATTTGCGGGTAATGATCTGTCAGCATCTGAGAATTATGCTGGTGAGCCGGATTTGACCGGTGGCTGGAGTACTTTGTCGATTAAGCCGTATGTCACAGCCTGTTCGGCGGTCATGTAGAAATCTCGATCAGTGTCACGCTGAATCACATCCAACGGCTGACCGGTTACGTCCGCAAAGAATTTATTTAGATCTGCTTTGAGACGCAGGACTTCGCGTGCCATGATTTCAATGTCACTTGCCTGACCTTCAGCCCCACCAAGCGGTTGGTGCAAGTGGATGGTGGCGTGGGGCAGGGCATATCGCTGTCCCTTCGTCCCGCCCGCAAGCAAAACGGTGCCAAAACTTGCTGTCACGCCAACAGCAACGGTGCTGATTGGATTTTTTATCATCTGCATGGTGTCAAGGATGGCAAGACCAGCATAAATAGAGCCGCCAGGTGAGTTAATGTACATCTGGATGCTCTTATCCGGGTCTATCTGGCTTAGATAGAGTAGCTGGGCAACGACTACATTGGCAACCTGGTCATTGATAGCAGAGCCCACAAAGACGATTCTTTCCTTGAGGAGCAGGGAGTAGATGTCGTATGCGCGTTCTCCAGCAGCTGTACGTTCCACCACCATGGGAATAACTGACTCAAACGGTTTTTTGTCCATAACTGTCCTTTTCTGTTTTCCAACAGCATAACTGCTGAGTGTTAGAGTTTTGTTACTCTTCCTCAGCCTGGTCACCAATTGTTTCTACAGCAGGGCTATCAGTGGCTTCAGGTGCTTTGATTTCGATAACTTCTTCTGGATCTGCCAATTCGCGGAGTTTCCTGCGAATTGAATTTTCAAGCGCCTGGTTGGCAGCCTGCATAGAGACAGATTCAGAGAATTTCTTTGAACCAAGTGATTTCTGAGCTTCGGCAAATTCGCCACTCGTGATCAGATTGTTCACGACTGCCGATACTTCTTTTTCAAGTTCTTCATTCGAAATTTTGATGTCGTACTGCTTTGTGATGGCGTCCATAATCAGGGAACGTTCAATCCGGTTCTTCGCGGTTGGTTTGACCTCTTCTTCGTTGAACTGATCCCGATCCAATTTGCGAAGTTTCAGATATAGGTCGAGGTTGAGGTTGCGATGTTCGAGATCGTGCTCAATTCGGTGCAGCACTTCTTTTTCCTCGTCCTTTAGCATCTGAGGAGGGTACTTGATCACGGATGCCTGGCGAAGTCGATCAACCAGTTCCAGGTAATAAGCATCGTCGTACTCTTCTTTGTTTTTGCTTTCGAGATGCTCACGCACACCAGCATAGAGTTCTTCAGGAGTAGTAAAACCACCGGTGTTTTTCAAAAATTCTTCGTCGAGTTCAGGTAATTCAAGCGCTTTGACGGATTGCAGGTTAATGTTGAATACCACTAACTTGCCCGCAAATTCTTCACTCTCGTGTGTTTTGGGATACTGATGCTCAAGGCTGAAAGTGTCGCCCTCTTTTTTGCCAAGAAATTCCCGAGCAAAGCCTTCAAAAGGCCATTCCTTCTCGCGACTTTCTTTATCAGTTGGGATAAGGGTTTGCTGGGGGCTGGACTTTACAATAATGGGATCTTTCCCCGGTTCAGCATTTTTATCCACTGCCTCGACGGTCATGTAAACAACATTGCCTTCAGCCGCAGGAGTATCTAATGGGACAATGTTGGCATAATTTCGCCGCATGGACATAACAAATTCTTCAACCTCAGCATCGGTGACAGGCTTGAGTTCGTACTCTTTGTTTAATTCATCGATTCCTTTGAGTTCAACTTCCGGGTCGAGAGGAACGGTGAATTCGAACACGAGTGGGTCTTCACTTTTTATATTGTCAAAAGAACCAGGTCCCCAGGGTTTAATCTCTTCGGCATCAAGGATCTTAGGATAAGCATCCTCAACCAGGAGATCGATGGCTTCCTGGAAAATGCGATCTTCCCCAACATAGCTGAGCACCATGTTGTAGGGGGCCTTACCGGGTCTGAATCCTGGAATGCGTGTGCTTTGGGCAATCTTCCGTGCAGCTCTGCGTTTGAATTGGTCAACCAATTCTCCCTCAATCTCGGTTGTGAGTTTCACTTGGTGGTCGTCGGTGTAAGTCTTTTCAGTTTTCAATGCGTACCTCAATAAGTAAATTTGTTTGAAGTGGGGAAAGAGGGGCTCGAACCCTCACGCGTCACCGCACATGATCCTAAGTCATGCCTGTCTGCCAATTCCAGCACTTCCCCTCGAAAAAATCATTATATATTACTCGACACGGAGCGTCAAACCAAATCGCTAATCCATTCGTGAAACACAGTATTTTTTGCTCGGGTGGACGGATAAATATTGAACCAAAGAATAACATTATCTGGTTCGTGTAAAAGAGAGTTATTGTTCTGGATTTCTTTAGAAGATGTTTACTTTTGATGCTTCTGATACCATTCCAGAGTACTTCTAGCCAGGGCTCTGTTCATAGGGAAGTCGCTATCTTCCGAAATATCCTTTGGTCCATTTTTCAGTAATATGGATAGAAATGGTATCAATTGATCCTCGTAGATCTTCATGCACTTCTTTGCTTCAAAGCTTGGCCAGGCGTTGCAGCTAACACAAAGTCTCCTGTTGGATGTGTCAACAAAAGGAGGGATCTCATCGTAGAGGGGATCGTCCGTATCGATGACGTACTTTTCTAAAGTACCGTAAGGAATTCCCTCAAAACCTTTTACAGTTGGTGGCTCTGCATCATGGTTATAGGGATCCGCGGTGATATCCAGAATAACCGCGTGTCCAGGGAGATTGCCAAGCATTGAATTTCGGATAATAAACTTCGAGGTGTCCTTCCGCTTGGTTGCGTCAGCGAGAATATCCGCTGAGGAAAGAATGTTTTTGAGTGCTTTTTCATCTCTCAAGACAGCTCTGCTCAAAACAGTTACTGTCAGTCCTGGTAAGTTTTGGGGCAGGAACTCAGCATCGCTTATCTTCTGGAATGCCCTTGTCGCTTTTTGACCAACAGGTCCAATACCTACAACGACTGCTTGAAGGGGGCTTCTGCCAGGAGAAGAGAATTTGGGATGGCGCTTCTTGAGTTCCTCGAAAGCGACTTTAACGGCCGGGTTAGATGTGCCTTCATAGTAGACAAAAAGCCTTTTACCCTCGTCATTAATAATGCCGTCCATGGAAAATGGCAATATGCCGGTTTTTTGAATGAACTGGTTGCGCACTGGCCTTGCTTCGTAATGGAGCATCGAGAAAAGAATTGCACCCTGTCTCATTTTGGCTATAACAGATTTTTTGGGAGCTCTGACTACGATCACGAGATCCTTGCTATGAAGCTCATCCAATGATTCAAGAAATATTAACCCGGGATTTTCCTTTAGATAGTCTTCGTGAGTAAAACCCAAATCCTTTCCATAGCCTGCTTCAAGGAAAATCTCTTTATCTGTCAATCTCCCCATCTTACCGAAAAGGGAGGGCAGAAAATCTCTTTTTTCTTCAGGTCCTTTGTGCATTCGCGGAAAAGCGATGGTTGATATGTTCACTCATGTATCCTTTCAAAAATCATTTGGGTAACTCCAATCGGAGTTTCCTCAATTATCTAAATCCACACTCATCAATATTTAACTTGGAAGCTTAAATTTCCAGAAACACATCCGATCAAGGCAGGGATGGTATTGAAATTTGTCCAAACCGGATTATTTTCAGTTGATTACCAGGTCTGCTGGCTCGAACAAACATGACCACAAGTCATGCCTGATTTTCAATTCCAGACGTTCCCCTCAAAAAATGATTATAGACCAGGCAGAATTCTTCGTCAAATATTGGGAATTTATTCAAACAGAGCTTGGTTCAACTTCAGTTGGATCGAACGATTCTCGCTCCACTCCCGAAACAGCGCTTCGGAAATGCCAAATGGCGCCAATACCGCGCTGCCAGCCTTGGCCAGCAACTCGATGTATTTTGGCTTGTTCACTTCCATGGGGTCAATCGGTTTGCCCAAATCCCACGCGAATACATCCGGTTCGCCCTTGCGATACACAAAGCGAATGCGCATACCGGGTTTGATGAGCATGCCGGCTGCTTCCATCTGTCGCGCAGCCCGCACCGATGCCGTACTGGCTTTGTAAGCGTCCAGCGCGTAACTGACCTTGCCATTGATCACCAGCTGATCCACAGGCACCTGGTTTTCCTCCAACTTTTGCAGCGAGGTATAGTAGAAGCAAAACGCCTCGTGGATGCAAGCGGAGAGTTCGGCTTTGGTGTGTGCCTGCCCCAGCAAGGCGATCATTTGCTTTTGCACAGCCGCAATCCAAATGGGGGTGTTGCGCCGGCGGGCTTCCAGCCCGCGCACTTTGATCTCACCGCTCTGGAAAACGCCGAAATAGCGGTTGGCTATTGGAATACGCGCGTCGGTCTTGGAGGGTAAGAATGCCACCCAGCGGTAGACCCCATCCAGGTTGATTGTCAGCCCGGTGTGCAGGTTGATTTTGCTGATCACATCAGTAAAGTGCTCTTGCTTGTTGCAGCCCTTTTTTTTGATCCAGAGCGCGTCAACGTACATGTGGAGCACCTCAAAGCCCTCTGATTCTGCCACTTCTTTGGCGCGCAGCAGCACCTCGCGCCCGCCTTTGGTGACGGCTTCGTGCGCTTCTATACGTCCATAACGTGCGTTTTTGTAACCCAGGAATCCAAAACAAACCACCAGCAACCACTTTAGTGCGTTGGCGCGTTCTTTTAATGTCGCTACCATCGGGTGGTCTGGTGGGTATTGGCGGATCTTCTTCTTGATTGACACGCGCTTTTCGTAGAGAGGTTTGAGCGTCAGCGGGACCACGCCCAGTTCTTCCCTGGCGGGCTCGAGCAAATCCGGCAGGGGTACTTCCGGCGAAATGTTGCCTTTGATAATCACCGCCGGATACATCGAGACAAAATCCACCTGCGCTACGTTCATGTGCAGCCCCACTTTGGGCTGGTAGATCATCCCGCCGCGGTCAGACTGGATCAACTGCATGCCGCTCTTGAACTCTTCCACCTGGCGTTTTTGATAGGGCACCAACACGCCCTTCTCCAGAGCGGTGATAACTTGCATGGCTGAAATTCCCTGCCCGGGCGAGACGCGCGCCGCTTTCTCGATGGGCAGCGTGGTAACACGCGCCATTTCCAGCGTGCCGGCCAGGCTGTAGTCCGACCACATCATTGAGGATTTTCGGTCCACGTGGCAGCGACCGAAGAGATGGGCTTCTTCCGGGCGGTAGATGATGTGCCCATAGGAAAAGTAGGTCGTTTCTTTTTGCCATCGCACCGGGCGGGTGGCATCCCGGTTGAGCTGCAGAGGGATGCCTTTTTCTTCCGATTGTACATTTAGAAAGGGGATCAACCAGCTGTCTCCCCAATCTGTGGCAAAAATATCCGGATCATAAGCCGCCAGTGCCTCGTTGAGCAGCCGCAGGTAATCGCCGGCAGGGTCCAGCGCGACGTGCTGCGCAAAGCGATCGGTGCGCATGAGCAGCGATCGCACCTTGCCGCGGTTTGGATCGCAATCCGGCTTTAGGTCAAAGATGCGCAGCGGCGGCAGCTCAGGTATCAGATCCCAGCGGGTGTTGAGCGGGCGGATGGACTGGATGAGCTGGTTCTCGTCAACCTCCAGTTCGCACAGTGCCAATGGAAAGACGCCGTGGCGAGCCATGTAGCGCGTGCCAATCGTGACATCCGCGTCATAGTAGGTCAAGTCGGGGAATTCAGCTTCGATATCGCGAAAAAGACTGACCTGGCTGGCGGGCGAGTCCATGTCAATCTGCATCACATCCACTGGGTCTGCCACAAACACATCCTGTTTTTGCCTGCGGCTGAGCCCCAAAACACCCGTTTTGCCGGCGACGCGCTTCCAGAGCATGCGCAGTTGTTCATTTGGGCCGGCAGCGTAGAAGCTGACCGGGAAAGCCTGCCTGAAGCAGACACGGCGGTCATCTTCCCCGATGAACCACAGCGTCAATCCTTCTTCCTGGTTGAGGTAAAGGTCCAGCAGCCAGCCGCGGAAAGTCATCAGGGCGCCTCCTCAAAGTCGGCATAATTCAAAGCGCTGGCGGGCTCGGGCTGCACTTCGGGGGGGATCTCCACCAGGTCTGCTGCCGTTTCTTTCTGTGGGGCATCAAACAAGGCTGAAACGGTGGCATTCAGCAGTTGAATGAATTCATCTTCCTTTTCCGCCTCAATACGATCAGCTTTAAAAGGATCGGCGTTGGGCAGCACTTTTTGCATGGACTTAAGTTGCTTGTAGAGCTCGAGCAGAATGGCAATCAGGTACATGTCCAGCGGGTAAAGATTGGAAGCATAGGAGGCTTCAGCCAGGTGCAGCCGCGACATCACCAGGAGCTCATCCAAAAGGACCTGGTCATCCTTGCGCAGGGCGCGTTTGAAGCGATTAAGCGCGGCTTCTTCTTCCTGCCATGTCTGGGTGATGGATGCAATCGTTCTTCCCATAAGAACCTCATCCAAAAAGGGGCATTTGTGTCTGCTGCGCGGTTTGTAGCGAAAGCGGCTCTTCCCAGCAAACATCCACATTGTTTTTGAGCATCTCAAGTAAAACAACTCGTTGATGGGCAATCAGCGGGATTGGCCGCACACTGATGACCACGGGTGCCGAGGCGCTCAGCCGCGTGAGTAAGCCGAGGCTGTGGTCCAGCAGGCGCTGCGCGTCTTTGAGCTCGACATCTTCATCAAGGAAAGTTGCCAGCAGATCCAGCACCACCAGCGGCTCCTGTGGCGGGTTGGCAGCTACAGCCTGCAGCATGGCCAGCACCTGGTAACAGGTGAAGGCGCGTGAAAGGCGGATGTTGCACATAACCCGCACGGGGTCGGAGGTGTAGGGGCGGATCAATTTGGCAACCGAATACATGTTGGAACGATTACCGCAGTCCAAAACGGTTACAGGCTGGATCAGGCTCAACCTGGCGATCAATTCCAACATTTTGTTGGAAAGCGCCTGGGCGCCAATTGCCAGAAAACGCCTGGAGGGCAGGGGAGTGCCGAAAGGTATCAGTGAACTTTCCATGTTCTAATTATATAGAACAATTGTTCTAATGTCAAGAATTGTAAGTGTTTCAAAGGGTGAAGAGTCTTGAAAACTGTGGTTTCAAAGTGGTCAGTTTTCGTAGTTAATAATGGAAAAAGAAGAAGGTAGGTAAGAGATTCTATGAGATAATACAGGCAAACAATCCGGTCTGGGAGGCAGACCACAACTCGCCTTGACTTATCTTGTGCTTGTTTTCTGTCAAACCTCACCCCCAGATCCTAAGAGAAAGGGAATCGTTTATGAATAAGAAGATCATCATTGCCGGGTCGTGTCGGACCGCAATAGGGAAGATGAGTGGCATGCTCTCCACTGTTCCTGTAGCAAAACTTGGCGAGGTTGTCATCCGGGAAGCCGTCCGCCGGGCAGGCATCCAGCCAGCTGATGTGGACATGGTTTACATGGGTTGTGTTTTGCAGGCCGCACAGGGGCAAAACGTTACCCGCCAGGCTGCTGTGAATGCAGGCATTCCTGTTGAATCCCCGGCTATCACCATTAACGTTGTCTGCGGTTCCGGTCTTGAGGCGGTCAATATGGCAGCCAGGATGGTTTTGCTTGGTGAAGCGGATGTGGTGGTGGCTGGCGGGATGGAAAATATGTCCGCTGCTGCGTACGCGCTGCCCCTTGCACGGGCCGGTTATCGCCTTGGCGACGGAAAACTGGTGGATACGATGGTGAATGATGGTTTGACGGATGCTTTCAGCCAGTTGCACATGGGCATCACGGCTGAAAATGTCGCAGAACAATGGCACCTGACTCGCCAGGAATTGGATGAATTCTCAGCGATCTCCCAGCAGAAAGCTGCAAAAGCCCAGGCTGATGGCAAGTTTGTGGAAGAAATTGTGCCGGTTCAGATACGCATCAAGCGCGATGTGATCGATTTTGTAGAGGACGAAGGTATCCGCGGGGATGCAACCGCCGATGGACTGGCAAAGCTGAAGCCTGCCTTCAAGCCGGATGGGGTGGTTACCGCCGGTAATGCCTCCACGATCAATGATGGTGCCGCGGCGGTCGTCGTGATGAGCGAAGAGAAGGCGCGTGAACTTGGCGTTACCCCTGAAGCGATCTGGCTTGGAAGTGCTTTGGAAGGCGTTGAACCTTCAATCATGGGCATTGGTCCCGTGGCAGCCACCAAAAAATTGTTGGAAAAATTGGGTATAACGATTGCAGATTTCGATGTCATCGAAGCCAACGAGGCATTCGCGGCTCAGTCTGTGGCAGTGTTGCGCGACCTGGGCATGGACCCTGATAAGGTGAACGTAAATGGCGGCGCCATTGCATTGGGCCATCCCATCGGGGCGTCTGGCTGCCGAATTCTTGTTTCGCTGATCCATGAAATGAAACGCCAGGAAAGCGCGAAACTTGGACTGGCAACGCTCTGCATCGGCGGCGGCATGGGTTGCGCCACCGCGATTGCAAAACCTGAGGCATAAACATGGCGATTGTTCAGTACGAAACATCTGGGCAGGTCGGACTGATCACCATCAACAGACCTGAAGCCTTAAATGCAATCAACAGGGCTGTTTTACACGAGCTGAATGAAATTCTGGATGCGGTGGATCTTGAGACTACCCGCTGCCTGGTGATCACTGGAGCGGGAGAGAAAGCGTTCATTGCTGGCGCTGACGTGGCAGAAATGTGCTGTATGACCGAACCAGAGGCCAGGATATTCAGTGAAACTGGAAACGCGCTGTTCAGAAAGATCGAAACCTTTCCCATGCCTGTGATTGCCGCCATCAATGGCTACGCGTTGGGCGGTGGGAATGAGCTGGCATTAAGCTGTGATATTCGAATCTGCAGCGAGAACGCTGTCTTCGGGCAGCCTGAAGCCGGCTTGGGCATTACCCCAGGCTTTGGGGGTACCCAACGCCTTGCTCGCGTGATTGGATCCATTTCGAAGGCAAAAGAATTGCTGTTTACTTGCAGGAATATCAAAGCGGAGGAAGCCCTTCAAATCGGTTTAGTGAGTTGTGTCTTTCCCCAGCAAGACCTGCTGGCGGAAGCCTTAAAAATCGCCAATCGTATCGCGGTGAATGCTCCCATTGCTATCCGAAACATCAAGAAGGCTGTGAATGAAGGACTGGATATGCCAACTCCGGACGGGATCCAGCACGAGGTTGCCTTATTCAGCAACTGTTTCACGACTGAAGATCAAAAAGAAGGTATGCAGGCTTTTATCGAGAAACGCAAAGAGAAAGCCTTCAAAAATCGGTAATTGAATTAATGGCAGCCTGGAAAAAATCCAGGCTGCTTTGCTAAAAGGAGAAACTATGAAAGTAGCAGTGATCGGGGCAGGCATCATGGGAAGCGGGATTGCCCAGGCTTTTGCTCAAACGGATGGATACGAAGTCATTCTCACCGATATCACCCTTGAATTTGCCCAAAAAGGGCAGCAACGGATTGCCAAAGGCTTGCAGAGCAGGGTGGACCGCGGCAAGTTGGAACAAGCCACTGCAGATCAGGTCAACGCCCGAATCACCGCAGGTCTGCTTGAGGATTGCTCGGATTGTGACCTTGTAATCGAAGCTGTTTTGGAAGAAATTTCCATCAAACGGGAGACTTTCAAGGCACTGGACTCAATTGCTAAACCCGATTGCATTTTTGCAAGCAACACCTCCTCGCTTTCGATCACCGAAATCGCTCAGGGCTTGACTCATCCCCTGGTTGGGATGCACTTTTTCAATCCCGCGCCGGTCATGAAGCTGGTCGAGGTTATTCCTGGGCTGTCTACACCAGCGGAGGTCGTGGAGAAGGTTTCAGAGATTGCAAAAGGGTTGGGCAAAACTCCTGTGGAGGTAAAAGAATCAGCTGGCTTTGTGGTCAATCGCATCCTGATACCAATGATCAACGAGGCTGTAGGCATTTATGCCGAAGGCGTTGCCAGCGTTGAGGGAATCGACACAGCTATGAAGCTCGGTGCCAATCACCCGATGGGACCTTTGGAATTGGGTGATTTGATCGGGTTGGATGTCTGCCTGGCAATCATGGAAGTGCTTTATAAGGAGACTGGCGATAGCAAATACCGCCCGCATCCGTTACTGCGCAAGATGGTCCGGGGCGGCAAGCTCGGGCGCAAAACTGGCGAGGGATTTTATACCTACTAAAAGCGACAAAAAAACAGTGCTGGTCAAACTGACCAGCACTGTTTCTCTTTATAGAAAAGAATGCTAGCCCATCTGCTTCAAAGCTGCGCTGATGATCAACGGAGCGCTGGTGGCGGCTTTGATCTCGTCCAGGGTGTAATCCGGGTTTTGTTCGATCAGCACAAACCCCTCATGTGTGACCTCGATGACGCCCATCTCGGTGATGATCAGGTCAACCGCGTTGACCGCCGTGAGGGGTAGGGTGCATTCAGGAAGAAGTTTTGGAGCGCCTTTGGCGGTGTGCTCCATGGCGACGATCACTTTCTTTGCGCCGCTAAGCAGGTCCATTGCGCCCCCCATCCCGGGCACCATTTTGCCAGGGATCATGTAGTTGGCAATGTCGCCATTTTCGGCCACCTGCAACGCTCCCAGCACAGTCACATCCACATGTCCACCGCGAATAATCCCAAAAGACATGGCGCTATCGAAAAAGCTTCCTCCAGGGAGGATAGTGACTGGCATCGCGCCCGCGTTGGCGATGCAGGGATCGAGCTGTTCCTCAGTGGGGACGGGGCCAACCCCGATGAAACCGTTTTCGCTTTGAAAAGTGACGTCTCTGCCTTCGGGGACGAAATTCGCGACCAGCGTAGGCAAACCAATTCCAAGGTTCACAAGCGTGCCATCCTGAAGCTCCTGGGCAACACGTTTGGCAATAAATTCCTGCATTTGCTGTTTGTCCATCATAGTGCGCCTCCGTCGACGATGTGATCAATAAAGACCCCGGGAACCACCACTTCGTCCGGGACCATTTCCCCAACCTTTACAACTTTTTGCGCTTCGACGATCGCGATATCCGCCGCGGCACCCATGTAGGTGTTAAAGTTGCGCGTGGCACCATGGAATGACAGATTGCCTTTTTCGTCGGCTTTCTCTGCGAAAAGTAAGGCAATGTTTGCCCGCAAAGGCTTCTCGAGCAGGTATCGTTCACCATCAATCTCGATGACCGTTTTACCTTTTTCCACTTGGGTTCCTAATCCAGTTTTGGTGAGAACGCCGCCAAGCCCGAAGCCGCCAGCCCTGATCTGCTCGATCAGCGTGCCTTGTGGGACAAGCACAACTTCGGTTTCGCCTTCCAGCATTTGCCGGCCGGTTTCGCGGTTGGTTCCAACGTGAGAAGCCATGATTTTTTTGAACATCTTGGCGACAACCATCTTTCCAACACCACGATCCACAAAACCAGTGTCGTTGCAAATGAGAGTCAGATCCTTGACACCCCTGGCGATGAGCGCGTCAATGAGCCGTTCTGGCGTGCCAACTGCCAGGAAACCCCCAACCATAATCGTATCGCCGTCCCTCACGAGGTTCACTGCATCTTCCAAACTGATCAACTTACTCATAACTGCTACCTTTCTCCAGGACAAACAATAATTTACAAGGCTTGCTGTTTGCGGGCAGCCAACTCGGTGCAGACATAACTGGCCACGTCATCCGCGTACTTTCCAGGGCCAAAGCCCGCGTCACAGCCCAACTCTTTGGCGAGCTCGTGGCTGATGCGAGGACCACCAATAATCAGCAGAAACCGCTTTCGCAGACGCTCTGCTTCAAGCAGTTCAACCAGCTCGGTCAGGTTTTGAACGTGGACGTTTTTCTGGGTCACCGTCTGAGAAACCAGCAAAACATCGGCGTCAAACTCGACAGCTTTGCGAATAAAATCCTCGTTCGTCACCTGGCTGCCAAGATTGAGCGCTTCGATCATCTTGTATCGCT
>DAISYV010000004.1:27925-42318 GCA_036825115.1 Anaerolineaceae bacterium | reverse complement strand
CAACCATTGGGTAACCAGGATAGACCTCGATGCTGGTCAGGTCGTTGATGCCCCAAAGTTGGCTGGTGGCACTCTTTTGCAAACCCACCCCAAGGGACACCAGCGTCACAACAGCGGCAGTGCCGATCACCACGCCAATAGCGGTCAGCAGAACCCTGCCCTTGCGGCGGCTCAGGTTATCGATGATCAGGCTGATAAAGTCAGTAAAGCGCATACGTTCTCCATTTCAGTGGACAACACATCAACAAGGATGATTAGGGCAGCTTGCCGCCGCCACCTTCGTAGTAGATTTCGCCATTCATGCCCGGTTCAGTGGGTTTACCGTTGTTGGTGTCAGAACCAAAACCGAAGAAACTCTTGATGGCATTCCAGATACGCGCGAAGAAACCGGGCTGGGAAACGGGCTCCTGGGGGTTGCCATCGGGGAAGGGGTTCATCGGATCCACCATGATGGGATTCCCATTCTCATCGAGCACCGGGTTGCCGTTTTCGTCCAATAAGGGGTAAGGCTGGGGCATTTCCATCGGCGGGTTCACGTTGATTGTTAGCGAGCTGTTGTAGGTCCGTAACTGGTTGAAGTCATCGGTGTAGCGGATTTCGAAATTGATTGCCGCTTCACCTTCGCTAAACGGCATAAACATCGGATCGAAGGTGTAGTAGCCGCCGGGGTCAAGCGTGCCAACCAGGATGCTGTTGTTACTCATCTCGCCATTGGGGCTGGTGGCGACAACATTTCCCAAAACCACGCTCTTCCTGGAAAGGTTGGTGATTTGAATGGGAAGCATTCCCATCTGCCCGGCAGTAATCATTCCTTCCATGGGTTGATAAAAGCTGAACTCAAGCTGAGGAAGCGAATAGACCAGCAAGGTGATGACCTGGTCATCCACCATCCGGACACCATTAGTATCCGTATAAACAAACGAGAGTTTGAGCGGATAGGCTCCGGGGTTCGTGGTCACATTGACGATAAATTCTTGTTCCGGACTCAGCGTGCCGCCCATTGGGACATCCCCGAGGAGGATGACGTTGCTGTTGCCCACGGGCGCAAAGTTGCTCACGTCGCCGCCAGCGCCGCCCACCCCACCAGCCTGGGGCGTGCCAAGCGGGTCGGTGGTGCCGGCCGTCGCGCCGCCGCCATAAACCAGGCTCACGGCACGCGCGTCGGCTGTGCCGGCGTTGCTGACCTTGAGCCCAAGCTTGAAGTGCGAGCCGGGCTGCAGGGGATCGATATCGGTGGTGTAGCTGTTGACCACCATCTGGGGTCGCATAACCGCTGAAGGAGTGGCTGTGGCAGCGGTGGAACCCGTGCTGCCAGTCTGGTTGATTATGAGGGTGAATGTAAAGGTTTCAGAATAGGTGTTGCCTAGTTCATCCATGTAGGAGACTGCAGCTGTAATGATGCCTGAATACTTCCAGGTGGACATATCATTAACTCTAAATTGATGGGTACGGCCTTCGTTCAAATCCGAAACAGTAACATCTTTGATGCTTGCTACACCTCCATCCAGAGGGTCAAAGTCCTGACTGCTGAAAACCAACAGGACATTTAGCGCATTCGCTTTTCCACCATTTCTAATAATGAAGCTGAGATCAAAGTTACCATAGGGATTGACACTTTTATTACCCAAGCTGGTGTAATAATCTGCAATATAAAGCATTGGACGTTCGGTCACTTGCTGGATGGCATTATTAGGAACCCAACCTGATGGATTAACCACGTTGCCATTATTCGGCACCCAACCCCACGGAACCTGGGTGGGAGCGGGAGTTTCAGTGGGCGGATCCACCCACCGCTGGGGCAT
This sequence comes from Anaerolineaceae bacterium, assembly GCA_036825115.1. GTDB lineage: Bacteria > Chloroflexota > Anaerolineae > Anaerolineales > Anaerolineaceae > Mesolinea. Next base: position 40,516 of record DAISYV010000004.1, on the reverse strand, counting down.
AGCATAGCCCTTTTGGCTGAGGATTGGCAAAGCCACCAACCCCACAAGCATCGTGATCACAAGCGCAAATTGTAGATTCTTTTTCATATTTCACCTTCTCAGCCTACACGCTGAATGGATTCCTGGTATTGTTCGTCGGTCACAAGCTGCCCATCGAGCAGATTGATGCGTTGGGTTGCGTAATTGAGCATGCGCGGATCGTGCGAGGCAACGATGATTGTTTTGCCCGCTTTGCGCAGCTGCTCGAGCAGTTGCATGATCACGATGCCGCTTTGGGTGTCGAGATTTCCTGTTGGCTCGTCTGCGAGAATTAACGGAGGGTCATTGACCAGGGCGCGCGCGATCGCTACGCGCTGCTGCTGACCACCAGAAAGTTCAGTGGGTTTATGACCGATGCGGTCTTCCATCCCGACTTGCGTCATCAACTCTTTAGCGCGTTGAACGCGCCGACCTTTTTTGATGCCCGAAAATCGAAGCGGGAAGCCAATATTGGCTTCGGCGGTCATGGTCGAAACCAAGTTAAAGGTCTGGAAGATAAAACCCAGCTTGTTACGCCGGTAATTTGCCAGTTGATTCTCATCCATCCGATCGATCTGTTCACCGCCAACAACAATGGACCCTGAGGTAGGCCAGTCCAGACCGCCTATCATGTTCAGCAAAGTGCTCTTGCCAGAACCGGAAGGACCCATCAAGACTGTGAAAGTGCCAGGTTCAATTTCGAGCGAGACTCCATTGAGGGCATGCACCTGGGTGCTGCCCATTTTGTAAGTCTTTACCAAGTCACGAACGCTGACGAAACTATCGCTCATAAAACACCTTAAAAGAAGTAATATCCCGAGCCGCCCAAACCGCTTAATGCGGTTGAGATGACAGAGGGCAAGCCCACAAGCACCAGCACCAGGATCAAAGCAACCGTGGTGGCAAGGACTGCCTTGCTGTTTCTCAAGCCAGAAAGCGGAATTGCACCCAGGAAGAGGAAGATTACAAAAAGCAAGCCATAAAAGTCAACCTGCCCGAGTATGCCCTTTAGCCAGGCCATGATACCAGTGGCTTCACTGGCAACCAGGTAGCTGAGTCCAGGCTCAGCGATCAGCCTTTTTGAACTGATAATAACGATTACTTTGATCAGTTCGCGCAAGGCGAACGGAATCATCGCCCAGGCGATGAGATTGCTGACCTTCTGATTAGTGGTTCGACTTCCAGCCAGCGTCAGCGAGAGGTAGAGTAAACTCGAGCAGATCACCCAAAAGAGCAAATAACCTGCCAAGCCTGAGAGCAATGGGAAAAGGTACATGAACGTGGGAGAGGTCAGGTTTTGCTGCGCTTGCAGGAATTGCTGCTGACGCTCCTGTGACCACCATTGGAAGTCTTCCGGGATCGTTGCGCCGGTCTGAATGTTGACGCGCTTGATGGGAGCCGCAAAAACCACCGCCAGGAGAACCATGACAGCCAGGATAAGCAGCGGAGCAAACCAAACAGCTTTATCCTGGTCGTTGACCTTCGCAAGCGTGCCGCGTGGTTTAATGAACATGCGCGGCAGCCATCGCCAGTGATGGTCGCGTTTTTCCCGATCTCTTTTGGTTTTTTTGCCGGTTTTCTCCGGTGATTCTGCTTCTTTGAGCTCTCGTTTCATTGCCAACCTCAATTAGTCTGCAGTAGACAGACTATAACACTGACGATTTGGGTGCTGAAAAGTTCCCGTTTTGCCATCAGTGCCACTATCTTGATTAGTTTATCCTTAAAGCAGCTGCACAGGCAGCTTGTGATGCAAGAATAAGCACAAACCAGTTTAAGACACTATAATATTTCTTACAGTTCAGATAAAGGAGATCCAGCGTGAGAGAAAAAATTAAAGAACAATTAGACTTGATGAAAGCCAAAGGCGCGCACTATGTTGACGCCAGATGGTATCCACGGGAAGACAGCAACTTCCTCTTCATGTGGAATGGCAACCTTAAAGAAAACAATGCTTCCAGTCAGAGTGGCATGGGTGTACGCGTACTCTACAACGGAGCGTGGGGCTTTTCAGCTTCCTCGGACCTTACCAATCCGAACGCAATTTTTGAGAGAGCCTTCGACAACGCGCGCATCGCTTCCGAACGCGTGACCTTCCCCATCCGCCTGGCGGAAAAAGAAGCCATCACAGGCAGTTTTACCAGCCCTAATCAAATCGACCCCTTCACTGTCGGTCTGGATGAAAAAGTGGCATTCCTGCAAAAAATGGACGCGGCACTGAACCAAACAGGCGTTATCCAGCGCTTTAGCCTGCTTGAATTTGTACGCAAACAAATCATTTTCATGGATTCTGAAGGCTCTGAGATTGAGAAAAACATCATCGAAGTTTTTCCCGGCATTCAAGCCATGGGCATTGATAAGGACGGCGGAATGCAGCGCCGTAAGTACCAGCCTGGGCGCTCCGGCGCTACCCGCGGCTGGGAAAGCATCGATGAAACCGACTTTCTTGCCAATGCTGAACGTATCGTCAGCGAGCTAAACCAGGTGCTGGTCGCTGATGACGCCCCCAACGGCAAGATGTCAGTCATTTTGCTGAACGGGATCATGTTCCTGCAGACCCACGAGACAATTGGGCACGCCCTGGAGCTGGACCGGATCCTTGGGTATGAGCTATCCTTCGCAGGTGGCTCGTTTGTCCGCCTGGAAGACTTTGGCAAGCTGCGCTACGGCTCCGAAAAGCTAACAGCCCGCGCGAACGCGCTGGAACCCAACAGCCCGGGGAGTTTTGGTTTTGATGATGACGGAGTGCCCGCGCAGGATAACCTTCTGATCGATAAGGGCATCCTCGTCGGGGCGATCACTGGCCGCCAGATGGTGGAAGAAGCCAACGCCAAGGCAAAAAAGCAGATTTTCGATGGATCCAGCGGCGCCAACCGCGCCACATCCTTCTACCGTGTGCCGATCGAACGTATGACCAACATCAACATCGACCCCGGCACAGACGGCAGCCTGGAAGATATTATCGCCAACACCAAGTATGGTGTGGTGCTGGATGGTGACAAAAGCTGGTCGATCGGTTCCAACCGCGAACAATTCCATTTTGCCTGCGACATCGGCTGGCTGGTGGAGGACGGGCAAAAGAAGCAAGTGGTCAAAAACCCGACTTACCGCGGTGAGACCCTGCCATTCTACAATTCACTCAGTGCTGTCGGCGACGAAAGCACCTGGCATGTTCATTATGTTGAGAACTGCGGCAAAGGTGCGCCCAATCAGATCATGCAGCTCGGACACGGCGTTCCGATCTGCCGCTTCGATAACGTACAGGTAGGAGAGTAAGATGAGCAACCAGGTTATTGATTTATTACAAAAACTACGCCAGGCAGCCTTGAACAAGGGTCTGCAAGCGCTGATCTCTTATCACGAAGAAGACAGCTACCTGATGCGTTTCGCCAACTCGGCGATTTCGCTCAACACCAATGAGCACCTGATCTCACTGGACTACATCGCCTTTGATGGTCGCAAGAAAGTCAGCTACAGCATGATCGCCGATCCTTCCGATTTCGAAAGCATGGAAAGAGGTTTGGATATTTTGGTGGAAATGCTACCACACGCCCAAGCGCTCAATTATGAACCCACTTTCCCCGCCTACGAGAAGGATGTGCTCGATGAGCGCGCTTTTGACCAGGCTTTAGCCGCATTGACAAACGAAGAACGCCTGGCATACTTCAACACGCTGGCTGGGGGTCTGGAAAACGATGATGTGAAATTGAGCGGTATCTTCAGCAGTGGAACAACCACCACGGCTCAGATCAGCACAGCCAACGAGCACAGCCAATACTTCCGCTCCACGGACGCACAAGTTACCGCAGTGTTATCCTCCGAAAGCCTGAAATGGGAGGTCAACGCTGAGCAAAGCGCCCAAAAGAAGAGTGACCTCGACGCGGAGGGTTTGCACGCCGATCTCGCTTTGCTGGTAAAACATTACCAGGAGGATGAAGCCGTGCAGCTGCCCGTGGGCAAATACACCGTCGTGTTTGGTCCCGCGGCTACAGCTGAATTGAGCAACATTATGGCTTACTATGGAATGACTGGCGGTGCCCTCATGCAGGGGTATTCTTTCCTGAAGGAAGAGGATCAGGGGAAACTGCTGTTTTCAGAAAAGATCCGTCTCGTAGATGACCCACGCGAAGTGGAGATCTACGCTCAATCCTCTGACCGTTTTGGCTTGGAGAGAAAGCCCTTCCCCCTGGTTTCAGAAGGACGCTTCCAGGCTTTTATGTGGGATCAGGATAGTGCAGACGAGTTCGGGAAAGCACCAACAGGGCATGACGTCAGCCACACCAGCCTGGTGATGGACGGCGGCGAAAAATCGGTCGCGACATTGAAGGATTTGCTCGAAATGGATCGCGATGAAGACATCCTCTATGTGCCGTACATCCATTACATGAACGTGGTCAACCCGACCCAAGGCATGGTGACTGGCTCCAGCCGCTTCGGCGCGCTGTATCTGAAGAAAGATGGCAGCGTGCAGGTGCCCTACAACGTGCGCCTGACCCAGAGATTCAGCGATTTCTTTGGGGAAAGGGTGCAGTGGATGAGCGAGGAGCAGGTTGCTTATAACGTCTCCAGCAGTTATGGCCGCCGCGACCCCACGGCGTTGAAAGTGCCGCGCTTTATTTGCGTGAAGCAGATTGAAATCTCTCACTCCAACCCGTCGTATTAGTCATTTAAGGGGGTTGGATTATAGTTTTCCATACGGAGGGAGAAATCTCCCTCCGTATTGTTTTGTAGAGGCAAGGTACTCGATACGTAGGCTCCTCACGGGACCGAGCACAGTAATTGAGCAATAGGTCTCCAAATAAAACTATAAAAAGCAGATTGCCACGTCGCTTCGCTCCTCGCAAAGACGGAATTTTTCATTGCGGTCAGCATTACAGGCGCCCATAGGCTGGCTTGGTTTTCAGTAATTCATATGCCGGGTTGACCCCGCAAATAAACGCTGGGCAGGCAACGCAACCCTGCCTACGAAAAACTATTATGAGTCTGAAGAGCAACTTTTTCACAATTCGGCGATTATAATCATTGCATGGAAAACAAAGAGATTATTGGCACGATTGAAGGCGGAGGGACCAAATTCATCTGCGCTGTTGCTGATGAGCAAAATAATATTCTGCGCGAGATCCGCATCCCCACCACCCTCCCCCAGCCAACGCTGGCAGCCTGCGCCGATTTCTTCATCCTGGCACAGAAAGATTTCGGCCATTTAGCCGCACTTGGAATCGCCTGCTTTGGCCCGCTTGACCCCCGACCCGAATCCCCAACTTACGGTCAGATCCTTGCCACCCCAAAACCCGGCTGGGAAAACGCCGATGTGGTTGGTTTTTTCCAAGCAACTCTCGGCGCAGATCTGCCCATTGGCTTTGATACCGATGTCAACGCAGCCGTGCTGGCTGAATCGCGCTGGGGTGCCGGGCAAGGTAATAACAACCTGGTCTACCTCACCATTGGCACTGGCATCGGCGGAGGTGCCCTTGTTGACGGTCAGCTACTTCATGGCTACGCGCACCCGGAAATGGGGCACATGCTCCTCGCTCAACATCCTTCGGACATTCATTTTCCTGGTAATTGTCCTTTCCACGGCACCTGTCTGGAGGGTTTGGCTTCGGGACCTGCCATCGAAGCGCGTTGGCAGCAAAAAGCCGCCTCCTTGGGTCCGGATCATCCTGCCTGGCAACTTGAAGCCCATTATCTCGCCCTCGGTTTGATGAATATTTGCCTGATCCTTGCCCCTGAGCGCATCATCCTTGGCGGTGGGGTCATGAACCAAAGCTTTCTTTTCCCCATGATCCGTTCAGAACTGACTCACTTGCTTGGCAACTACCTGCGCCTGCCCCAGATCGCAGATATGGAAAGCTATGTCGTGCCCAGCGGGCTTTCGGGTATCGCCGGGCTCTATGGCGGCCTTGCCCTCGCTCACCAGGCGCTGCAAAAACAGCAATAAACCCAATCTCAACCTATTGCCATCCAGACAAATAACAAGCAAAAACCGGGAGCGAACATTCGCTCCCGGTTTTTGATCACTTTAATCGCCTGCTACTTCAACGGAATGTTTAATGGCAGGTTCCTGGGGATATCGGCTCGGTAAATCGGTCCACCCTCGACCGCGTTATTTAGATTTTCTTCGTGGGCTTGATCTGTATCCGCGCAGGGATCAGGTGGATACAATTGTGGGTCTTCATCGGTTTTTGGGATGTGCTTTTTCATGGTCAACTCCTATCTCATTCAACCATTATTTGAATTTTAAAAGAAGTTTTCCAGCTTTATAACGTTTGTATAACCCCATTAGGAACGCTGCTCTGCCAGAACCCGATTTAATCGCTCGGTACCAAAGGTCAACATCAATGCCAGCAACAACAAGCCCAGTGGATAGAGCTGCAAACCGAAGCGGTCGACGATCAATCCCAACAGCGGCGGCATCAATGTCAGTCCGCAATAGGCGACTGCCATCTGCAGCCCCATCAGGCTGGCCGAGTTTTCGGCACCAAAACGGCGAGGGGTTTCGTGAAGCAGGGTTGGATAAATTGGCGCGCAACCCAATCCGATAATCATCAAACCTGCAAGGCTCAGAATTGGAAAGGGCAGAAACAACAGAACGATACCCAGCAGTATCAACGCCTGCCCACCCCGAACCAGGTTTCTTGCCTCAAAATGTGAGGAAAGGAAGCCGTTGAGAAATCGTCCCAGGGTGATCCCTAAGTAGTAAGCCGAAGCCCCTCCAGCCGCCAAAACCTGGCTGAGCCCGCGTTGCTGAACCAGGAAACTGGCTGCCCACAGGCCGGTGCTCGTTTCCACCGCGCAGTACGCAAAGAAAGCCACCAGATTTGGTGTAATACCCTTAATCTTTCGGATCTTGACTCTACCTGTGCCGGCGTGTTGGGGGATGGGGGTTGGAAAACGCTGCCATAAGGGTAATGAGATCGTGAGGATTGCCACCAGTGTGAACTGGACAATCGCTACCGTTCGGTAGCCCATCTGCCAGCGACCGGTTTGGTTGAGCATGAAAGCCATGATCAACGGACCAGTTGTGGCTCCCACACCCCAGAAACTGTGGAGCCAGTTCATGTGCCGCGCTGAAAAGTTGCGTGCCACAAAATCATTTAGTGCGGCGTCGACCGAGCCCGCGCCCAATCCCAGGGGCATCGCGATCAGGCAGAGCCAAAGATAGTTCTGACTGAAGGAGTATCCCAAAAGCGCCAGGGCGGTCATCAAGACGCTGATTAGCGTCAGCTTGCCTGTGCCAAGCCGCCGGATCAGGATGCCGCTGAAGAGGCTTGAAATGATTGTACTGCCAGAAACAATCATCGAGACCAGGCCTGCTCCAGCCAGAGGCAGCCCAAGTTCGCCTTGCATGACTGGCCAGGCTGCCCCGAGCATCGAGTCTGGCAGCCCAAGGCTGATGAAGGCAACATAGATGATGATTAGCAGCAAAGTGGTCATCGGAAAAACTCCCACTGATTTTACCGCGTTCCACTGGCTGATAGTTAAACGCAACAAAAAAGACCCCGTTATTGGCGGGGTCTTTGGATCAACGAAAAACTACTTGATCGTGGAGAGATAGAAGGGCAGTGTCATCTGCTCAATCTGGCCGATTTGTTCCTCAAAGAAGTCTACATGTTCTTCTTCATCAGACAGTATTTTTTCCAGGACCTTTTTAGTTTGGTTATCTTTCTCAGAAACTACCAGTTTGATTGCTTCGTTATACATTCTGACCGCGTCGGTCTCCAGGATGAGATCATTCCCGAGCATTTCATCCACGGTTTTTCCGATGCGAATGGCATCCAGTTCACTGACAATCGGACGACCTTCGAGGAACAGAATACGTTCAATCAGGGTTTCTGCGTGTTTCATTTCCTCGATGGCGCGATGTTCCTCAGCTTCACCCAGTTTTTCGTAACCCCAATCCTCGTACATCTCAGCATGCACCATGTACTGGCTGATGGCAGTTAGTTCTTCACGCAGCAAACCATTTAATGCTTCAATTACTTTTTCAGTGCCTTTCATGTTTCCTCCGCTTACTTCACTGTGGTCAGATACTGCTCAAGACCCATCTGCTCGATTTGCTCAAGTTGTGCCTCGATGTAATCAATGTGCTCTTCCTCATCCCTCAGGATTGATTCAAGTAGTTCCTTGGTGCCATTATCCAACAATTCTGTTGCCAGTTTAATGGCATCGTTGTAATCTTTGATTGCGTCTTCTTCAGCTTTTTTGTCGTTTTCAAGCATTCCCGTGACGTTATCAGCGATGTGGATCTTGTTGAGTTTGTCAACTACCGGCGTGCCGCCAAGGAACAGGATCCGCGAAATCAGTTTCTCAGCATGTTTCATCTCGCCGATAGAGCGTTTTTCGATGCTTTCGTGCAGGACTTCATAACCCCAGTCGCCACATTCCTCAGCATGAACAAAATACTGGTTGACTGCGGTTAGCTCATCTGCCAGTAAAAAGTTCAGTTTTTCAATAATTTCAGGTTTACCTTTCATACAAAACTCCTTTCAAGTATTTGATGATTAATTATAACCTGAACTTAAAACGATTTCGCCTGCGGTACAAGCGCCAAAGTTAGTTATTGGATGTGATCCACAATCAAAGCTGAAATTCGAAGACTGGCACATTTTCCCTTATGCGACCAGGATCGTAAAACCTCCACATTTTCAGATGCGATAAACTTCGGGTAAAATGCTTGTGATATTAATGACTTGTAACTTTTCCTCAGTTTTCAGGTTAATACTTACACATTCTGGGTCTCCGGACGGGCGACGGCGAACCCTAAACGGAGAGTTAAATAATGGGCACTTTTACCGACAATGTTATGGGGAATTACAACCAGAAGCTGGCAGACACAAGAATTGCCGACTTCCCTCGTTATGATTTCTTTAAAGAAGTCAAACCTCAGGCCAGATATCTGATGCCGCTCACCTGGCTGCTCAGTTATCCTGATGTCTGGAAGCATAAAACCCGCTTTTATCGCGATTTGCAGGGCGTTAAGCCTCCTTACCTGTTACTTTGCAACCACAATAGTTTTTTTGACTTTAAAGTCATGACCGCCGCGATCTTCCCTAAGCGCGCGAATTACGTTGTTGCCCTGGACGGATTTATCTCACGAGAGTGGATCATGCGCGAGGTTGGTTGCATCGCAAAGCGAAAGTTCGTCAATGATCTCGAGCTCATCCGCCAAACAGTCAAGCTGCTCAAACAGAAACAGATCGTCGCCTATTACCCTGAAGCGCGTTATTCCCTGATCGGTACGGACGCGGTCTTGCCAGAATCCCTGGGGAAAATGATCCGCTTTTTGAAGGTTCCGGTCGTGACCCTGATCTCACATGGGCACCACATCAACGAGCCCTCTTGGAATCAAACCAACCGTGGGATTCCCACCACCACCGAACTAAAATTACTGCTCACCCAGCAGGAAGTTGAATCGCTCGACGCAAAAACCATCCAGCAACGGGTTGAGGAAAGCTTTGAATATGACGACTACGCCTGGCAGTTTGAAAACAAGGTCGTCCAGGATGCCCCTGATCGCGCTGAAGGGCTGCACCGTGTGCTCTATCAGTGCCCCCACTGCCAGACGGAGTACCGCATGAACAGCAAGGGTAGCGAAATTTTCTGCGAAGCCTGCGGCAAGCACTGGCAATTGACCGAATACGGTCAACTCCAGGCTTTGGAAGGCGAAACAGAATTTTCCCATCCCCCTTCCTGGTATGAATGGGAGCGGGAAAACGTCCGGCGAGAGGTTGAAGCCGGCACGTACTACCTGGAATGTGAGGTTTTGGTGGACTCCCTGCCCAACAGTGATGGTTTTGTTCAGATGGGCAAGGGCTGGTTCAAGCACGACATGGACGGAATCGTCCTGCGCGGGGAATACCTGGGAGACAAATTCGAGATTGTGAAGACGGTGCCCTCTTTGTACTCAATCCACATCGAGTACAACTACATTGATAAGAAGATGGACTGTGTCGACGTCAGCACGCTGGATGATACCTACTTTGTCTACCCCACCACCCGTGACGCCTCAGTCACTAAAGTCGCGCTGGCAGTGGAAGAGCTCTATAGACTCAAGGTGACTGAAGCGCGATAACATTAAAATCCGCTGAATCGTCGTAACCTTTGATGGGCAAACAGTCCTTTGAAGCCGTAAGTTAATATACTATTCGGTGGGTTGGCTATATTGAGACTCAGGTAGGTGAACAATTTTCGACGCCAGCCCACCCTACACCTTAAGGGGTAGTGTTATATGTCGGGTCATCATGCTCGAATAGTATTTGCACTTGAACCCGATAATGCAATCTTCATGTCAGGACAAGCTATCAGCTATTAACTAATCCTACGCCAGGTCCTGGCGTCCGTTCAGCTTCAAGTGCTCCACGAGAGCTTTCACTTCTCCCGCGCGGGCCATATCGCATACCAGAAGGGCATCCGGGGTATCCACAATGATCATGTTTTCAAGCCCTATCGCAGCTACCAGCCGCTTGTCGCCGATGACCATGGAGTTCTCTGAATTCCACAGGATCACATCACCGCTCTTACTGTTGCCCTTCTCATCCGAGTCGAGTACCGTTTTGAGGTTGTTCCAGGTACCAACATCCAGCCAATCCATGTCCGCAGGTAAGACAATCACGCGCTTGGCATTTTCCATAATGCCGTAATCGATCGTCTGCTTGGCAATACCCGGCCACAACTCGCCTAAAATCGCGTCGTATTCCTCTGTTCCGATGCAATCGGCTATGCGCAACAGGCGCGCGTAGAGATCCGGCATTTGCCGCTTAAATTCCCCCATGATCCGATCGACTTTCCAAATGAACATGCCGCTATTCCAGGAGTACTTGCCCAAATTAAGCATCCGCTGGGCATTTTGGGCATTTGGTTTCTCCACAAATCGCTCCGCGGTGTAGGCCTTGAAACCAAGCTTCTCACCTAAAAGCTCTGCCTGTTCTATGTAGCCATACGAGGTCGACGGCCAGGTTGGTTTGATGCCGAGAGTGACGAGGTAATCCTCCCTCGCAAATTCCAGCGCTGAACGAATAACCGACCGGAAGATATCCGGTTTGCCGATAACGTGGTCAGCCGTCAGCACAGCCATGACGGCATTGGAATCACGCGCTGCCAAATGAATGGCTGCCAACCCGATTGCCGAAGCTGTGCCACGACCTTCGGGTTCAATGATGAAATTTGCTTCAGGGATGGATGGAACTTGTTCATGCAAAACCTGGTTATGATCCGCGCTGGCGACAACCAGGATCTGTTCCGGTGAAAACAAAGGCAAAAGCCGGTCAACTGCAATTTCAAACATACTTTGAACGCCATAAAGACGAAGGGCAGGTTTGGGGAGATGCTCACGGCTCAGCGGCCACAAACGCGTACCAGCACCACCAGCCATGATCAAGGCATAATCCATTGAAAGCCTCCATTGTTCTTGTAATACTTTGATTATACCCTTGCCCGGCGATAAGCAACGCGCCACAATCCCCAGCCACTCCCCAGGGAATTGTAGATCAAAAATTATCCTCAGCGAGGGTTATAACCTGGTCTTTGGCAGGACCTTAGGTCAACTACTGGGAGAAGCCTGGGCCATAAAGCCTTCGTGGAAGGTAACTGCTCCCTGCGGATATTGTTCGTCGAAGGAAATGGCGAAAAAGAGTTCCCCAGGTACACCCTCATAATAAAACCCGCTCGGGTGGATGAACCCGACTTTGCCATAATATTCCGGGTGCCCCACGAGGCAGCAGCCGCGTGCCCCCATGGCTTCGAGGCGCTCAAGACCCGCCCAGATCAGGGCTCTGCCAATGCCTGTGCGCTGATACTCAGGCAGCACAGAAACAGGTCCAAGCGCGTACCAACCAGGAGTTCCATCAGAAATAGACGCAGGAGAGAAGGCGATATGCCCTATCACGCGATGATCAATCTCAGCAACGAGTGAGATCGTAAGCGCGCCAGCCACCCGCAGGGCTTCTATGACGTAGGGTTCATTCAGTGTATCAAAGCCCAAGGGACGAAACGCCTCAATCGTTACTTCACTAATCATGGTTAAATCTTCAGGGGTTTCATTTCTGATGAGGAATGTGGATGTGGACATTTCGACCTCTCGGTTACAGTATCATCAATCAGTATATTCCTGATGCTTAATTCCGTAGATTATTTGCCGCGTTTTATGGAAAATATGTGGGGAATGCTTCACCTGCAGGATGTGAGAGGGGCGAGTTTGCTTGTAACTGGACCTCTGCTGTTATGTTATGCTTATCGCACAATCCTGCTTTCAATTTTATGGTTACCAGAATAAACTTAGACCCGCCCTTAACCAGGGTATACAAGAGAGAACAGGCTGAGCGCGGAGACAAAGGGAGCCCCCTGACCCGGGTGTGGCGCTGAGATCGTCGCGGAGTGTGCCTTACAGTAGATCTTCGTTTCACATGCAATCCTTGTTTATGGGTATACTATTAGTAATTCTTTCAGGGTGAAGTATTAGGTTATTCTATCAATTTTTTAGAGTTCTGTGGTGGAACTCATCATGCGATTTGTGATCATTGAATCAGTTCTTTACTAAGGATGGTGGCAGATGATGATCAACTCAAAAACATTACG
>DAISYV010000004.1:10008-27825 GCA_036825115.1 Anaerolineaceae bacterium | reverse complement strand
AATCAGTTCTTTACTAAGGATGGTGGCAGATGATGATCAACTCAAAAACATTACGTTTATCCGTTCTTTTTTCCGTCCTGGTACTCTTTTTTCTGTTCCTTATCAGCTGCAACGCTGTATTAACTACCAACCTTGATACCAGTCCGACCTCACTTAGCACAACCGTTCTTGGAGCGACCTCAACGCCAACAAAAAAATCGACGTTGGTGATTCCAACCGCAACGAGTCTGCCTGAACCCACATCAACCGCCACACCTTCGCCAACCCAGACCCCGACAATGGTGCCCACACCCACCCGGGTGACTGGGCCATTCATGCCTGCAAATCAAGTCATAAACGCTTCAAATATCAGCCAATTAACAAAATTGGGTGTGATCGGGAGAGGCACCATAACCGATTTCATTTATTCCACAGATGGCACCAGACTGATTTTGGCAACAGAAACCGGCATATGGATTTATCAGGCTAACGATCATTCATTAATCAAATATCTTCCAAGTGATGAAACTGTTACTTCTATTGCCATCACAGGCGATTCAAAGTCTCTCTACTCCGTTGGGAAGAGCGGTATGGTGAACCTGTGGAACATGGAGACATTTGAAAATACAGATGCCTTTGATTGCGGTGAGACGTACTTATTGACCTTTGCAGTTTCAAGCGATGGACGATACCTGGCAACAGGTGGGAATTCTTCGAGCGGCAGAGTCACAATTTGGGATCTTGCCTCAAAGAAAATATTCAAAACTCATAAAGCCCACACTTATGAAGTTTCTGGTCTGGTTTTTTCTCCCGATGGCAACCTGCTTGCTTCTGCTGGTTCACAGAAAGACAATACCATCCGCGTTTGGAACCTGCAGACCAACCTGGAGCGTTTCTCAGCTACGGGTCACAATGTTTATGTCTCTGAATTGGCGTTCTCTCCAGACGGTTCCTTACTTGCTTCTCGCGGAGATGGTCGTTTCATTAAGATTTTTGACGCTACCACTGGAAGGAACCTTAGAGATTTGTTCGCCAGCATAAACCAGGGCGATATTGTTGACTTTGCCTTTTCAAATTCCGGTCAATCCATCCTGGCAACAACAAAACAAGACCTCCTCCTAACCTGGGATGTTCAATCTGGCAAGATTACTTCTTCCATCCCAGTAGATTGTGGGGATTACTGCGCGATGCGCCTCTCGCCATCAGATGAAAACGAGCTCAGCATCCTTAAAGGGGATAAACTGACTACGCTCAATATCCTTGAACCCGAATCTTATAGTGTTCTGGAAGAGCATGAATACATCGGGTTTCCTTTTCCTCAGCAACCAAGTAATGACACGCTTCTTACCATTTCACAAGACAAAATTCAGGAGTGGAACCTAACTAATGGTGATCAAACTTCAGTTAAGGAATTCGATTTTTCCGGATTTACGCTTTTTGCTGACAGGCAAAAGATAGCCCGGGTTGAGGAACTGAACCTGATCCGTATCTATGAGCTTGAAGGATTGAAATTAATAAACGAAATACCCTTGAAGGCTTACAGGGAGTTAAGGATTCTGGCAATTTCTCCAGATGGGACAAAGCTGGTCGTTGAAACCAATCCCGGAACAACCACACCGATTGTGATTGACACATCCAGTGGAGAGATTCTATACAAATTAACTGGGCATAACGAAAGAGTTTATCAGATTATCTTCTCTGAAGATGGAGAGTATATGCTCTCCGTTGGGCAATCCATCATTTTATGGGAAAGCTCCTCAGGACTTAAAATTGGCAATCTGGTGGGGAGCATCGGCTACAACACAAATGTGTCAATTACACCACTAACAAATTCCGCATTCAGCTATTCCAATGGAAATATTACATTTTGGGAAATCCCAAGCAGAAGCGTAAAATTTGATTTGCCTGTTGACGGCTGGTTGGAGGTCTTGGCTATATCTCCAGACGAGAAACTTCTTGTGGGAATCACTTACGATGGTAAACTGCTTGCCTGGGATATGGAAACACGAAAAATGATACCCACCACCGACATGGTGCCATCAGTTATGTGGTTGACTGGATTAGAGTTTACTTCCGACGGCAAGAACATTCTCATGATGAGCTCTGGTTGCGTTACGCTTTTTGGCGTGCCATAGATCTGAATTTAAGCTGACTAAGATAATCCCTCAAATCAGTTGTCTCTCACAACTTTTGAATTTTGGCTTGTCATTTGTTTGCTTGCGGCTACGCGCAAGTCTCTCCTTAGAATATCGAAAATCCCGCCCCAGACGTTCAATGACACTCTCCATTACACTTTTTGTATCAACGATAATTTCAGTAGCTTTTTCGCCTAATTAACACCCATTGCTGTCAATTATCTTTTTTGGATTAGGTGAGAACAATATTGACGAGTAGCTTTTTTCCTGAAACCTCAAAATAGGTGATTTGTGAATTAGATCTATTAGTTTTTCTGTTATTATTTACTTATCCTTAGCTATAGAAAGTGGGTGTTATGAATTGTCCACAGTGTGGAGCAGAAAACCCAAGAAACAAAAAGTATTGCATAGCATGCGGAGAAATAATAAAACCAGGCTTCTTTTCGAGAAGAACTAACGGGGAATTAGTAAGGCAATTTAGAAAATCAGAACCTGGAAAAGCCCATATTCACCATAACTTTGACCAAATGAGTAGTACCTCCAGAAAACGCCTTTTCATCGCGGCGCTCGTAATTTTTTTGATGATTTCCGTCGGGGCGATGTTTTTCATCGTCAAAACTGTACAAGAAAACGCACGAAGCGAAGCTTTTAATAATGATCTCCACGCCAGGCTTACTGCAGATTATTCAGAAGAAAACAAAGACGACATCTCTGTTAGTGGTTTCTATGGGACGAGAATTGTGATTAATTCCGACATGGATTTCACCGATTTCCTGGATTCTGCAGAGAGTGAGTCTGACGTTTCTTTGTATACATCTTTAGTCCATCCTCTATTCAGGTTGATTGGCTTACAGGCAAATATTGATAGATCGGAGCTAATTTTTATTTACTCCTCCAAAGAATCATATAAAAACGACAAAAAATACCAGCGCTTTTCCAGAATGAGTCCAGTGATTCAAATCAATTCAGCTACCGACAGCTACAAGCTTTATGAAGATTCATCAGGGGAGAATGTGTTTTTGGTTAACGGAGTCGTTTATGAGGAACCAGATTTTGACCAGGTTTATTCTTATGGAAACCCAACCCCGGCATTAAGGGAGTTAATGGAAAAAGAAGGTACAACCCTAAATGCAATCGAAGTCCAATATGATATGCGAAATAATGTTGATAAGAAATTCGGCTTAGAAGGAACAGCCGAATTGTGTGATTACTACAATTGGGGTTATGACGATGACATCGAACCCTCATATTTTTGTATGGAAGTAACCCCAAATGGCGGCTCTTATAGCGACCGTTGGTACATTTACAGCAGTAGGAATAGTTTCAGTGAGCTTTATGGTGATCTGCTTGATGGAAATGTAGATATAAAACTAATTGCGGAGATTGATTCTTACCGATTTGAAAAAAATCAACAAAATCAAGCAACTCTTGTCAGAGCAAGCTGGCATGGTGATTAATCATGGGACAGGTAAAAAAAACAATTTGCACGTAGGAGGTAAGTATGAATAACGAACATCAAACAAAATTAGCTGGTGTAAAATTGCCCACTTCATCCATAATTACTTACATTATTGCGCTTATCTCTATCGGCTTTGGTTTTTATAAGATGTTTGCTTACAACAATGGCGACAGTTATCCATATGACATGGTAAATGCTTATGTGGGTGGGGATGCTTACAATTACATCATAAACGCGACTTACGCGGGTAACTATTTCATCCTGGCATTAATCCTTGTGATCATTGGGAGTGTAATCGCGTTGATGGCAGCCATTAATGCGGCTCAGCCTGCCCAAATCCAAGTAGGTGCTGCTGCTAGTACAGAACCTGTGTCCGAGAAATTTACAAATCTTCCAAAACTGTAGGTGTTTATGGCTGAAAACCGCTACATTCCTCTTCAAAATCTAAGAATTGTTGATTACGAAATTGACGCGCCAGTTGAAATAGAGAAAGGCAGTCTCTTCTCTGACACTCAAACAAAATCAGTGTTTCTACTCTTAAAGCTAAAGGTTCTCAGAGGTACTCCCAACGATGTTGCTTCTGTTACAGTCAATATTCAGAGCTTTAATAGCGGAGAGACTCAAAGGGATAGCATCCTGCCAGTTGAGTACACTTATCATGGTCTTGCCCCAAACGGGCAAACCACTTTTGGCGACGATAAACCCATTGTTCTGGATCCTGAAACAAAATATGTCCAGGTAACTATCAAGAAAGTTGTTTTTTCTGACCTTGAAATCTGGAATTCCTCGGGGAATTTAATACATCTGCCAGAGCAAGTTTCTCTTGAGGAGACTCTCACCGCTCCACAAAAAGTCCAGTTGAAAAGAGATTTAGCCGATTGGACCCAGGATCAAAAAGAACGGGTGATCTATTTTCCAAGGCAAGATCAAGACTACTGGCAATGTTGTTGCGGGAGACCCAATCCGAACGAGTCAACCAATTGTCATCGCTGCAAGGTAAGCAAAAATTTGGTTTTTCAAACTATAGATTTGGCAAAGATCGAAGCAAATTTACAAGAAAAACTAAAGCGCAATCAAGAAATTGAGGAAAGACAAGCCAGGAAGAAGAAAAAATTCCTGACCTTTGGACTAATCGGTATCTCCCTTGCAATATTTATTTTCATTTTTATTAGAGTTTTACTACCCTTTGTTAGGTACAACTATGCCATCAATTTGATTGACAATAAAAAATACGATCAAGCCATGGTGATTTTTGAATCACTTGACGGTTATAAGCAATCCAATGACATGATTCTCGAAGCTGAATATCAAAAGGCGAACAACCTCTTAGAGAATCAGCAATTCTCAGAGGCAAAGGAAATTTTCAGAAGTCTTGGAGACTATAAGTCCTCGTCTGAATTAATTTTGGAAGCAGATTATCTGGATGCCACAAGATTATTTTCGGAAGCTAACTATACTGACGCGATTTCCTTGTTCAGCATCATTCCTGATTATAAGGACGCTGGGGATATGATCAAGGAATCCAAGTATCTTTTGGCATCTGATTTTGTCTCGAACCGTGAGTATGAACAAGCAATCTTGTTGTTCAGCACCATTCCTGATTATAAGGATGCTGAGGACATGATTAAAGAGACCAAGTATCTTTTGGCATCTGAATTCACAGCAAATGAAGAATATGAAGAGGCAATTTCAGTGCTGAGCACAATAACCAACTTCAGGGATTCCGGGACACTTATTAATAGCGCAAAGTTTAAGATGGCGGAAGCTTTCTTCAACAGTGAGGAATACTCCCAAGCCATGAAAATTTTCCTTGAAATTCCTGATTATCCCGGAGTTGAAACTTTTCTCTCAGATTATTATCAACTCGGAAAACAATATCTGACCGATAAAAATTATGATGACGCAATCCTTGTTTTTTCTGACCTTGAAGACTATTCAGATTCGCAAGACTTGGTGAAGGAAGCGAATTACCAAAAAGGAATCAATCTACTAGAGACAGCAAAGTACTCAGAAGCCGTGAATGTCTTCAAAAATATAGGAAATTATAAAGATTCTGCTGCCTATTTAAAGGATGCCCAATACGAGTTGGGGTTGGTTCATATTAGCAATGCAAGTTATAGCCAAGCCGCGACGATATTTGCTTCCCTGGGCGATTTTAAGGACTCAAAAGCTTTGCTAGCAGCAGCGAAGATTGATCGAACCGACCCAAATGAAATTATCAACATGGTCCGCCAGACCATTACTTCCAAAAATACCCGTTCCCTTGCCACCTTTATTCCCGACAGCGGAATCCGATATGCAAATTATTTCGAAGGTGGAATGAATGTTTCTAAAGATGTCTTTCTGGAAGAGTTGAATGAAAGATTGCTTGGCAGCCCTTCTTGCCTGGGAATTACCCAAGACAGTGGCAGTTTGATGCTCTGGTATTCGAATTGGAAAAAATCCTGGATCATGACAGAAACTTGTTATGCGGATTGTAAACCTCTCACCCCACCCTGGTTTAGCAGTTTTGCAGCATTCTATTTCAGGTTGGAAAATGGAAAATATCAACTGAAAGCGATGATCTTAAAAGACCCAACGAACTACTATTATTCCATCGGTTGGCTGACCTCCCCGCCGTTAATGTCCTGTGTTGACTATCCGACTTGTAAAGGAGCTCCAGACACCCGGTTATCAGTAGGTATGCAAGCGTATGTTTGCCTGACGAGTTACACAAGCCAAAGGGTTAGATGGAGCCCTGGAAGAAATACCGAAACAATGACCTCCCTTGCCCGATATACTGTCGTTGAGATAATTGATGGGCCGGTATGCATGGGAGATAATTGGACGTGGTGGAAAGTGCAAATTCCAGGTGGGCGGGTTGGTTGGATGACAGAGGGGGGAGACGAGGTGGATGATTACTACCTCTGCCCTGTTAGATAGAAATTTCCGTCCTTCGGATCGTGGAGAATAATGCTCGATAGAGCACCGTATGTCATTTACTGCGATTTTAGTGCGATAATTGCAGACCTGTTTGGAACTACATTTAGTCCACAAAAAGATCACTCAAAAGTGATCTTTTAGTATCTGGTGCGAAGCAAATCGCATCCTTTTTTTGTCAATCTTGGTAATTGCATGTAATTTTGTATTTAATATGCGTGTCATTCTATGAGCATTTCTAGCCTTCCTCCCCTGTCGGGTTGTTTCACCATAAATCAAATCAGTTTTTTTGGGTCAGCGCAAACCCAAAAAGCTCCAAAATGTTTCGAGAACCATCCACCCTTTTTCACTGAGAACCCGTTCATTTACAGGTTTGTGACACTGATGCTGCATGCAAACATGTTGAGCTCCTAATTGTTCTTGGATTCTTCAAACCATCTATCTCAAGGTACCCGTTCAGATGCTGCTCTTTTATATGATGGCTACGCGCATCTTTAGAAGTTATTGAATGCTTTTAAACCCATACTGCCCCCCCTCCCCATCTCAGTCGAAACGGGATTTCCCATCAATTTTGTGTGGCTATGCGTATAAAAGCGTTTTTACTATCTAATAAAGATTTACTTCATCTTCCCCCTATCCTTCATCAACGCTATAGATTCGTCACAAAGTAATGGCTACGCGCATTTTTTATCTTCTTTTGTCCAGCCCTACGCCGATCGATTTTCCGCGCCCGTTTACCAGCTCTCACTTGCCTCTTACTATCTGTCGGCTACGCGCAACTTTTTGGTAATCAAGCTCCGAATTAGCTCCTCAGCCTTAGAAGTCGTGGCAGTCTTGCAACACCAGGGGGCCACAAAATACACACCGGAGACCCCCACCCTCTTGCAGCAAATAGTCAGCCTAAACCTGGTGCTCTAAGAAATTTTCTTTTTCCGGACAGGGTTCTTAAGCCATCAAAGCCCGCCAAAGGGCAGGCTCAAATAAAACGAAAACAAAAACGGGGGTTAGGGTTCTAAGCCCAGGGTATCTGCCAGGCGGCGCAGGAGCTTCAGGCGCCCCTGGTTATCCGGCACAGGTTTTAATAGGGATGAAAGATCCTCACTTCCAGCGCCAGCAAACATCACAGGCCCTAGATAATTTTGCTCCATGCGGCGCAGGGTTTTCTTCAGCAAGCTGTAAAACTCTCCCGCCTGTAGATCTGCAAGCCTGGTTGCTGGTGCGATTGGACTTTGTTGATTCTCAAGGGTAGAGGCTATCGCAAAACTGATCGGGCTATGGATCTCAGGGTTCAAGCTGCCCGCAATCAACCATGCCAGGAACTTTTTCTCAAGCCGCAATTTTTGGATCTTTTCTCGCAATTGGGGGTTGATACCGCTCAACAGCTTACCGTAACTCCAAGTCTTTTCTACGTTTTCAAGAAACTCTTCAAGGTTTTCAGAAACCGAACCGTCCGCCCTGGGGGATATTTTGGATGGAACGGTTTCTTGTTTGAAGAAGGGAGCATATTTAAGCTTATTTAATATCTTAATTATTGTGTCAAACTGACAAATTCCCGCCTCGATGAGAGTCTCAAAATAATAATTTAGGCCATCCACGAGGGTATCAAAATGACAAATTTCTTCGGGCGTTAAAGTCTCATTCTGACATATTCCAGCTTTGACTAAAGTCTCAAAATGACATAATCGGGTTGGATTGGCTTCCGCGTCACGCAACAGAACCTGCTGCCATTGACTGTTTGAGGCGTATGAGCTCAACAACTCCGGGCTTACCGGGTCGGGAGGGGCGAACAGGAATGCATACAAGGCTTGTTTCAAGGACTCGTCGGCAGCTGTCAGCTGTACCTCTGAAACCTGTAGCTGCCAGTCGGTGCCGGCCTCACTGAAGCGCGTTTCAAGCCGGCAAAGGTACTGGCTGGCCAGGTCGCGATTTGCCTGCCGCCATTGCCTGGTGTAGGCGGAATCGGGGTTGATGTCGGTCGATTTTGGTCGGCCGCGTTTGCTCGGTTTGGCATGAGGGATGCGTTTTGGAAGCGTTTCCGAACGGATCCAGCCCTGCAGGGTGGGCAGCCCGCCAGGCACCCAGAAAGTGTTGCGGTCCTTTCCGCGTGCCCAGTCCACATAGCAGCAGTTCTTGCACATCAGATAGAGCATCCCAAGGTCATCGCCCAGTTCCGGCAAGACCCGCTGGAACCAATACCATGGTATTGCCAGGAAGCTCTCCGGGCGGATCAAGTGGCTGGCCAAGCGATCGCACAGTCCAGCCAGGGTGGGGTTCAGAGCTTTAGGCGAGAGAGCCTGGCTGACCACCTGGTGCACGCTGGCTGGCTCACTGAAGAGGGGATGAGCATTTTCACTCGGCAAGCGGTAAGGAAATGTGAGGATCTGATCCCTGGGGATGGTGATGGCTTTGGAAAGCACTCCAAGGGGATCGAGCGATAAACCCTGGGCAAGCAGCCAGTCATAAAGGTCCTGCGCGTCTCCGGGAGTGAGGACCAAGCCGCGGTAATGATAAGTGTTGGGTTCGCGCTGGATGCGCCCGTCAGAAACGCGGTGCTTTGGCTCGGCTCTTTGCACGAACCAGTCCATATCTCCCTGCTGGAAAATCCGGAAAAATTTTGCGCGGCTGATGACATTCCCAAGCGTTTTCAGAATAGTTTGAACGTTGATCGTGACCGTATCGTCCTGGCGCGGATAGAGTTGATCGGCGCCGTGCTCGCGCGAGGCGCGATAGAAGGCCTGCCGCAGGGCGGTGGCGATCAAGACTGCCGAGGAACCCACGTATGGGACGAAACGCAGGAGATAGGAGGGCACTGCAGCGATGGAATCCGGTTTCAGGATGGCGTCTGTCACATTCGCGGCGGCAATTTCAACCCGGACGGAGGTTGATTCTGTGCCCATGGGCACACTTTGTTCCAGATTCAGGCGCAGATGTTTGCCAGTTTTGTCCTGGACAAGGGTTTCAATCAGGGGATAGTACTGACACAGACCGGAATAAACGAACTCTTCCGCTGTGATTGTGAAATTGCCGTCATAGCCGAGTTCACTTGAATCTAACAATCCCTGAAGCTGATCATTTTCCAGCCCAGCCAAGGATTCCAAGATCTCAGTCCAGCCGTTTTGTTCCATTTTTCTTTACACCGGTCGTCTCCGGTCTATAACGCCATAATTATCCAGCAGCACCAGGATGGAATGGAAAGATACCCATCCTCAAACTGCCTTTTTGCTCCTCGAGCAGCTTTTCCAGATGTTCGCTGCCCAGCCGCAACGCTTCACTAAGCGAACCACGCGATTGTTCCGCCAGGTTGAACATGGTTTCCTGGGGGATCAGCTTTAACGGATCCGGATGACCTGCAGACATCATGCGCGCATAGAGCAGGGAAGCCACTTCGACCACTTCCGGAGCCCGAAAAGGCACATAGAGTCCAAGGAATTGGTTAAGGGAGCCGATGTTGCTGGTGTTGTTGTTGATATCCTGCAAGAAGATGATGGTCTTGATTTTTTTGTTGTGCTCCACTGACCAGGCTAACATCTGGTTCAGGTAATCCTGGTCTATTGGAGGACCGTCCAGCACGATCAATAGCTGATCCTCGCTGGTTTCAAGGCGCTCGAAAATGCTCTCGATCCGGTTCGCGTTCGACCTGGAAGAGGGCAGAGAGAGAGTCTCGATCACGGCCATCAAGAAGTGGCGCGGTTCCGTGAGGGTGTTGGTGTTCATGTATAGCCCCAACACCTGCCCGCGCTGCTCGAAAGTAAAGTGCGTTTCTGCCAGCCTCATTGCCAGCATGCTCTTGCCGCCTCCGCTTGGCCCGGCAATCACGCCCAGGTTCTTGGAAGGATCTTTTTGGTCCGCAATGAAACCATGAGCTACCTCCAGGACCTTACGCTGCTCAGCCAGGTTGGGATAAAAGAAGCGCGTATCGCCATAACGCCTAAAAGGGTTTTCAAGGAATTGGGCATGCAAAAAATCAGAGCTGGTCAACATCTTCACCACCGTATCATTTGTTGTTTGTAGCTTAGCACTTGCGCAGAGTTAAGTCAAGTACTTAATTATTATAGCTTAGTTCGATTAAGTGGAAGAAAAAAAGATTCAGAAAACAGGACCAGCTTGTAAAAAAGAAAAACTAATGTAAAATAGAAAGGTGCATGATTATGACAGGAATCGGGTGAGGATCCAATGGCAATTATATCTCTGATCAATCGTAAGGGGGGTGTTGGCAAATCAACCATTAGCATTAACCTTGCTGCTGGTCTGGCAACCCACGGCTCACGCAAACCCGGTAGCAAGCCGGTGTTGTTGATAGACATGGATGACCAGCTTTCTGCCACGATAACTGCCATGGGCGGGGGATTTGACGATAGGTTTATCCCCGCCATCACAGCGGAGAACAACTATCCCCAGGCGCTTGAAAACGGATATGGGGCAAGCGAATCGCTGATTGTAGACTCGCTAATCCCGCGCAATCGCAGTGAGAAAGTTAAACTTTTTCGGACCAACAAAGCCAGGATGGAAGGATTGGAATCCGTTCTAAAAGGGCATGACGATCCTGACTTTCAGCTGACCTATTTTCTGGAACCAATCAAAGATGATTATTCTTACATCATTATCGACAATCCACCCTCAGCCGGCATGCTGCCCATGAATTCACTGGTTGCAAGCAGTCACGTTTTGATTCCGATTGAACCGGATGGACTCAGCCTGATTGGTCTGGCAGACATCCTGCGCTTTATTGAGAGTGTCCGCAAAACCACCAATCCTGACCTCGAAGTCCTCGGCATTATTCCTTCACGCTTCAGGATGATCAGACGGCAATCGCGGGATGTAATTGAAGACTTGGAGCGTATGTATGGGCATCTGCTCCTGCCGTACATCAAAGACCTGGCAGACATTTCTGCGGCTACTACTGCCGGCTATGACGTTTTCTCTTACTGCCCGGAAAAGTCGCAGGCTTATCGCTGCCTTTCCAACCTGGTTGATGCCGTTTTGGGAAAACTCGGGGCGGCTTGATGTGCCCATGGGCACAGTTCACTTAGTAGACCAGATCCGGAAAAAAATTTTGAGGAGAGACCATGGCAAAAACTGAAAAACCCCGATTTGACAACCTGATTAATGTCACCTCTGACGCTTTCAACGCCAGCGCTGAAACGCAGGAAGATTACAACCCCGACAAGCCAAAGATGGTCAATAACCGCCAAAGCGTTTATCGTGTGCCACTGTCGATGGTTCGACCGGATCGATTCCAAGCGCGCTTAATCCTGCCACTTGCATTGCGCAAAGATTTCTATTCCAGCAAAACAGCCTGGAATGAAGTGGTGCGCAACTGGTTCGAATTAGCCCGTAACGATCGCCTGATCGCGCAGGAAATTGCTGAACTAACCGCATTGGGAGAGTCTCTGCATGACACCGGGCAAATTAAGCCGGTAACAGGGCAGGTCGTCAATGAAAACGGGCGTGATGTATTCAGGATGTTGACCGGCGAACGCCGTTTCTGGGCAACCGCGATCAAAGCAGTGCTCGAGGGTCAAGCCACAGAGCCCTACGTGCTGGCATTGATCGATAATCAGCCGACGACCGAGAAGCAAATCGCCGAAAACATGGCCTACAAGGCGCTTACTCCGGTTGGTAAAGCCCGGGCAGCCGCCCGACTGGTGCTCGAATCGCACCAGATCCGTCCCGTGGAAGATGAAACCGAATTGGCTTTCTTCCGGCGTGTTGCGGATGTGCGCCTGGATGACGGAACCAAGGACATGCTCCAGAAAACCCTGCAAATGGAACGGACTTATTACGGTCGCTTGATGAAGTTCTTCGAACTGGATGAAAAAGAGCTTGAGATTGCAGATAAGTCAGAAATGCCTGAACGCGTTCTGCGCGAAATCATGCAGTACGATCGCGCGTTGTGGCCGGATGCGGTGGCTTTCTATGCCGCCCACGAAGGACGGACCTATCAGGATGTGCACGCCTTCCTGGAGCGCCAGTCGGGGCACGAGGTCGGACGAAAAGTGCGCCTCCCTCTGGACCCCACCACCAAGTCCGCCCGCAGCCTGCGCAGGTTGCTCAATGGCATGGAAGAGCTGCCGGCTGATGACAAACCCGGGTCCATCGCTGATGCTTTGCTGGGGGATGTGGACAAAGAGGAAGCCCGCCAGTTGGTTGCCCGCATGGAGAGCCTGACCGCGGCTTTGAAGCAGCGCCTCGAAAGCCTGAAGTAGCGCCAGGATAGCCTGAAATCCAAATCAAATCCAGCCATGAGGATGGCTGGATTTTTTTTGTCCACAATCCAGGATGCCCTATTGACATCGATTTTCCTTGCTCCTCCCAGGGCATTCAGAGCGGATGGACTAATACCCTGCTTTGCGGGCACACGAGCCCATCCCTACCAGGGGTTTTACTCCCTCCATTTGAGTCCGAAAAATTTTTTGGGTGAGGCAGGCGTCCCAAAAGGGGGAGACTTTGAACGGCTTGTCTGGAAAGGTGTGATTATTTAGGGTCTTTAGCGCAGACACGGGGGTCTGCCCCTGCCCAAGGATATCCTTGTAGGGGTCACTCCCCCCGTGGTTACCCGGACAGATTTAGGGCAGAATACGCCTCCCTGCCCTCGCAGCGCAACCGCAAGGGTTTACTTACTGCGCTGATGATGTAAACGTCGGAGTGAGCCCACGAGAGGAGAACATCGGCCAAAGTGTCTGAGGCGGTCTCATTCCGACCTACAAAAAACTCCATGCTTACCCGGGCAGACACGGGGGTCTGCCCTTACGCCGTTCCTTACCAAAAAACCTTTGTAGAGACCAGGCCTGCCTGTTCCGTGTTTTCAAGGTTGACGCAGGCGTCAACCCTACCCCGAATGTTGAACGAGGAAGTGCTGCCCAGACCAGAGGGGACCTGACGGTCAACACACTCGCGCGGTCTGGAGACCGGCGAGAACAGAGGGCGTCAACCCTACGTGTAAATACTGTTAGGTCAAGGGATTTTGCAGGCGGTGGCGGTCTTCTATCGCCACCGTTTGAGAAAACAAAAAAGTATTTGTAGGGCGCGATTGGAACTACTTCAAACAACATCTCGACGAGAGCCTGGTGTGCTTCCAATCCGCCATCACACATAAATCACTTATATGGCGGATTGAGGGCACGATACATACGTCTATCAAACAGTTCACAGTGCCCTCGATCAAGCCCTAGGTGATAAGGTTGTTGAATCGAGGTGTCTCGCAGGGGGAGGTTTTGTACTGCCATCGACCCGAGGCTTTACTTACCCCAGCTACATCATCCTTTCCTAAAAAATCCCGGTCTCATCATGAGCATATTTGTGCCTTACTCCTTCAAAACTGTGCCCATGGGCACAGTTTTCCGCCAGACGCGATCACGAATGCGTAACCGGCACCTATTGTTAATGCGCGTAGCTAATACTTAAGTAGGCGATAGTCTCAAAATGACAAAATGATTGTGGTATAGCCTGTAAGCTTGAAATTGTCTATTGCGGCGCTGGGCAGTCAGGCAGGGTTTCACCATGCGACGACTTTTCACCTGCGCGAGAGGGGTTGGGAACTGAATTCTTTGGCTAACTCATACAAAAGGTGGAGTGATATCCCCAAAAAAGGATTGGTCAGCCCAAAGAAGTGAAATAGTAGATGGATGTACTAACTATACAGCCCGTTTACGCCAAAAAAACAGCCAAAAATGCTCACCCGGTTTCAATTTCGGATCTTTACCTGGAAACAAGCCAAAACATCAGATAAGCATGCAAAATACTCGCCCGAGGAATTAACACAGTTTGTCTTGTCAGGATAAACCCCGCAAAAACGCGGGGCAGGGTGCGGATACTCTGCGAGCACGATGACCTGACCTACGACTAACACTGTTTGTGATGTCAGGTTCAACCCCGCACAAGGACACGGGGCAGGCAGCGGAACCTGACCTACAACTAACATTGTTTGTGATGTCAGGTTCAACCCGGTACAAAGACACGGGGCAGGAAGCGGATACTCTTTGAGCACGATGACATGACCTACGACTGGAGGTGAATAAAAAGACCGCGAATTTTCGCGGTCTTTTTGACTCATTTAATTGCTTATGCCATTTCAAAGTTTTCGATGTGAACCTGGCTTGATTGAATGCCAAAGTGCACATGGCTTTTTGCAATCCCCAATTTGACGAAGTTACGTTCCATCGCTCTGAGCATTGGGGCCGGACCACAAACAAAGTAGAACAAGTCCTTGTAGTTTTCCGGAAGAACGCTGGCCATCAAGTCAGATGTGATGTAGCCAGGGTAGGGGTAGTCCTCGCGGAGGGGTTTCTCGAGTACGGTGACGAGTTTTAGATCGATCTTCTCTGCAGCAGCGGCAAACTCATCCTGATACAGTGCGGTCTCTTCGTTGTAATCCCCGTAGAAAACGTATAACGGACGCTTGTCATTCGTGTCTGCCAGAGTATTCACGATCGACATAACTGGTGCCACGCCGATACCGCCGGCCAATAAAACAAAGCCTTCCATCATATCTTCCATGTGCAGGTTGAAGTATCCGTAAGGACCGTCCACATACACCCTGTCACCCGGCTTGAGGTCCTTGATGGTGCTGGTGAAGTCGCCCAATTCTTTGATGGCGAAGCGCACCCGACCGTCGGGGGCGATATCGGAACCCGCATAACTGAAGGGGTTGCGGCTCAAGACCCACGGGCTGTTACCCGTGCTGATCCAGGCAATCTGGCCGGCATTGAACGGAACACCTGCATGTCCGTCTGGCAGCAGGTTGAGCGTGTAAACTCCGTTCGGTTCTGTTTCCACTGACTCGACTTTGAAAGGTTTTCTACCCACAGCAAACGGATGAATGACGCGGATGTAAAGGACAATCAAAGCCATGACAGCAATTTCAATGATCCAAACCCACTTTACGAGTGGGATTTCCATGTAGTAATTGACCTTGAACATGTGCCAGAGACCAAAAACCAGGATGACCGCGGTGAGCAGATTGTGGAGACCCAGCCATGGCACATAACCCAGGTTGAGTTTTTTCCGAAGACCAGATGTGAGACCGATCAGGATCAATCCGGCCAGACCGATCCATCCTGAGTTCAGCGCAAAACCAGCTCGATAAACTTTGCTTGTTATCAACAGAATCACTGGGTGCAGCAGCACCAACACAATCGCCAAAATTGATATGAGATGATGTGTGCTGTAGACCTTGTCCATATCCAGGGCATCTGCCAGCCAGTTCAGCTTGGCGATCGGAATCAGCTGGAGTCCAGCCAATGCAAGGCCAATGAAACCAAGTAGAACCGAAATATTGACGATGATGTCGCGTGGAATCCAGACGATCAACATCGCAACTGCTGGTAAAAACAGCAAGACGAAGAAAATTATGTAAAAAATGACCCTTCTTGTTGCAGATTTCATGGGATTATCCATATTCCTTTCGGTCTGCCTAAGGTCGTGTCAGGCTGTCTGTAGTCACGCCGCTTACCGCAGAGAGATCTTCAATCGAGTCGAACATCAACTGCAGCACGTATTTTCCATTGTGGATATAGGCACCTGGATCCTTGACAGTGAACATGTAGTTATAGGCAGCTTTGAGCAGACGAGGGGTGAACAGTTTGTACTGGTTCGGGAATGCGGCTTCGTCTTCTGTGATTTGACCGTCTTTGTTGGTGTCAATGAACGAATAAGGATAGGCACCGCCGTAGAAACCGAACATGGTTCCATCGCCAACCTTGGCTGAATACTGGCTCATAGCCTGATGCAGCACGACTTTCATGCCTTCGATTTCATCGTACATGCTCTCAACCGCTCCGTCGCCATCGTAATCGACCTTGGACATTGTGACAGTCTTGTATTCTGGATAACCAGTAACTTCAGAGTGGCAGGTCTGGCAAAGATTTGTGTCAGAGTTCTCAGGCTTGCGACTGTGAAGGGTATGTGGATCGTGGCAGGTGGCGCAGGTCTCCACGCCGGAAGCGTGGGTGAAAGTGCCGACATAGGTCTTACCTTCGTACTCAAAGCCATTGCCGCCGTCAGCGCCAGCGCGAGTTGCAGCAGCTGCGAAGTAATGGTTGCCCATGATCGCCTGGTCGCCAATTGGCTCATCATCCGGTTTGCCTTGAGTAACTTTTGCAACTGAAACGCCGGATCCCATACCACCATGGCAAGACATGCAGGCAGAGGATGTGCCCGTTCCAGTAATTTCAATTCCGGAGGGGAATGTCACTGAATCCAGTTCATGCGCTGCCGTACTGTGGCAAGCGGTGCAGCTGACAGGATCCTGGATTTTTCCAGGCATCTCAACTGAGCCAGCCGCAGAGCCATCCGCTCCGACATAATCGCGGAAACCGGAGGTGCTGTGGCATCTTGCACAGGTCTGGGGAATCTCAGCCGGATCATCTTCGTTCCAGTGGTTGAAGGCTTCGGAAGTCATGTCTGCGTGACCGGACCCTTCCCACTTGGCAGTGACATCGTCTATAGACGCTTTTACTGTATCAGTAGCCTGCAGTGTTGTGCAACCCACCCACACCAAAAGCGCTGCTGCAAATATAGCAATCAGTAGGAAAAAGCTTTTTTTGTTCATTCAGTTTACTCCTTAGAGGTTGTTAATTTTGCTAACAGCAATAAATGTTACAAAGATTATTATAATTGTATCGTGCCCACTGTCAATGTGTGAAATAATTAACAATCTTTAACATACCAAGTTCTTTAAACTGGTGCGGATTCAGCGAAAGACACAGTCTTGTACTGCTGGAAGGGATCAGGGACTTTGGTAAATACGATAGAATAAAGAAAAAAATGAGGATTTCTTTTGAAGAAGACTAACCGTAAAACTATTATTGCCGTGCTGGTAATTGCTGTCGCCCTGACTGCCCTGCTTATTGCTACGACTCGTTCCAGCACCCAATATTTTCTGACCGTCTCTGAACTTCAATCTGGCGAGACTGATATGACGGGTCGTAATGTGCGCATGTCTGGAGTTGTACTGGGTGAAACGATTGTTTATGACGCCAAAACCCTTGACCTCACTTTCGAGGTTGCCCAGATCCCCGGAGATCACAAGGTCATCAAGGAAATGGGAGGCATGGCCGTGGTCCTCGAAGAAGCCGCCGCGGACCCGACGCTTCCCCGAATCACCATCCACTACAATGGTGTCAAACCTGACTTGCTGAAGCATGAAGCTCAGGCAATCGTATCGGGCTCACTCGATGCCAATGGCATTTTCCAGGCAAAAGAACTCCTGTTGAAGTGCCCCTCAAAATACGAATCCGCTCTGCCAAACCAGGCCGGCAACTAATCCATCTGAAAAGGTCACGATGTTCTACCTTGGTCTAATTTCCTTTGCTGCTTCCATGCTGG
>DAISYV010000004.1:0-9908 GCA_036825115.1 Anaerolineaceae bacterium | reverse complement strand
GTCTGGCTTTTGGAATCCGGAGATATCCTCGAAGGCGTGTTTTCACCTGCCGCGGGAGCAAGCGTCTATGGCGGGATTTCGGGCTTCGGGCTGAATCCCCTTCTGCGCCACTGGGGTATGGTTATCCACCCACCCATCCTTTACCTCGGCTTTGCTCTCTTCCTGGTGCCCTTTAGTGTTGCAGTCTCTTACCTCATCCGGGGTGAATCTGGCGAAGGTTTGCTAGGTGAGACCCGCCTCTGGCTGCTTTTCGCCTGGGTTCTGCTGACCGCCGGTATCGTCCTGGGAAGTTGGTGGTCTTACGATGTGCTTGGCTGGGGTGGTTACTGGGCGTGGGATCCGGTTGAGACTGCCTCGCTGATTCCCTGGTTTACCAGCACTGGCTTGCTCCACAGCCTTCTGCTGCAGAAACAGCGCAATATCTTCAAGCGTTTTAATTTTGTTCTCATCCTGCTCACCTATATTCTGATTATTTTCAGCATCCTTATTACCCGTGCTGGTTTGCTCAATTCTGTACACGCCTTTGGTGAGAGCAATATTTCCCTGCCCCTCATGCTTCTAACTTTGACCCTTTTTGTGGTCTCTGTTGCGTTGTTGGTCTGGCGCTGGAAGCACTTGCAGTCAGGTTGGGAGCTCACTTCCCTGGTCACCCGCGACGCGGCTTTCCTGTACACTAACGTGATCCTGATTGCCCTCACGATCGTGTGTTTCTACGGCCTGGCTTACCCCCTTATTACCGGCGTTTTCACCGGAACCCAGATCGGGCTGGACAGGACTTTTTTTGATCAAGCTGCTGTGCCCCTTTTCATTCTTCTGGCAGCCCTGATGGCTGTCTGCCCGCTCAGTGCCTGGACGGTGAATTCAGTCAGGCAATTGGGGAAAACAGCTGTCATACCCCTGGTCCTGTCTATTCTCCTGACAATTGTGTCATTTTTCCTGCTGACAAAATCCTGGCTGGCGCTGATTGTGCTCTTCGTGGTTGCTTTTGGACTGTTACTTATGCTGGCTCTTAGCCTGCGGGATTGCAAATCTCCGCGCGAGGCTGGCAAGCGTTGGTGGGCTCAGCGCGCGCGCCATGGCGCATGGTTTGTGCATGCTGGTGTTTTGCTGATTGCGCTGGGCATCGTGGGTATGGAAGGTCTCGCAGGAAGTATCCAGGGCACCATGATCCCAGGGGACAAAATGCCGCTGCGTTCCTACCACGTGGAATTCGTCCAGCTCACCACGGAATATGAAAACCCGGAGTATATGACGATTGAAGCTGAACTTGCGCTCTGGAAAGACGGCAAGGTTGTTGATAGGCTTTATCCCGGCCAGCATCTGTACGAAGACCGTGGTCAATACGTCAGCATCCCCGACAAGCAGTCCACTTTGCGAGGGGATTTCTATACGCTGCTGTTGGATTACAGCAGCATGATGGGCTACGTGACCATCCAGGCGTCCGACAATCCCCTGGTCAATTTCATGTGGATTGGCGCAATTTTGATGGTTTTGGGCGCGGCTCTGGCGGCCAGCTTGCCCTGGAAGTCACTGCAACTCGACTATGTCGATGAAAAAGACCAGGAGTTGCAGCATTCATGACCCTGGCAATTCGGCAGGTATCCAAATCCTTTGGTCAGCATCGCGTTCTGGACGCGCTTGACCTGGAAGTGCAGCCGGGGGAGCTGCTCTGCCTGCTTGGTCGTAACGGCGCAGGCAAAACCACCCTGCTCAAGATCCTTGCCGGGCTGCTTAAGCCCGAAGCCGGTTCCATTTGGCTGGACGGCCACCAGGTTGACTATACCGAATCGCTTGCCAGGCATGATATTGGCCTGGTGATGCACCAGCCTTTTCTTTATGAACACCTGACGGGTATGGAAAACCTGCGCTTCTACGCCCGTCTTTACCAGGTGCTGGAAGATAATGCCTCCCTTGAAGCCGCACTGGCGCAGGTTGGAATGCAGCGCTTTGGCGGAAAAGCGGTCAGAACTTATTCACGTGGCATGAAACAGCGCCTCACCATCGCCCGGGCGCTGTTGCATTCGCCCCGCATACTTCTGCTCGACGAACCCTACACCGGTCTCGACCTGCAGGGCAGCCTGGTTTTCAACCAACTTATGCTCGAGCAGAAAAAACAGGGGCACATCGTGATCATGACCACCCACGATCTCTCGCATGCCCTGCCCATCAGCAGCCGTTTCGCATTCCTTGCCAGAGGTCGTGTTGCTGAAGAGCAGATAAACGAGAATCTTTCGCTCGGCTATCTCGAAACCTGGTTGGCGGAAAGGCTCACCAAGCCCGTTTCCGGGCAGCAGAAGGTGGCGGCATGAAAGATTGGATGCACTCGGTGCGCACTTTGGTATGGAAAGACTTGCTGCAGGAATGGCGCAGTAAAGACATGCTTACTGCCATGTTTGCTTTTGCCATCCTGACCCTGTTTATCTTTAACTATGCCATTGAACTCTCGCCGGTCAATCGTGCTGAAATAGCTTCGGGAATCGTTTGGGTTGTGATTGTCTTTGCCGGCACGCTCGGACTCAACCGATCCTTCACCGCCGAGCAGGATCAGGGCTGCTTTGACGCGCTGGTGATGGCTGTGCCGGATGTTTCGGCGATCTACTTTGGCAAGATGCTCACCAACTGGCTGGTGATGCTCTTTGTCAGCGTTCTAATTTTGCCGATCTACTCTTTGCTATATAACCAATCGCTGTTTAATGCAGGTTTCATCCTGGTTTTGGTGCTTGGGGCGTGGTGCTACAGTGCTGCTGGTACGCTGATTGCTGGCATGACCGTGCAGACGCGCATGCGCGATTTGCTTTTGCCCATCCTGCTCTTTCCAATCCTGATGCCCGTCAATATGGCGGTCGTAAAAGCGGCGGGCGGCATTCTTGCTGGCGCTCCACTGGTGGAGGTCCTAGCCTGGCTGGTGTTACTGGCGGCTTACGGTATCATTGTCACTACAGTCTCAATTATGGTGTTTGAATATGTCATCCGAGAATAAAAACCTAAAACTTCTGGGCTTGATTGCCCTCGTCCTCGTTCTGGCGGCTTTTGCGTTGGTGCTGTTATTTGCCCCCATCGAGGTAAACATGGGGATTGTCCAGAAAGTGTTCTACTTTCATGTCAGTGCCGCCTGGATTGGCATGCTGGCTTTCCTGGTTGCGGCGGTTTGCGGCATCTTTTACCTCAACAAAAAAATGCTGAAGTACGACTTTGTCGCATTTTCCGCGGTGGAGATCGGCTTGCTTTTCACCGCAATCGCCAATTTCACCGGTATGATCTGGGCAAAACCCATTTGGAACACCTGGTGGACTTGGGACCCACGCCTGACCACCATGACCATTATG
The DNA here is from genome assembly GCA_036825115.1 of Anaerolineaceae bacterium. Classification (GTDB taxonomy): domain Bacteria; phylum Chloroflexota; class Anaerolineae; order Anaerolineales; family Anaerolineaceae; genus Mesolinea. Next base: position 6,582 of record DAISYV010000004.1, on the reverse strand, counting down.
GCTTTCACCTATATCGCTTACCTGCTGTTGCGGCGGGGGGTGGACAACCCCGAAAAACGCGCTCGATTTGGCGCCGTATATGCCATCATTGGCTTTGCCAGCGTACCGCTGACCTTCTTTTCATCTCGACTGCTGCGTACCATTCACCCCACCATATTTGGGGCTGACACTGGCGATATGGCCATGACCCCCGCTATGTACCAGACGATGGCTGCCAGCATCGTTGCCTTTACCGTCCTGTTCGCGGCTCTTCTCTGGCACCGGTCGATTCTGGCGACGCGCGAATTCGAGCTTGAAACCCTCAGGGCACAAACCGAAGTCCTGGAATTTGGAGAGGTGCAGGATGACTAACATGCCATACTTCATTGCTGGCTACCTGGTGATTTTTGGGCTCCTCGTCGCCTATGTTCTGCGTCTTGTTGCTCTTAAGAAGCGGCTTGAACGAGAGCACAAAGAGCTTTCTGCGCAAAAATAACCCACCTCAATAAAATATCGCCCGCATAGGTCATGTTCTTCTGGCTACCCCTGAGCAAAGCGAATGGGGTGAACCTGGCATAACGAATGGCGACAAACAGTATCCTCAACAATGGTAAGCTTCCGATGTCAGGTTGAACCCCGCACAAATATACAGGGCAAGCGGCGCAATCTGGCCTACATTATTTGGATTATGGTTCGGTCGGAAAGCCGGCGGCGATCAGAGCTTCGTAACCGCCAAGCACCGCATCAACCTTACGATAACCATCTTTCAACATGATGAACGCCGCACCGGCGCTCGTGTTTTCGGCTGGTCAGGTGCAGTAGTTGATGTACCAGGCTTCTTTGTCAAGCGTGTCAACCCAGGATTCGATTTCAACAAAGGGCATACTGATACTTCCCACGGCATGGCTGGCTTCATATTGAGCTGCTGTGCGGGTATCCAACAGAATTGCTCCCTGATCCCTGACAGCCGCGATTGCGTCAGCAGCGCTGATGCGCGGAACGTCCGCGGCGGAAAGTACGATCGGGTTTCCAGTCTCTTTGCGGATTCCGCGATAGATCATGAAGCCAACAGCCAATGCAACAATCGCGACGACCAGATAGATGGGCAACAGTTTGTTTTTGTTTTGCTGAGGGATTCTACGTTTCATAGATTGAATTATTCCATGGGGTGATTAGCCTGTCGAGGGTGCGTATAAGGTGAGTTATCCGATGGAATATCAAAGAAATAGCATGGTTTGGACATTCTTTTTTACAAGTCCTTTATAATACTTTGAAACTCACCTGAGAGGGCATGATGCTCGAGATCAACGTTAACGGCGTTAGCTATTCATTGGATGAAGTACCTGGCGAAAAACTCAGCGACCTGTTGCGCCTGAGGCTGAAACTTACAGGCACAAAGGTTGGCTGCGGCGAAGGACGCTGCGGCATCTGCACGGTCCTGGTGGATGGCAAACCGGTACGATCCTGCATCACACGCGCCAGTAAAGCCCAGGGGAAGTCCATCCTCACAATTGAAGGTTTGCGTGGACTGAGGCCAGTCGAACGCCAGGATGAGCGCACAGACCTGCGCGCTCTGCATCCATTACAGGAAGCTTTTATCACCCACGGCGCAATCCAGTGCGGTTTCTGCACCCCAGGGCAGCTGATGCGCGCACATGCGCTTCTGTTGGAAAACCCTGATCCGAGCGTTAGTGAAATTCGCGAGGCGATGAACGACGTAGTCTGCCGCTGCGGCAGTTACGAGGCCATTGTTTCAGCGATCCAGGCGGCAGCCAGTTCAATTCGAACCGGAAATGCGGTGGAACCAAGGGTGATATCGCTGGGTAAGCAGGACCTCGTCCACGTGGGCAAGGCTGCCATTCGTCCCGACGCTGTGGCAAAAGCCATTGGTGGGGCAAAATATTCCGACGATCTTCAATTTGAGGGCATGCTTTTTGCGCGTGTTCTACGGGCAGGCGTCCCTTCTGGAATATTGAGAGGGCTGGATACAGCCGAAGCAGCCCGGCTGGAAGGGGTTAGGGCGGTTCTGACCGCGGCTGACCTGAAACACGAACGCCTTCATGGGGTTTATTCAAAGGATTGGCCTATCCTGGTGGGGATTGGCGAACGGGTGAGGTATGTGGGGGATGCCATCGCGATCGTGGCGGCGGATACACAAGCGATCGCGGATGAAGCTGTTTCCTTCATAAAAATGGACATTGAACCCCGTCCTGTGGTAAGCAATCCGATGCAAGCAGCAATGCCGGATGCCGAACGCGTGCACGAAAAGGGGAATTTACTCAAAAAAATCAAAGTTGGCAAGGGCGACCTCGACGCAGGTTTTGCCCAGTCTGATGTGATTGTCGAACACACTTTTTACACACCGTTTATGGAGCATCTCTTCATGGAACCAGAGTGTTCGATTGCGGTGCCGAAAGAAGACGGGGGTATGGATGTCTATGCAGGCTCTCAAATCCCCTACGAAGATCGCAGGCAGGTTGCGGAAGCCCTTGGCATGGCACCCGAGCAAGTACGCATCCGTGGTCAGAAAACCGGCGGCGCTTTTGGCGGCAAAGAAGATATCGCCGGGCAGATTCATGCTGCTTTACTGGCCGAAGCAACCGGCAAACCGGTCAAACTGTTGTTTACCCGGCGTGAAAGCATGATGGTGCACCCAAAAAGGCATGCCACGTGGACCAAAATCAAGCTGGGCGCGAAAAAGACTGGCGAGTTGCTGGCCGCAAAAACAGAAATATACGGTGACACAGGCGCTTATGCCTCGCTGGGTGTAGCGGTGATGACCAGGGCGACAACACATTCGTGTGGCCCATACGTCATTCCCAACACACTTTCAGAATGTTACGCCATGTATACCAACAACCCACCCGCAGGCGCTTTCAGGGGTTTTGGGGTGGTGCAGGCAATGTTTGGAATCGAATCAGCCATGGATATGCTGGCTGAAAAGCTCGAAATGGACCCGTTGGCATTGCGCAAGATCAACGCGCTTCGAAAGGGCAGTGAAACCAACACCGGGCACCGCCTTGAAGAAAGTGCCGGGCTGCCTGAGTGCCTCGAAGTTTTGGGAAGGCGCCTGGAAGAGATTGGTGTCACAGATCCCTGGACTCCCCAGGAAGAGGAAATTGACGGGAGAAGAGTGCTGACCTGCTGGGGGATGGCGTCTGGTTTCAAAAATACTGGTCTTGGGACTGGTACGGAAGACAGCAGCGGCGCGATTTTGCGTCTCCTGCCCGCGGGCAGGCTGCAGATCATGACGGCAGCCTCGGAAGTGGGGCAGGGGATGAACGCCACGCTGCAGTTGATCGCCGCGGAAGTGTTGGGAATTACGCCTGAGAATATCAATGTTTACTTGATGGATACCGCGTTGACGCCGGATGGAGGGGCAACCACCGCCAGCCGTCAAACTTACGTGACCGGTAATGCGGTGAAGAATGCCGCAAACGAACTAAAGAAACGCATTGGGATAATGCTGGCTGCAAAATTTGGATGTGAACCCACTCAACTGGTCTTTGGCGCTGAATGCATCCAAATGGACGATAAACAAATTGCCTGGCAGGAAGTTTACGACCTGCTGGAGAAGAGCCCTGAAGGTACATCAGTGCAAGTGCGTTACTCTGCCCCACAGACCTATTCACTTGAACTCGGGGGGAAGATCCACGTTGCTTATGGGTTCGGAGCCCAGGCAGTCAAGGTGGCTCTCGACTCTGAGACCGGCGAGGTTAAAGTTTTGCAGGTAATTGCGGCAAGCGATGCCGGCAGGGTCATCAATCCGCTCGGCTTCCAATCGCAGGTGGAAGGGGGCGTAGTGATGGGAGTGGGGCACGGAATACTGGAAGATTTTAAACTGGAAAACGGGGTCATCCTGAGCGATCGGGTTGCCAGATACGAAATTCCACGTATGAAGGACAGCCCACAGGTGGAGTCGTTGATCGTGGAAGATCCGACCTCCGAGGGACCTTATGGGGCAAAGGGTATTGGAGAATTAGTCTGCGTGCCCACCCCACCAGCAATCGCGAACGCGGTCTATAACGCGATTGGCTTGCGAGTGGACAGCCTGCCCATCACCAGGGAGAAGGTTAAAGCCTGGCTGGAAGGCAGAAAACAGCAGTAACAAAAGAGTGAGAATCTGGCATTCATATTGCAACGAATGGGTTGATTAGTCTCGTTAATCGAGGAGGTCTAACCACAGCAGGAGGCAGTATGAGCAGAGCATTTGGAATCGATATCAGCAAATACCAGTCCAGTAAGGATGGCAGCAAAAAGATGGACTTCACCGCGGTGCAAAATCACGCGGAGGAAGTCACGTTCATTGCGGCAAGGACCGGTATTTCGTGGGGATACACCGACCCGATGTTCAACCATTACTGGAACGAAATGGCGCGCATCAAAGCAATGCGCATAGCTTACCACGTGCTGTATTTTGGGGAAAGCGCCCTGGCGCAGATGGATTCGTTGTTCAAAATGCTGGATGGCAGAGCAAATTTTGCTTTTGATCGCATCGCGCTCGACCTGGAAGTTGCTGGAATCAACCCAAGAAACAGGATCACAGCCACGACGCAGAAGTGCGTGGATATTTGCAGGGCAAGGACCGGTTTCTTTCCGATCGTGTATTCGCGGGCGGAATGGGCGAACACTTACCTTTCGGTGGCAGATTTACCAACGCTTGACTGGTGGCTGGCGACCTATCGCAAGCCCCTGGTCTCGCCTCTGTACAGCCAGGAGCACGACGGTCCACCTTATCTGCCAAAAGGTGTGAGCACCTATCTGATCCACCAGACAGGCGATAGATGTAAATCGATCGGCGGCGTGAGTCACTATATGGATTACAACCGCTGGAACGGCGAAAAGGCGGATGTCTTGCGCTACTTCGGAAATCCAACCGGAGACGCCTTACCGGCAGAGAACAAAGTTCTTTTCACGGCAAAGTGCATCGTCAGCGCGCTTTACAAGCGCGGTGGTCCAGGACCAACCTTCCAGGTGGTGGGGAACCTGAACTTGGGAGACGTGGTTTCCGTTTATGAGGTAAATGATGGCTGGTATCGGATTGATCCAACCGCGCAGTTGTGGTGTTCGGGAAAAAGCACCTATCTCCAGAGATTGGGCGATACCCCGCCTGCAGGAAATGCCCTTTTTAAAGCCCAATGCATCGTTAAAGCATTATTCAAACGGGACGCGCCGAGTAAAAACAGCAAGGTAATTGGCAATCTGATTCAAGATGAAGTTATATCCGTGTACGAAGTGAAGGACGAATGGTATCGCATTGAACCCGGGCAGAGCGTCTGGGTTTCGGGTGCCAGTCAGTACATGCGCACGATCTAAAACTTTGAGAATTGACCTTACCCCCTCCCGTTTTTTGGGAATCAATTACTGGGTAAACCGTTTTTTAACCGCTAATTGGCAGGAAAATCAAGGTTGGACGATTAACCCAGCTTGCCAAAAATCGCCTATAATAATACTAATATCTTGACAATAAAGATTATGTGTTAAAATAGTTGACGAGTACACTACGTTCTCAGGGTATTAGGGATGCAACAAACCAAATTCGAGCTGTATAAATCACTAAAGTCGATTTTTCTTCACATCGACAATCATGAGAAGGCGTTTCTTGCACGGTTTGGCTTGAATATCCCTCGTTTTTTTGTGCTGATGCATGTTGAGAATAATCCTGGAATTAATTACATTGACCTTAGTGATCTGCTTCTCTGTACCAAGAGTAACACGACCCGTGTCATTAGAGGGATGCAAAAAGATGGTCTGATCAACCGGGAAAACGATCCAAATGACCGACGCAGCTATCAACTTACCCTGACGAAGGCAGGGCACGAATTATTTACCCGCGTCTACCCCAACTACAAGATGTTAGTTGAAGGATTAATGTCCAAGCTTGATAAGGCAAAACTTGAAGATTACCTTAAAGCAAGCTCTGAAATCGAAAACACCCTGACCCCTAACCGGGCGGAACCAATCTTAGGTTAAACTCCCGGGAGATCAGGATGGAATACAAAAACTATGGCAATAATGCCAAACCAGTTCTATCGTTTCAATTCAAAAGGAGAAAGAAATGAAGAAAAGCTATTTGTTTATTGCAATCGCTTTGATTGCAACTCTGCTTCTTGGCGCATGCGCTAAGCCGGCGGAGACCCCCGTTGCAACGGAAGCTCCCGTAGTTCAAGAGCCCGTTGTCGAAGAACCCACCGAAGCCCCAACTGAGGCTCCCGTGGAAGAACCAGTTGCCACCCTGCGTATTTGGGCTGACGAACAGCGCGCTCCCGTTCTGAGTGAACTCGGCGCCGCGTTCCAGGCTGAGTACGGTGTGGAAGTGGTTGTTGAGAATATCTCCGGCATCCGCGATCAGTTCCTCGTGGCTGCCCCCGCTGGCGAAGGTCCGGACATCATCGTCCTTGCTCACGACCAGCTGCCCGCCCTGACCGAATCCGGTTTGGTTGCCGAACTCGATCTCGGTGCCAAAGCAGCCGAATTCGACCCCGCATCCCTGAAAGCTTTCACCTATGAAGGCAAGCTCTACGGTATGCCCTATGCGCGTGAGAACCTCGGCTTTTTCTACAATGCCGACGTGGTCACCGAAGTCCCCACCACCTGGCAGGG
>DAISYV010000003.1:42904-48407 GCA_036825115.1 Anaerolineaceae bacterium | reverse complement strand
CAGGAAGAACAAGAAAAAAAGGCAAACCCACAACCCTACCAGGCAACTAACGAGCATGAGCAACCAGCCGTTGCGAGACCATATCCCATCCAGGAAGACTTCCATCCGAGCAAGAGACCTGATTACATCAAATCCCCGGTTGCTTCCCAGCCTGCGTCGACTATGCCGCCAATTCAACTTCAACAAAAACCCCACAATGCCAAAGCAAAGTCGGATTTCCCTGCTCAAGCCAAACAGAGCGTAGCCCCCAAAATAATTAAGTACAATCCATGGGTTACTGCCCTTGTACTTGGCCTGGCACTCGGATTAGCTCATTTGCTGAAAACAGTGATCATGGAAGAATTGGAAAACATCCAACCCAACTGGATTTTTGGTTTGATCGGTCGCGCAATAGCCTGGTTAATTGCGGGTCTTGCCATATACTTTCATTTCCGGTTGACGAGCAGGTTAAAACTAAGCGCTGTTGGTTTGTTTGGCTTTTTGCTGGCAGGAATTATTCCCACAATTCTGAAGGAGATTGTTTCTGCCCCTTACAATGATTGGTTGTTCGATGTCGCCTTGTGGTTATTGCTGGCGCTTGCGATCACGATGATGTTTCATGGTCCTGAAAAAGTTCAGACCAAGCAGGGTTTGACCCTCATCGGAGGGTGGACGATCGCAGGCGTTCTGTCAGTTTTACCTTTGATGATCTTCTCGTTAATTGGAACTGAAACTGCTGAAGTATCGTTATATTTAAGAATAGTGCAAGGCTTATTATTGGGATCTACTCTTGCCCTTGCTGTCCACAATAGTTTTAAGAATCATTTCAAGCACGATCGACTGAGTTCGGTCAAGCTTTTGATCAGCTTTTCCGTCGCCTGTGCGCTTTCATATCTTATCTTTTACGGAGTGGAAGATATTTACCTGGCATCCAGTCTCGCATGGTTGGTAATGACCGGTTTGATCCTGACGGGGATTGCATTAACTTGGACCCAACCCAAATCTTTGAAGAGCCAGCCTTTCCAGAATAACCCTAATAACCCTGAAAGTTGGAACAAAAGATGATTAGCTATCCACCCGAATTCATCAGACCCGGTGAAATGGTATGAAATTCTTTATTGGAATAGATTACAATTTCTTGATGAAAGTGTGGAAAGTAATCATCTATGGATAACACCGAAGAGAAGAAGAGTAAACTACCTAACATAGAAGGCTACCAGATAGAGGGAGCGCTTAGCAGGACTAAGTCTACTGTCAGTTTTAAGGCGACCTCAGAGCTTAACCGTGCCAGTGTTCAGATCAAAATCGCGACAGGCGAGGCATATCGCACGAGCCTAAAGCCGTTTTTTGACGAATCCTTTCCCAAAATTTCCAAAGCATTAAAGCTTGTTGATCATCCTCATGTGATTACTCTGCTTGATGCCGGCTATGCACAGGAGATGCCCTTCACTGTGACGCCTCATTATGCCGCAGGGTCACTCAAGCAATTTACGGGTAATCCCAGAGATTGGCGGGATGTCTTTAGCATCCTCCTTCCCATTGCGGACGCATTGGCTTATTGTCATGATCACGGTATCATCCACCGTGATGTAAAGCCTCAGAACATCATTATTAACGATCAAGGGGATCTGTGCCTGACCAACTTCAGTCTGCTGGAGCCGACAGCCGCAAACAAGCTTTCGGTTACCCTGACTGGCTCAGGCGAGTGCTTTCCAGCTTATATTGCTCCTGAAGTTTGGCACGGGAAATGTTCACCAGCGGTGGACCAGTACAGCTTTGGCGTGATGTTGTACGAGTTGTTGACCGCTACATTACCTTTCGACGCATCCAATGTTGTTTCGCTCCTGGTTCAGCAAGCGACGGAATCAATTGCAGCCCCCAGCACACTGGTCAGTGGTGTTCCTAAAACAGTGGATGCGATCATAGAAAGGCTTTTGGCGAGTGAGCCAACGGCGCGCTTTGGAAGTATGCGAGACCTGAAAAACGCGATGCAGGACTTGTTGAACAATTCCAATCTTCCCCGCCCAGGGGAAACGCAGCAACCCAATATAGCCGCTAAACCTCAAAAAAAACCGCGCCACTCCACCCCTCAAAAATATCCTCCAGGATCAGACGCGATTGTTCAATTTGAACAGCCAAAGAGTGAGATCGCGGCGCCTCCTCAGGAAAAAATTAAAAAGGGTAACTCTGCACAAGAGAACCTTCCCAATAAGAAATCAAACATACTCGTCATCTTGATGTTTGGCATACTTGCGGCTGTAATCCTTTGCGCGGCCATCTTCTTGGTCGGTCTGCTGACTGACATGGGGTTTGTTTCGAGCATTCCCGATAGACTGAGTAATTGGATCAATTCAGGTCCCTTGAACGGTTCCGTTGATGGAAATGCCGCGTTTTCAATGTCAACTTCGGTGCCTTTTGAAGAAAACGAAACCTCACCCGCAATAACACCAACCTTAGCTTTGAGTGCAACAGAACAGAATGTACTCCAAACTTCTATAACTCCATCACCAGATGTGAATGAAAAATTCGCGGACTTTTATGCCTCAATCTACGACCTCGGAAAGGATCATACTTGGAGTCCTTCCGATCCCTGGGCGCTAGACCAGCAGGATGATGTCTGGATTCGATTAGAAGATGCCCTGTATTATGAAATCGGAAAGATTATAGATTACGTATTCACTAACTACGCTGACTCTTCCGAGGAATATTTGGGTATTTCAACTCAAGAAGTAAACGACTATTGGGGGTTGCGGGTTGCTCTTGGAATGAGAGTATGGGGATTTGCGCAAGTTGACACGACCACAAAGGTTATGACCACAATAAACTCAGGCAAAAGCTGGAAACTAACTTTTGAATATCCAACTGAAACTGATTTTGCTGAAGAATTACTAAGCTCATACAACAATGACTATCGTGCTGCTTTCCCTGATGAATCACAAGATGGCACCGATGTGTATCATGAGGTTGAACAGGATTTTATCTCATACTGGGTATCCATGCCAGAAAATTATGAAAAATATGCAGTCCTCTACACTTCCATTTACGATTCGGGCAAGGATCATGATTGGACACCTTCCGATCCCTGGACAATAGACCAGCAAAATGATGTTTGGAACCGGCTGGAAGCCGCCCTGGCAACCGAAGTTGACAAGATCGTGGATTACGTCGTCAACTACTATACCGAAGATTATTCCGAAATGTATCTCGGCTTTTCACCTGAAGAGGTATATGCCAATGGAGGTCTGCAAGTCGCTTATGGTATGACATTGTGGGGATTTGCGGAAACAAACACAACTACTAAGGTGATGACCGCAAGATGTTCAGACAGAACCTGGGATCTAACTTACGAATATCCTACCCAAGCCGATTATGCTGACGAAATCTTGCTTTGTTACGACAATGACTATCGCGCGGCTTTTCCTTATGAATCACCTGATGGCACAGATGTTTACAAAGAATCAAAAGAGAATTTCGTCTTTTATTGGGCACCTCTTGATCCGGATCTGATTGGGGGCACACCAAACGCTAGCGGAATTCGGAAGCTAAGTGATTCTAATTCAACCACTGAGAATGAAGTTTTAGGGACTGCCCTCATCCATTTATTTGACTGCCCAATCACCCCTCCGCAGGCTCTGCCCCAATTTCAAGAGTTGGCAGTAGACCAACAAGCAAAGCTTGGTTTCTCTGAGAAAGCTGGCTTAACTGTTTCTGAGAGAATGGCAGTGCTTGTTCCGTTGTATTCGAAATTAGATAATAAACTGTTGTTCTCGGTTTGAGGCGATGTACTAAAAAAGGGAGAATTATGACCATACTCTATATGGACGTAGAGGCAGTCCAAAACACCAGGACCAGGATGGCAACAGCCCAGCAGAACATCCGTGAGGATATGGCTCTTCTGACAATCAATGTCCAGCAGGTCATTGGCTCTGCTTGGATCGGCCCCTCCGCGGAGGGCTTCTATCAAGAATACGATCAAATTCGAATCCAACTCATGCAGAACATGGATCTCCTTGAACAATTTACCAAGACCCTGCAAAATGAAATCGGGCAATGGCAGGACGTAGCAGCCAGGTTTGGATAATTGGGGGAAACTATTGATGGATAACCGCAACTTCGTGCCTAAGAACGCAAGGTTTGTCCCTAACGCCATTCCCCGTGGACCAATAAAACCTCCAGATCCAAAACCACCTCTTCCGACTCCCCCTCAAAGGCCGGGTCCGTTGGTGACAGATTTTCGCAGTGGCACCCCAAAAAATGGGAAGGTTATCTATAACGTCATCCCCCGCGAACCGTTTAAGCTTCCCGATGGAAAAATGCGCCTGCCAGCCCCTCCCCAGCAACCCGGTCAACCTCCTCAGGTCAACCCGCTAATGATGTTTCTTGCCCCATTATTGATGGTGACTTTCATGTTAGTTGGGCAGCTTCTTGTGAAACGTTTCAGTACTACCGGTGCCACTTCCCTTCCCCCATATGCGATGATTCCTATGGCTCTGATGGCACTTGGGTTTCCACTGGCAAACTTCTTTTCCACACTTTCCCAAAAAAAGAAGTACAAAAAAGCTATGGCCCAGCGGGAGGAGAATTATAAAAATGCTCTATTAGCAGTTGAGAAGGAAATTGTCGATACTGTCGCTGTCCAGCGTGAGACCATGGAGCGCGAATTCCCCAACGCTGAACAAACGCAGCGCATTGGGCTTGGCAGAGGTCAAAGCCCACGTCTCTGGTGGCGCCGACCCGGCGATCCGGATTTCCTGATGCTCAGGGTTGGATTGGGCGATTCCAGTCCGTCTTTTGAGATTGAACTGCCAAATATAAACCAGGAAAACGAACCTTTGGCAAAGTTGCCAGTCGAATTAAAGGAAAAATTCATCACCGTTCCTCACATTCCCACACTGGTTGATCTGAAACGGGTCGGAAGCCTGGTCATCAATTCTCCCGACCGGGTGCTTACCTTGCGGTTTGCCAGGCGTGTGGTTGTGGATCTTTGCGTGCATCAGTCGCCAAATGATCTTTCGCTGTTTTTGGTTTCTGATCTTCCTCGAGCCGGTGAAACCTGGGAGTGGATGCGCTGGTTCCCCCACACCGGCTCGTTCGATGGTGAGTATAGTGGGCGAAACCTGTTGATGGACTCGGATAGGATCAACGCCTTTCTCGACAACCTGAAACAGATTATGACTGACCGGTCAGCCGCAAACAGGAACCAAAGCGAGCCAAACCTTGCCGCGATGATGCCCGCGATTGTGGTTTTCATGGACGACAAAGGCACCATCCGCCAGCATCCGGATGTAAGCCGGCTGGCTGGGGAAGGTTACCTCTACGGAATCTACCTGGTTTTTATCTCCAGCGGCGGGGTTCCCCGGACCACCCGCTCGCGAGTCGAGATCTCTTCCCAGGATAAAATGACTTACCTCGAAACCTTTGAAGCTCTTGGCACCGGGCAGCGAAAAACCAGTTATCCCGAGTTGCTGACTGGCGATCAGTCCATCGCGGTTGGCCGTGCCCTCTCGAGCCTGGAGGTGGCGGG
>DAISYV010000003.1:41038-42804 GCA_036825115.1 Anaerolineaceae bacterium | reverse complement strand
AATGAGATTGAAGAATATTTTATTTATGAATTCGGTCCTGACGCTCAGCGAAAATCCCTTTATCATTATTATCCCCACCAGGAAGGAAAAAGCAAAGCGCATTTCACCACCGAGCTTGATGCGATTACTTCTCTGATCACCGAAGCATGCAATACTTTGGCAATACCGCATGCCGCGCCTATCTACCTTGAGCCCCTGAACGAGAAGATTCCCATGTCCATGGTGTTACAGCACACTGAAACCCACAGGCTTTTCGATGGAGAAAATTGGGCACAAGGTGCAGCTGATAAAAACACCGTTCCGCTGGGCTTTTTGGATCTCCCTGATCAATGCCTTCAGACCCCCTTTGCTTTCGACTTCACCGACAACGGCGGGCATCTGTGGATTGTCGGCGCCCCTGGCAGCGGGAAGACCGATGTCATCCTGAGCCTGGCTTTTTCACTGTGCATGACCCATACGCCGGAGGAAATTCAGTTTTACGTACTCGAGTTTGGCTCAGGTAGCCTTAGCCACCTGGAAGCTTTTCCCCACTGTGGTGGTGTGATCCGACAAAACGAAGCCGAAAGGCTCAACCGCCTGCTCAATTATCTGAAACTTGAACTTGCCTCCCGTTCAGAGCCTTTAGGTTACTCAGCCAGCCTGCCGCATATTTACGTCTTTCTCAACAATGTGGCTGATTTCAAAAACCAGTATCCCGATCAGTTCGATGAATTAGGGCGATTCGTACGTTCCGGTGGAGCGGTTGGTGTCCATATCATTTTTTCAACCAATCGCGGCTCTGAGCTTTCGCGCAGTTTGAGCGGCAACATTCCCGCCCGCATCGTGCTGCAGCTCGCCGAGCGGCAGGAATACGCGGACGTATTGGGCACCATGAACGTAGCACCATTACCCAAGGCGACAGGACGTGGATATCTGCAGGTGGATGGTATTGTGGAGTGCCAGGTAGCACAACCGGATATGGCAATCTTTGACGAGACTCCGGACCTGGAAGTGAACTCCCAAAAATCCGGTAAAGAATCCGGGCTTGAGCAGCAATTGGCGGTTGCCGACAAGGTTGCCGATCGGATGAACGCGGTCTGGAAGGGCGAGCGTCCGAAGCTTATTCAAGCAATGCCTGAGGTCCTCGATTTTGAGCCATTTGTTGCCTCCCTGGAACAGGAACGTTTCGGTCAGCCGGCCTTTTCTTTGCCCATCGGCATAGCTTACGAAACCCTTTCGACCATATGGGTCAATCCCCAGGCGGAACTGCAATTCTGGACTGTCACCGGAAAGAAGAAGTCCGGTAAGACCAACCTCTTGGCTTCACTCTACATACAAGCTTTAAAAAGTCAGCCCGCCTGGTCTGTCAGCTACTTTGCCATGAAACGTGAGCCGATGCTGGAGAACCGCATAGCCGAATTGGGCGGTAAGGTGCTCTTTTCTCAGCCGGAAATTGCTTATGAAGCTGAGCAATTCTTGAAAAGAATCCAGGATGAACCCGAGAAGGCTAACCTGCTGCTAATTGATGATGTCGGTTCGCCTTATTCCAGCAATAACGCTGCCATGATCGCAACTTTGGATCAGCTTGGTGATCAACTCTCTCGTATCTCTAACCGCAACTTCCTGGTGGTTATCGCTGATTTGGCTGCTAATCTGAAAGGTGGCGCGGCTTACCTTTCGCCGTTGCTCAAAGTTAGTCAGCAGAATCAAACTGGTTTCTACCTCTCATCGGACGACAACGACTTGACGTATTTCAACTTACGCATGACGCTTCAACAGCGAAAAGA
>DAISYV010000003.1:0-40938 GCA_036825115.1 Anaerolineaceae bacterium | reverse complement strand
AATCAACCCCTGGACCTTTACCTGGTTGAAAATTCAGGAGACATGCTAATTCGCAGTTCCCGAACGTTGTCGCAAGCCAAACTCATCAACGGCTCGTTTTTGCGCTTGGTTCCCCAGGCGGCAAATAATCAAAAATTAGCCTACTTGTTGGGACCAGGAAATATCAAGTTTCAGCTTTACAAAAAGAATACGATTGGGAGGTCCAGCCAAGCTGTTGATCAGGATATTGACCTCAGTCCATTGGATCTGAATTCAGTCGTCTCCCGTAATCATGCCGCCATCAATTTCAGGGGAGGACAGTACTGGATCAAAGATATTGGAAGCAAAAACGGAACATTTATTAATGGCAGGCAGGTATTTAATCAGGAAGTTCCTTTGCGGCCGAAGGATGTGCTGTATTTCGGCTCCGAAAAGCGAGGAGTAAAGCTCATCTTTGTTCAAAGGTGATGCTTGCTTATGAATTATGATTTTCTGATTAGAATGTTTCCTAAAATTGCGAAGGTTGGGATATAATCGCATAAGTTTATTGCTGTAACCTGATGGGTTTTGTTCATTGGAAGGGAAAGTGGGAATGCGAATTGGTAATAAAAAACCCAGATACCACTTGCAGAACAACTCACAGAGGACCAATTGTTATAAAAGCAGAAGTCCAGGCAGTTATTATTGGGGTTTTCTGCGCAAGAAAGGTGAGGAATGAAAAAGATACTGAGTGTCCTGGCTGTTTTACTGATTTTTGTCTTTATTCCATTTCCCGGAGTTCAACCAACACAGGTTGCCTCTCAAACTTCAGGCAATTCCGTTTGTGTGATTGGCGAGCCTGATATTTCTCAGTTTCCCGATGTTCAGTTAACTGTTCGGGCGCTTGATGCCGACATGAACCCGGTCAATGGCATTCCCCAGGCGAGTTTTTCAGTCCGGGAAGAGAGTGACCAATACCAGGTTGATCGCCTGGTTTTCAACGAGAAGGGGGCAGGTCTCAACCTCTATTTCGTTTTTGACCGTGGTAAGTATACTGACCTTGGCACGGTTCAGGGTGTGATAAACCGGTTTATTGATCAGTTTGGCGTGGATGGGCTTGATCAAATTACCATCATCAAGGCGGATGACCAGGGCTCCAACGTTATCCTCGACAAATCCACGACATTCAGCGCTGTAAAAGCCCCGTTGAGCGACCTCTCCAGCCGGTTGAATTACGACACCACCCCATTAATTGGTGTTCAAAAGGCTTTGGACGATATCCGTGCCAGCGGTAATGGTTGCGCTCAGCCAAGCGCGGTTGTGGTTATTAGTGGAAACATTAGCTTTTCGTACACTAACGAGGAAATGGTCAACTTGTTAGTCACCACGGCGACTGAGATTGGCACTCAAATCCACGTTGTGCAGACCTCTGATGAAGCTAAGGCTTTTAGCTTTTTCAGCGAGATGGCTGATGGCACGGGCGGAAGTATTACCAGAAGTGAAGCCACAATTGGGGCTGGCTCAAGCGATCTGGATAATGGTCTCTTTTCAAAGCTCCGTAACCTCAGGGGAACCTACACACTTTCCTACCGCACCACCAGTGGAGCTTCCGGGACCAGAAACCTTTCCGTTCTCCTCAATGGCGTGACTTCAACATCGGACACTCAGAAAAGCAGGTATACGATTGATCTCCAGCCAGCAACTGTGACCCTGCAAGCACCACTCGTGGGCGCTAATATTATCCGCACAGCTGAAACCTTTGTTGATCCAATCTTTACTTATGACAAAGACATTGTTCCAATCGATTTCACGGTTGATTGGCCTGACGGGATAAAAAGACTCCTTAGCCAGATCCGGGTCGTTGGAATTACTTCGACCAGAGAAGTGCCTATCCGGGATTTTGCTGGAACAGAGCTGAATCAAACCGCTTATCACGCTGATTGGGATATCAAAGATCTCACCTCAGAAGGCGATAATCCCTTGAGCATCAGGGTCGAAATTACCGACGAATTGGGCGTAAAAACAATCACTACACCGGTCAACTTCAATTTGAAGAATGTCATTCCAGAAACCGTTGCCAAACAAACAACCCAGGAAATCAAAAAGAATCTGCAAATTACCCAGTATCTGGTCTATGGACTGGCAGGTCTGATAGCCCTGGCGATTGCCTTGATCATCATCTTCAGAAAAAAGATCAAGCAGGCGTTTTCTGCCAGCGGCAAAATCGGAATGGCAATTGAGAACGTACGGAAAACCATTGTTGGCGGCACAGGGCGAAGGAAAAACCCGATTGCCAAACTGGAAATCTTACGTCCTACTGTTGAAGTAAAATCCATCTTCACGGAGAGCATTAAGCTTGGAAGGGATCCAAATATTTCGGACTACACTTTCTATAGCCTGAATTCTGAGTGCTCTGTCAGCGGGGAACACGCCCACCTGGTAAAGAAGCGCGACGGTTGGAAGATCATTGCAGTCTCTGCCAGCGGCAGCCCGGTCTTTGTGAATGAACAGCGCATCAACATGCACGAAGAAGTACCAATCAAGGGCGGACAGCTCGTGGAACTGGGTTACCAGGATCTTGGCTCCGCACTCTTCCGTTTTGTTGAAGTCGAAACCTCCGAGAAGTTTGACTTTGCGGAAGAGATGGAATTTAAACCTGAAAAAGCTGTTCCTGACCCCGACGGTTACCGAAAGACCCAGGTGTTGGTTGTGGATGATCCAGATCAAGGCTCTCCTAATCGAGGCAATGTGACTCAGACGGTGGTTGACAATGACGTGTTTGGGCCGGTGAATGAACCTGATGATTTTGATTCCCTCTTCGAAGACCTGAGGGAGAAATAAGTGAACATTAAGTCTGGGCTAACGCTTAACAATTCCTTTGTCATTGAGGGACCACTTTCCTCGCGTGGTGGAACAGCTTCCGTCTACCTCGCGCGCCCCATCAACAGACCGGATTTGAAAGCGGCAGTCAAGTTCGCGCATAGTGATGGCAGGAATGTGGTGGATGAGGATGTGCTGCTGCGCCACGAAGCTTCCCTTTTGTGCCGACCCGATTGGCGGCATCCGGGGATCCTGAGGCTTTATCCGATCATCCATCTCAACAAAGCGCAGTATGTTCTGCGCGCGACAGGCGTGGAAAACGAGCCAAGCTTTTTCATGATGGAATACTTACCTGGAAAAACACTCACAGAGTGGATGGACAAAGTCGTTAAGTATTCCTTTGACTGGAAAATCGAGTTTCTTTATCAACTTGCCACTACCCTGGCTTTCATCCACAGCAAGGGTTATGGTCATCGGGATATCAAGCCCGACAACATCTTATTCAGAGCAGCACCCACGCCAACGATTGTTCCCCAGCCGGTCCTGATTGATTTCGCTTTGGCCAGCGACGGCAAGAGCGCCTTGTCTTTGATCGAGGCCAGCTATACGCTTGAATATGCCAGCCCGGAAAGGGTCATGAAGGCTTCCGGCTTGATTCCAGAAGAATTTTCACTTAAGCCAGAACCCCAGGACATCTGGAGTTTTGGATTGCTCGTTTATGAACTTTTTACTGGCAGTCTGCCTTTTCGCGGAACTGCCAAGGACATTCGAACCACCTTGATCGGTCGGAGTTTTGACGAAAAGTACATCAAGGAAAACCCAAACCTGCCAAATGATATTGCGGATTTCATCAGGGCGATTTTAAAACCAGACCCTGAAAAAAGACCGACAATGCGCAGGATCATCGATCTGCTCGAACAGAAATATCGTCCACCACGGGTGTAACTTAGGAAAGTGATTGGTATTATACATGGCACAAACAACTACACTAAAACAAGGCAAATTCCTGACGGGGCTCAGCAGTGTTGTTGGTGATACGCGTCGTCAGTACGAGGATCGTGGAAAAGTAACCGAACTTCAGACTGCTGGCGGGCTTGAGTTGCTGGTCGCGATTGTGGCTGATGGTGTTGGCAGTGCTGATAATGGCGGGCTGGCTGCCCAGCTTTCAATCGATTCCGTGGTCTCCTACATGACCAACAGCGATGAAACAGATATCGCGCTGTTAATCACGAATGCCATCAAGTATGCCAATCACGTTGTTTACAAAGATGTAATCACCCGCAATGTGGACGCCTCCACCACCCTGGTTGTTGGCGTTTTTTACAAAGATCGCTTTTATGTTGGTAATGTCGGTGACAGTCGCGCCTATTGGATCCAGGAATCCGGCAAGGTGATGCAGCTTACCCTCGACCATTCCTATTCCAACATCAAAGGCACCGATCCAAATGCGCCCAACGCGGATGTGCTGGTGAACGCGATTGGCATTCGCAAGGAAGTTTTTGCTGATATTGGTTTATATGTAAAGGACAAGGACCGCCAGAAAGCAGCCAAGATCGGGATCCAGGGTCTGCCACTCAAATTGGGTGACAGCATTTTGCTTTGCTCGGATGGGTTAATTAAGTCGGACACCAAGGGTGAACGTTTTGTGCGTGAGGACGAGATCGTCCACGCCCTCCAGACTGAAACCCAGCCCAATGCCGCGGTGGTAAAGATGACCGGCCTGGCTGAAGGTCGCTACGTGGATGATAACGTTACCGCGCTGACCGTTCAATATACCTCGCCTGCGTTGATCGAGAATGTCCTCCGAAAACAAGAGCGCAAAGCACTCAGGCAGAAATTGATCTATGCTGGGCTCGGCCTGGTTGCAGTTTTGGCTCTTGTAGTTGGGTCGCTTTTGATTAAAGCAAACATCAATACGGGCAACGAATTGCTAACCCAGACATACCGCCCCAGCTCGACCTCTGCCGCGACGCCAACTCCTACGCAGATGATCGCCCTCCCGGCAGGAACACTCAAGTTTGCCTCGATGGGTTCGAAGGTGGAAGACAGGTATGAATCCTATCCCGCGGGTGGTCCAGAGAACCCGAAATGGACTGTTTCAGGATCAGACGCCTGGGCTCCGATCAAAGCGGATGGGAGCGAGGAGATCACCCTTGGAACCACAGCGGATAATTCCACCCCGGCAATCGATGTCCAAACCTTCGGTGATGTGGGCGTGATGCTCTCATTGGGAGCCAAGGGTCAGGTGAACAGCAGCGTCTTTCTTTATGGCAATTCTGACGCGAAACTTACCTACCAAGACATCCTGGAAATGGAACTGCGCCAGGGAACCGTTTTCCTGAGGCTTGAGTCCAGGTCTGAAATTGCTCAAATTACCCTCCCCAATCATCAGAATGCGATCGCCAAACTCACAGGCGGTTCGATGCTTCTCCACCTCGATGGAGACGAAGTGCAGCTCTGGTGTCTGAAAGACGATTGCTCGCTGGAATTTGCTAAAGAGTCCGAAAGGACCTTTGCGGTTCAGCGGCGGAGTTACTTCCCGGTAAACGGGACGATTGACCAGCCCGTTGATATTTTGTTCGCGCTTTATGACGAACTTTGGACTTATAACATTAAATGTAACCGGTGTATGGACACGAACGTCGTGCCTGAACCAACCCCTACTCCGACTCCCACTTTGACCCCGACCCCGATTTTGCTGACAGGGACACAAGAGAGACGTACTGACGAACCGACTGCAACATACACTCCGACTCCCACTAACTCTCCCACACCAATAAAATACACTCTTACCTTGATCGCCAACCCAAGTAATGGGGGCAGCGTTACAGCCGATAGAACGGGTCCTTTTTCGCCGAATGAAGTGGTTTCGGTGACAGCGAAAGCCAACGATGGGTGGGAATTCACTGGATGGGGTGGAGCTGCTTCCGGTACTACCAATCCAGTTTCAGTCACCATGACCGGTAATTTGAGTGTTACAGCTAATTTCAAAGAAAAGCCAAAATTATGGACGGTATCAGTCGGTGCTTCGCCAGCGGAAGGTGGGTCAGTAGTAGGTGGGGGAGTGTATGAGGATGATACATCAGTGACAATCACTGCCAGTCCAAATGATGGTTATAGATTTACCGGATGGAGTGGGACATGTGCGGGTTCTGGATTGTCTTGTACATTTACTGTAACCGAAAATGTTAGTTTTACCGCTTCCTTTGAGCCGATTCCTGTTGCTTATTACACAGTAACGCTTTATGTTAATAAAAATAGAGCTGGTGATGTGTCAGGGGGAGGAACTTACCTGGCTGGCACCGAGATTAGCATCAGTGCTACACCAAAGGATGGATGGTATTTCGCATATTGGAGTGGCAACTACAATGGAACAGACAACCCCCATCCGTTGACGGTAACAGGGGATGTGACCATAACAGCGAATTTTGATGAGATTTCTGATACAGGATCAATCGGGGTAACTTTGCAAGATCAACTTTGAGATAGAGACTTAAGGCAAATAGATTAGCTCAAGCCTATTTGTTAAATAAGATTGAACTTAATTTTATAGACAGAAGGATGTCATGTTTACATCCTTCTGTTTTTCTTTGCTAACAGCGATGTTTTATGTTATTTTGATATACAAACGGAATGTAAATCAAATTATCATTGTCTGATGACGGCTTTTAGGCGCCCAACTTACTTACCGACCTGGCAAATTGACTCTGACCGGGTTTGCTTTCTGCCAGATAAATTTGCACTTTCTCTAACATAGAACTAGCAATGTAGACCTTATGCACACTTTTATTAGGTCACACAATAAATTCAGTCACTACTTCCTTCGAACAATCGGATTGGGCGTACTAAGCTTATTTGCGATGGTCTTGTTCATTTCTGCCGCGCCTTCACCGCCAAGAATCGCGAGCGAGGCTGAAAAGCAGGAATTGTCGGCGGCGTACCAGGAACGGTATGCTCAAGTCATGCTGGATAATCGCGATGATCCAATATTAAATTTATTCGAGCCGGTGCTGGATGAGGGCTTCATCTCCCCGGATGGAAAGACGGCTGTCCTTTGGCTTGCGCTGCGCGACTACAGAGGTCGGATCCTCGCGACCGAACCCGGTCTGGCGCTGGCAACCTTATCCACCGATGGCTGGCAAGTGCTGCTGAGGGGCGATCCGGGCTGGGAGCAAACCCTCAGTCAGTTGCCGGAAGGATACCTGCCCGCGGAGCTACAACCTGCTCCTGGAAAAGCTCCAGCCGAAAGCCTGCAAACCATCTGGGGCTATTACCTTCCCTACGTCGCTGGCACTGCCCACAAACTCGAGGGTTCGGTGCTCCACTTCCATAATTACCCTCCCCTGGGCTATCCAAGCTGCGCCCAGGCGTATTGCCAGTACGCTTACGATTTCACTGACGTCGGTCACTTCCCCCTGGTTGCAGCCCACACGGGCACGGTGATCTCCTCACGCGACAACTGCGCCGACGGCAACACCGGCTGCACCAACTACATCGTCCTTTTTGATGGCACAAGCGGGGTCTATCAGATCTACCTGCATCTGGCCTACGGCACAATCCCCAACCACCTGGTACCGGGTGTCACCCTCAATCGGGGAGCCTACATCGGCGACACGGACGACACCGGCTACAGCACTTCTGAGCATGTTCATTTCATGATCGTCCCATCCTTCTGGTATGCCGATGGGGATCGGTATCCCTGGGGGTATTCTGCAGACGTGCGTTTTTCGGACGTCCCAATCAACAACGGCATTCCACGCACCTGCTACGAGGTTACAAACCTGCCAATTTATAACGGCGCGACCCAGTGCAACGGAAACGTAGCTGATCCGTTGAACCCAAGCAATGACTGGTTCACCTCGGGGAATGTCGGCGCAAACCCTCCCACCGGGCAGCTCACGCGGCCTCTGCCTGGAGCCGTAGTCGCACCAGGCAGCAACCCACTGATGGATGTCACCGCCAGCACGCAGGATGATGTGCGCGTCAAGACCGCGGTGCTGCAGGGGCTGATTGGTGGCACCTGGCGCGAGATCGCGCCGCGGGTCAGTAATCCAAATGCTTCAGGTGTATTTGATTGGGATGTCAACTTATGCCAAGCTGGCCCGCTGAATGGACCGCTTGAGGTTGCCCTGAAAATTTGGGATCATGAGGGCAACATGGTCAGTTTGCTATCCCGCCGCACCATCCAGGTGGATCACGCCTGTCCGCCTCCGGTCAGCCAGATGACGACCCCCACCACTTACGATGGGACGGCATTCATGCTTAATTGGACGGCGGCTGAATCGGGGGCGGGCATTTCCTCGTTCCAGGTTCAGTGGCGCAGTGACACGGAGGTCTGGTCTGAGGCTCGCCAGATGACCTATTCCCCGGGGGTAAGGACGTCCTGGTTTGTTGGAGTTCCGGGTGTAAGTTATGGCTTTCGCACGCGCGCGCTCGACAACAACGGTCAGTCCGAAGCCTGGCCTGCAGGCGATGCCGCTGAAGTCACTGTCAACACGCCTGCCACCTGTGTGGAAGATTCCGCGGAACAGGATGACAGTTCCGCCACCGCGGTGCTCATTAGCTTTGGCTCGGAACAACAGCGGAATATATGCGGTTGGGGAGACGCGGATTGGTTCAAATTCTCAACGGGCGATCAGGACCGCTATTGGTTTTCTGCCCGATCGATTGGTGCTGGCGCGGCAGTGCGCGTATCGGTCTATGCTGCCGATGGCAGCACGCTCCTAAGCAGCGCGGCTGCCCCAGCAGTGAACACCAACACCAGCCTGGGGTTGATGGTCCCGAAAAACCAGACCGTCTATATCAAAGCTGAGCCAGCTTTCACCAACCTCACCGGCACGGCAGTGCTGTATGGGATGAAAGTCACACCAGGCTTCGGGTTTTCTCTGCCGATTATTCTGAAGTAAGAAACCTCAAAGAGATCCTCACTTCGATTTACATAATTCGAGGCTTCCCCTAATTCTGGGGAAGCCTCTTTCTTGTAAATCACGGCTGCAGAGCAAGCATGTGAGTGTCACTGGCACCTGCAATCCGATTAAGCGGTGGTCCTTTACTTATTCATCAGCGGTAAGAATAGCTGAAGCATCGGACCGGTCAGGAAGTATTGTGCCGACGTGGATTGCGCCGTGAGCGACGGGAAATCGGTCGTGTAGGTGAAGTTCAGATTTTGCGGCGTTGTGTGCAGGTAACCGATGGTATTTTTTGCCACAACCTGGTAGGCCACACGCGTCCCGTTGTAGTTGAGGTCGGTAAAGCTGCGTGCGCCGTGGGTGTTGGGCTGATCCAATGGTGAGGGAATGTTACCCAGGCTGATCCAGTTGAATCCGTCGTTTGTCGCCAGGATTTCAAACTCTGTTTCCGTAATTGAGTTATCCTGCCACTCAAGCGTAAGAGAATTCCCGTTGATCGTGTGCGTCAAACCATCTGGCGCAATTGGCGGCATTGCCACAACATTAGGACGCATCATGTCCATCTCTTCGTGAGACAGGATATGACAGTGATACATATATTCCCAGCCAAAGTTGACCAGGCTGTTCACAATCGGATCGACGGGATTACCATTTGGATCCGTTGGATTGAACATGGTTGTGTTTCCCAATGGCATCATCGGGTCCAATGGACGGATGGAGTTGGGGATTTCAAATGGGAAGATAGGTATGATCGGTCGGATCGCGAAGTACGTGTCTTCCAGCGGGTGCACACGTACCGTATCTTTCCAACCAAGTTCGTTACCCTCCGGTGGTTTGATTATGTTGTCCCAGGTGACCCGGTTCAACAATTGGACGTCATAGAGGTGGAAGTGAATTGGGTGTGAATCGACGCCATTGTGCGTGATTTTCCATATTTGGGTGCCGTCATCTCCAACCGCGATAGGCGTCACGTTTGCCGTGGTAGGCAGGTTGGTGCCGTCGAACATCTCTGTTGGCGGGTTGACGAATGGATACAAAACCAGGTTTTGGAGTCCTGGGGTTGCCGGAACCGTTTCAAGACCAAGGTTGCCCTGCATACGCCCAAAGGGTTCAAAATTTGATTCATTCATCTCGTCCTGGATAGACTTGGGTTCGATCTTAACACCGAGCTGGTTTCCGAGGAGGGTGTCAAACTTGAAGATGTCACCACCCTGGTCAGAAATGCGGGCGAAGCCGTCACATTCAGGGCTCGGATTGATCGGTCCATTACACCAGCCAGCTGAGGTGAAGTCGGTGCCATAGGAGGCGTTGTAGGCTGCCTGTCCGACGATTACTGGATGTTGCCCTGATTCAAATACACCCGAGCCATCTGCTTTGTGCAGGAAGGCGGAACGCAGGGCGTTGAAGTCGTATGTTGGAGCAGGTGTATTCGGGAGCACCTTTATCTGCATAATTGTGCGGGTATTGGGTCCAAAACCTGGCAACACTGCTGCAGGAGCATTGGGATACATGTCGGGCATTCCGGTGTAGTAGTCATAAGTGGAAATGCGAGCCGGGAATGCCGCGGGTGCATCGTTGTAAAGGATCAAAGTCTGACCGGCATAAGCCGAGAAGTCCACGATCACGTCAGCGCGTTCAGCCGGACCCATCAGAAGTGAGTGCTGATCCACAAGCCCAACATCAAAGCGGGTGGGGTCGGTGATCCAGGTGATATGCTGAGCGGGGATTTCAACCGGTTGTGGCAAAAATCCGCCTTCAGTTCCGATCTGGATCCAATCCGGACCAGCAGGGCTCAGGGAAAGGTCAGGCGTGGGGAATACATTGGGGTCTAATTGTGCTGCGGCAACTTCTGCAGGATTCAGTGCGACTTCGGTCGCACCAATCGCGGGGTCACCAATTTGGGTTGGGTCAGCCACATACCACTGCAGGTTGAAGAAGCGGTCATTGGCAGCATTAAGAATGCGGAAACGGTAAGCAGTTGGTTCAACGGTGGTCGTTGGATAGGCAGTACCATTTACCACTGGCGTATCGTTGAACTCTTCCATGCCGGCGGAATTATTCGGCGTGCCGGGGATGAACGGCGGCTCGCAGAAGGGGTCGGTATCGTACTGCCAGGTGGTTGGGTCTTCGAGGTCACAGGGGCTTACCAGGGGGATGCCCCAGTCGTCCGCGGTGTGCCTGATGCCATCAAAACCTTCCGGGTCCAAGCCAAAATAAGGGTTGGCAATCGGTGGATACTTGGGATCAGCAGGAGGCCAGAACCACGGACCGTAGAACCAGCGTCCGTAAGAACTCATGCCTGAAGGATCAGCCGGATTTTCCGCGGGCATGTAGACATGCTCATACCAGAGGTCGCCCTCAGCACCCCAACGGCTGTAATCCCAGGTAGGGTCGAGCTCGGCCATTTGTTCAGGGGAAGAAACGAAGGTTTTGTCCTGCACAACCAGTGGAATTTCAAACTGCCCGCTTGGGAGCAAGCCGCTATCGATCAGAGCCTGTTCGGTCTCATCACGGATGATGTAACCGGCAGCTTCACCTGCGTAAACATTCAGGCGGGTGATGCCCCAGGCGTGATCATGATAGAACATGAAGCGGGAGCTTTGCTGGTTGGTATAGTAGAAGGTCATACAGCCGTCATCGGGAGCAGAACAGTCAGGCACACCTGCGGGAGCTTCCAGCCCAACCATGTCGGGCACCTGTCGAACAGCAACACCTTCAGGCCAGCTGGTCATTTCATTTGCGGGCGTTATCCACTGATGGGGGGTTCCGTCTGAGATCCAGGGTGTAATGCCGCCGTGGAGGTGCAGAGTCGCCCGGTTTTCCGCAAAACACATCATGCGGTCCATCATGCTGCGGTCAGCTTCACCACACATTGGGTTGCGAACCTCATCAAGCACAGAACCTTCATCGACTGGTTCCATCATTTCCATCGGACCCATGCCAGAGCCCATGAAGGTGGTGTCAACCGGCAGGAAGAGGTCGCCATCTACTCCGGTTGGTAAGAGATTATAGAAAACGATCCGCACCGGACGGTCTTTATTCGCCTGGATGATCGGACCAAGATAGTGGGGCTCGCCAATTCCTATTGCCTGGGAACCATCCGGCATCAAAGCTGGGGTGGTGGTTCCGTCGAGCAGGTGGTTTACCAATGGCACGCTCTCACTCCAGGAGGCATTCGTGGCAGTCTCAAGCTGGACATATTCCCGCAGAAGCGTTCCCTGTGCAGGCAGAGAGGAGTTCATCTGCTCACGATGCTGCACGAGCGCGATCACGTAGTAATCAGCACCCGGGAAGGTGGTTGTGTCAGGAACACCCAGGGGGAGGTACTGACCGAGATTGTTCGAAGCTGCCGCACAACTGCCGGCGACAGAAGGATCACAGAGCAGAGGTAGTTCGTTTTGGAATTTCTTGATACCCGTCCCAGTTACGTAACCGGAGCCAGGGCTGGTCAGGTTGATGGCAGTCACAGCTCCGACGTCAATCACGGCTTCAGCCGTCGCCATCGTGCCACCGCCCAGGGTATCGGTGATGTTGACGGTGGGAACGCTGGTGTAGCCGGCTCCATAAGTGTTGACTACGACAGATTGCACATTGATGGTGGAGGTCACGATCGCATCGTCCAGGACGTTCACACGAGGCAGGGCTTGAAGCTGACTTTCCTGGGGATTCAAAATGCCTTCCTCCTTGGCCGCCTGAGCTGCGTTGAACTGCCGGCGGTTTAGCGGATTTAACGCGGTGCCATCGTGGATCACCACGTTAGGAGCGCGCGAATAGCCGGATCCGGGATTGTCGATGACCACGCCGGTGATCACACCGGTAACTGTATCCCAGGTGACGTGTCCTTTAGCTTGAACGCCGTCTACACCGTCAGGATAATCAAAATCTACTGTCGGCAGGGTGTAACCGCTGCCGCCGTAGCTTAATGTCACGCTGTCAACGCCGCCATAAGCTGTGGCAGTCGCTTGGGTGGTGGCCCCGCCGCCGGTAATTGTCACGGCAGGCTGCACGTAATCCATGCCCGCATTGGTGACATTAACGGCAACAACGGTCTGTGAAGAGGTCACTACTGCCGTGGCAGCCGCGCCTGCTCCCGCGCCAGTGATTTCCACGCTTGCGGTTGTATAGTTGCTGCCAGGATTGGTGATGGTAATGCCGGTAATCGCTCCACCTGTGCCAATTTGCGCCGTTGCTGTGGCGCCGCTTCCATCACCGATAATAGTGACGGTCGCGTCGGGATTGGTCAGAGCGCTCAAGCCCCAGTTTGGATAAGGCCCAAAATAATGAGGTACGACACTTTCATCAACCGGCGAGGCCGGAAGCTTTTCCGGTGCCGCCTCAACATTGATCGGGAAGTTCCCTGTGACCAGGGAGATGAGCAACAGTATCAGGACTGTTGTGCTGAGTAGTTTGTACTTCGACATGGTATTCTCCTTTATTGATTGTGGTGATTAAGAATTAAAGTGAAAAACGATTCTTACTATTCAAAAAGATGGTTGGTGGATTTTGTTTTAAATTCTTTGCATTCACACAGGTGTATGTAAGCCAAAATCTGACCTTCGAAAAATTGTCCGTATTCCCAGAAATTTTGACCGATAACATTCTCTGCATAACAGATCTCCTTGTGGATCTGAGTATAAGGAATGTCATCCCTTGTACTGTTAGGGTTGTTTTGACTAGATTTGTAATCATTTACAAAGTAACCAAACTGGTCAGGAAGGGGGCTAATTTTGTGGATTTGTCGCTGTTCCCCCTAAATATCTGCAAATTCTTGCCAATAATCATCCAATCCAGCTTTGTAATTGTTTTTTGGACACTAGTGATTTCCGTATCCATCAGAGCTTCGATAAGTAGCCTGAACAATTTCTGTCAGCGCATTTTCCTCCAGACATTCACCAGGTCTTAATCCCAGCAGAACAACAATCGCCAATCTTTTCCAACGTCGTCAACTGATCTTTTAGGTAATATGGAATCAGTGGAGTAACTCATGGATAACCAACTGAGCACCCTTATTATCGAAGAAGACAAACCCCTAAGCCAAACACTTGTCCAAATATTCAGACACGAAGGCTATCAGGTTGTCAGCACCGCAATTAGTAACAAAGCTCTGGATCTTCTGGAGGATTGTTTGTTCGATCTGGTTGTGCTGGACATCAAAAACACCCATGATCGAGGGCTGTCGTTGTTCTTTCGGATTAAGCGGGACTATCCCCTGCTGCCCGTTATCTTGATTTCGTCAGGACCTGAATGCGGGGCTATCCCATACATTGATGAAGAGGATTTGTGGGTGAAAATACTAAAACCTTTTGAGCCAATTTTCCTATTGAAGACCACATTCGAAATGATCGGCGCAGCTTTAGAGCGATAACCATAAGCCACTTGCATGAGGTAGGAGATCTTAACTGTTAGCTAACCAACCAGGCGATAGCCAAAATCCCGCACAGTAATGAGATGCTGGGGATCGGATGAATCTTGTTCCAATGCCCTTCGAATTTTGTGAATATGCCAGCGGGTGATGTCACTGGCTTCTTTTCTTGAACAATCAAAGCCCTGCGATTCTTTTACCAGGGCTTCAAACGAGACTGCTTCTGGCGAATGGCGCATCAGTGTAACCAGGTACCCAAACGAAGAAGGCGGTATAGGGACAACTTCTCCTTCAATTTCGATATGCTGCGTGTGCAAATCTGCCTTAATGACTCCACAACTGAGAAATCTGGCCGCATCTGAGTCTGTTGCCTGGGGCTGGGACACATCAGTTTGGTGGTTGGAGACATCGGGTGAATGCAACTCAGCTAACAGGTTCTGTACCTGCGAAATAATCTCCCGCTGTCTTTGCGGCTCCTTGTTCTCTTCAAGAATCTGGCCGACACGTTCAATGATGGTCTTAGGGTCGATCGGTTTCAAGAGGAAATCACGCGCACCTCCTCGCACTGCCTGGATAGCCGCGTCCAGCGTGGCATGCGCGGTCAGGATGATAACAGGGAGATCGGGATCAATTTGGCTAATCTTGGGAAGTAAATCTACTCCCATCACATCCGGCAGCTTGATATCCAGGAAGATCAGCGAAAAAGAATCCCCTTCCAATTTTTTTAGCCCTTCTTGTCCGGTGCCTGCCAAAACAGGGTTATAGCCTGATCTTTTCAGGATTGCGCCGAGCGTTTGCCGCAAAGCTGGTTCGTCATCAATGATTAATATCTTTTGCACTTTTTCACCTTCCACAACAATCTATTGTGAGGTCGCGGGTAACCAGACGCCAAATTCAGCCCCACCTTCATAGTTGCGGGCTGTCAGCCGTCCTTTATGCCTTTGTATGATCTCATAACTGATAGCCAACCCCAATCCAGCGCCTTTTTGCTTGGTTGTCTGAAACGGTTCAAACAGTCGGTCCAGGTAATCCGTGGAAATACCAGGGCCACTATCTCTGACCAGCACTCCGATTTCCTTGCTTTCAGGCGATCCCGGTCTGAATATCAGCTCCAATCGACCTCCCTGTGGCTGCATCGCTTCAATAGCATTGATACAGAGATTGATAAGAACCTGTTTTATCTGGTCTTTATTACCGGTTGTGTCCCAACTACCACTTGTTGCAGGGTCTACGACCCATTCAACATTTCCTTTGTCAAGCTCATTGCGAATCAGACCGTGAACTTCGTTCACAACGTTCACTAAATTAACAACTGTACCCGCGGGTATTGTTGGCGGGCGGTAGATTTCCCTCAGTTCGGCGACCAGATTGGATATGCGTTTTGTTTCTGCAGAGGCTATTTCGAGGTACTCCCAATTTTGATCGTTGGGATCAGTATCGACCTGGAGCAGATAAAGGCTGTTCTTGATCGTCTGGAGCGGGTTGTTGATCTCATGCGTGATCGATGCCAGCATGCGCCCCAAGGCTGCTAATTTTTCAGCCTGAACCAGTTGGTCATGCATGAGCAAATCTTCAGCGATCAATTCTTCCAGGTCCTGGTTTAGCTTCTTCAACTCTGCTTCTTTTCGTTTGAATTCAGTCTGATCTCGCAGGCTGGCAAAAAATTCAGTGAATTCTCCCTCTTCATTCCTAAAGACAATGGCATTAAAAGTCACCGGGGTAATTTGACCTAAGCGATTTATTAGTTCCAACTCAAAGTCGCGGATACTGCCTTCTTTAAATACGATATCGAATCCCTTTAAGGCTTTCTCTTTGTCGGTGAACAAATCCAGAAATTTTGTGCCGATCAACTCATTACGAGTGAGGCTGGTGACTGTAATCGCGGTCTCATTTACGTCTGAGATCTCGCCGGATCGTTTCACAGTCATCAATGCGTCCATGTTGATTTCGATCAGCCCACGATTGTATCGATTCATCCGAACGAGGTTCTTTTGTGCTTGTTTTATCTTGGTGATGTCAATACCCACTTCAAGGATCATGGGCGTGTCATCCAGCTCATAAAGAAAGTCGTGGACATCATAGATCCTGCCATCCGGACCTTCCCATTCCCATTGATGAGATTCCTGGTTATCAAATGGTTTGAAAGACTCACAGTTTTCGCAGGGCGTATCGCGATTGAATAAACATTGATAGCATTTCAACCCAACCGGATCGCCAAATTGTTCACGGAAGTAGCGGTTGGTTCTGACGATATCTCTATCTGGGGATAGAAGCACGAGGTAAGCGGGGATTAAATCAACCAGGGTTTCAAATTGTTGCCGTTCTCTTGCCGCGGAAGCTTGCTCTGAGGCCAACCTCTGCTCAATATTTTGTTGAGCGATGCGATTGGCGATTTTCAGTTCATCAGTCCGGGCAGAGACAAGTTCTTCGAGCTGGGTATTGATCAGCTCCAGGGCTTGTTTCGCGTCCACCTGGTCGGTTATATCAATAGTATAAATCCGCAAGTGTTGGATTTCCGGCAGGTAAAGCAGGGTTTGCCTGAACCAGTTGTCCCCAATCTGGATGTCACGATTCTTACGCTGATCACATCCATTTATAAGATCAGCAAGATAAGGGTTGATATCCTTCAATAACGAATTGGAACAGTCTGTTTTCCCCAAAATGGAACAAAACTCTTGAGCCGGATCGTTTTGATAGATTATCTGACCATCTGCGTCAATCTCGATCACAGGTTGGGGATTATTCTCCGGGAAAGATGCCAGCCATGCCTGGTGCGCTGCCGCAAGTTTGTCTTCGGTGACATCGGAAAAGATCACACCAAATTTGTGTTCCGCGTACTTGTAGGCAAACACCTGGTAATAGCGATCCAGGGCTGAATGCGCTTCGAATTTTTCCGGGATCCCACTGCGCACCACCTCGCTAAACCGCTCCAGCCAAATGGGGTTATCCTGGGGTAAACACTCGTTATGTGTCTTGCCGACGACTTCCTGCTTTGAGAGTCCGGTTAACCTTTCAAAAGCCGGATTGACATCCAAAAACAAGTAGTCGATAGCCTTGCCATCCGAATCATAGATCAGCTCGTGCAGCCCAAGACCCTCCGACATGCTGGAAAACAACCCGCGATAATTTTCGGCATATTCCCAATCCGTCAATGCGGGGATGATCTTGAGTGGTTTTGTGTTGTCGGCCATTTGGTTTGCCTTTAAGCTTCTTCTTTTGTGATAAAGATTCTGACAATTACTTGCGAGACAAACAACAAGCCATTTTTTGATTCCCCAGTGTGAGCACATCAAGAAACGAGAGTTCTATCTTAGATCTACCCACAGATCCAGGAAATTGCTCACTTCAGGGGGTTGAATTTCACCTCATGGCTCATTTTTGCCACCTTGCTGATGGTTACATGGATTGAACAATACTTTCCAGCCAGGTCTACGTAGCGTAGGAATTGATTTTCATTCACGTCGCCTGTGACGATAACTTCCAGGTTGACCCATTCGAGCGTTGTGGGTAATTCTGTGCGCTTGTCACCAGTTACAATGATCTCTATGGTCGGGATATCCATTTTTCTTTTTTCCAGGATTTCATAGAGCGTGTAGTAAAAACAAGCGCTCAGAGCTCCCAGCAGCAGGTCATAGGGGTAAAACTCCCCGGGTTTGGAGCCAATCCCTACGATGGCTCGCTCGTTTTCGAGGGTGTATTTTTCCGGGGTATATTTAGTTTTGATTTTTTCCATAATAGAATTACCTGAATCCTTAAGTCTTTTCAAAAGATTATAGCATTCCGAGACAGCCATAATCCGTGTTGTATATTCATCCGGGAAATACAGAAACTCCAATGATAAAATGGTGCTCAGGAGGAAGTATGCAGGCAGTTATCTCACTGTTGCCAGAGCCATGCAACACCCAGGTTGAGCAAATCTGGGATTCACTTGAAGACCACTTCGGATTAAATTATGTCCGCGTCACCCCCATCCCACATTTCACCTGGCAGTTGGGTGAGGGTTACCAGCAAGAAGATGTCATTGCTTGTCTGCATGACCTCACCTTGAGGCTGGAGCCCTTCGAAATATGCACCCAGGGCTTGAATCACTTTGCCGGAAAATCACCGGTGCTATTCATCGAAGTCAGCAAATCACCGGGGTTGCTTGAATTACATACAGCGATCTGGCAGCAGCTTTTCCCCCTCACTCTTGACCCTTCTCCGCTATACTCCCCCGAAAGCTGGCACCCCCACATCACTTTGGCGATGGAAGATACCAGCTGGGAGATGTTGGATGAAGTAACTGCCCACCTCCAGCAACAAAATCTGAACTGGCGCTTTACCCTGGATAACCTGGCGATCGCGTGTCAGCATGCGGATGGCAAGGCGCAGGTGGAGCACATCTTCCGTTTTGGCAAAGGACTGACCGAATCCTTCGACTGCGGATTCAGGCCTGATTAATTTTTATTATCCTCAAGACTAAAACAGCGACTCGTGCGGGTGTTTTTCGTCCATTTTCGCCAGCGCGTAAGAGGCTCCAGCGCCAACCAAAAAGAGCAATGCGCAGGTCAGGATGACGCCAATGCCGCTTACACCGGATGGAATGATGGCGGCGGTGGAGCCGATCACGATGCCGATAATGATGTGATACATCAGGGCGTGGTGTTTGCGGAAGAGCCAGCTCACCAGCCGCGCGAAGAGGAAGATCACCAGCACGACCCCCAGGATGAGCGGCAGGATCACACCCAGGTCGAGGCTTTTAATGCCGTTTGCCATCGGTTCGTAGAGACCAAGGTATAGCAGGAAGTTCGAGGGGCTCATGCCCGGTACGACCAACCCCAGCCCGGTCAGCGCGCCGCTCAGCACCCATCCCCAGAAACTGGGTGCCATCGTGACGGAGCGAACGGTTTCCATCCAGGTCATGAAGAGGTAGATCCCCACGGCAAACAGAGCAAGCAGCAGCCAATGCCAGTTTTTCCGGCCTTGTTCGCCGGCTGTTTTGAGCAAAGAGGGGATAGTGCCGCTGATAAAACCGATAAAGAGCCAGGTGAACTGAGCGGCAAAATTATCGAAGGCGTAAGCAATCACCGCAGAAAATGCGATCACGCCGATCACCCCGCCAATGCCAACCGGCAGGAAGTAGCGCAGGTTGGGCAGGAACTTCTTGCGGATGTCCGCCAGCCAGCGTACGAGCGGTTCGTAGATCCCAAACACCACCATCAGCACCCCGCCGGAAAGACCTGGCGTGATAGCACCGATGCCTGCGAGGATGCCTTTGACGAGGCGGATGATCCAGGCGACCGGGGTGTCGGCGTGGGTTTGCGGTGTTTGCGTGTTTTCAGTTGAGGTCATAAGATAGCAGCTTTCCGTTTAAGAGTCGGCTTCCATTCTACAACAAATGCCCGAATTGGGTGGAAACAGAAATCTCGAAAGCATTTGTTGCAACCTTCAATAGCCTTTATTCGAAAGATTACAAGGGGAATGTTTTGATCAGGGCAAAAAAAACTTTTAGCCGAGCTTAATCAGCCACCCTTCCAGATCATCCAGCCAGCGCAAGCTGGCTTCATCCCGAAAAAGGCGGTACGAATGGACGATCCAGTCGTCCATTTCCGCTGCTTTCTGCGGAGCTGTCTGCTCAGACAGGCTGGAATGCCAGTGCTGAATAATCTCACGCTGAGCATTCAGAAGAGTGAGCGCGCGTTCTAGCGAATACTTGTGGGCGACGATTAATTTAGCTAAAAATTCCTGGCGAATATCACGTGCCCTGGTGACTGGCGAGTCAACCCAGGCATTGAGCGCCTCTCTGCCGGCAGGAGTAAGCCTGAAGTAGTGTCGCGATGGATTGGCTTCGGGGTGATCCGGAGCGTCCTCAAGCAGGCCAGCTACCTTCAGTTTTTCCAGTTTGGCGTAGAGCAAACCCTGTTTGATGCTCCAGATTTTGATAATGCCAGGCATGGAGGCGATTCGCTGGTGGATCTCATAGCCGTGCATGGGTTTTTCGTCGAGCAACGCCAGGATGACATGATCAGTAGCGATTGGGGAAGAAGGACGGGGCATTTTTTCATCTCCTTGCAAATGAGAGCGATCAGAGCAGGGTAGTTGTGTCTTCCTTGTTGGGCACCAGGCAGAGGAACTCGAAGGGTTCATCCGTGATGTTGATGTAATAATGGGGCAGCTCAGCAGGGATGAAGACGATATTGCCCGCGCTTACCTCGATAATTTCCTCGCCGAGGCGCACACTGGCTTTGCCGCGCAGCACGTACTGCTCATGTTCGACTTTGTTCGTATGCAGCGGCATGCTCCCGCCTGGCTGGATGCTGAATTTGCGCATGGCGAAATTAGGCGCTTCTTCAGCTGGGATCAAGACGGCTTTAGTTACACCGGTTGCGTTTGGAACGGGTTCGGTGGGGATATCCTGGATATGTTTGACGCTCATACTCTCTCCTTGAATAGCCTAATTTTACCAGTCACTGGCGGATGGACAGAGAATCAATTTTTTCAAGACTTGCTCCACCGCCTTGATAGGGCGGAATGCGCCTCATTTGCGCACTCCGCCGAATAAAGTTGTACCTCGTAAATACTGTATTCATTTCTTTATCGTTACGATTATGAGCGAAGCGGGTAGGGTGGGTTGGCGTCACAAATTATTCACAGGAGCACACCTCTTTATAGCCAACCCACCGCTGCACAAGCAAATCGATTCATCAACACTGTGCTTAAGGAAGATTCCTGTTTTTGGTGGGTTGGCTATTTTGATCTCAAGGGAGGGCGAGATACTTTGACGCCAAGCTACCCTACAAGGTCTCCGCCAATAGATTCAACATCGTCGGAGTGAGCCCGCCAATAATCACATGCTGATAATTAATCTTCGCGGGCTCATTCCAGCCTACAAAGACTCCAAGTCGCGAATGCTGGTAAA
The DNA here is from genome assembly GCA_036825115.1 of Anaerolineaceae bacterium. Lineage (GTDB taxonomy): Bacteria > Chloroflexota > Anaerolineae > Anaerolineales > Anaerolineaceae > Mesolinea. The sequence goes on along the minus strand of DAISYV010000003.1, from coordinate 19,991 downwards.
TAGAGTCCTCAAAAAAATTAGGCTTCTGATGTCAGGTTGAGCCTTGCCAAAAAAACACGGGGCATGCTACACAACCTGACTTATGACTAGGCATATGGAATTCGCCCCTACCGGTGAACTCAACAAAGGAAAAGGATAAACGCAATTGCAGACTGCCACGCATATTATGCGTAGGTCAGGTTCTTCAGTTGAACCTGACATCACAAGTGCTGAAAAATGAAACCCTCACCAAAGCCAGGCATCCGGCGTCAGGTTGAACCCGGCCAAAAAAGCATGGGGCAGGCCGCGCAACCTGACCTACGTTTTACGCCTCCTGCGTCCATTTTCAAAAGAAAGTGGATATTTTTCTTTACAAATACCGGGAATGGTTATAAAATTCATTGAACTGGTAAGACCTCTAACCACTCACCAATGGAGGTGTGCTTGTCAACGCAACCTGTTTGGATAATTCCCCAAAAACCAACTGATCTGGCTGAAAAACAGCTGCTTACCGCAATTTTGGACGGCAGTTTTCCGATTGGAGGATCGTTACCTCCCGAACGTGAGCTGGCGCAAGCTCTCGGCATCACCAGGCCTACCCTGCGCGAAGCCTTACAGCGCCTGGCTCGCGATGGTTGGATCCAAATTCGCCAGGGAAAATCCACCATCGTCAGCGATTTCTGGAAAGAAGGCAATCTGGTGATGCTCAATGCCCTTTCACAGCAGCCCGGTGTTCTTACCCAAAATTTCGTTCCACATCTTCTCGAAGTTCGCGCCGCGCTTGCTCCGGCGTATACCCGCCTGGCATTTAGCCTTGTAAGCGAGGAGCTCGTCAAACTGCTTGAAACCTACCTTGACTTACCCGACACACCCAATGCGTACGCCCAGGCAGACCAGGAACTGCATCACCTGCTTACATTACTTTCAGGTAATCCAATCTTCGCCCTGATCTACAATGGCTTCCGTCAGCTCTCCTACCAGGCTGGTTTGCAATACTTTGCCAATTCTGAAGCCCGCAGATATTCCCGCGATTATTACCAGGGACTGCTCGAAGATGCCCGGCATAAAGATTCGGAAAGCGCAGCCAAACGAACTGAAAAAGTTATGCAGGACAGCATCGTATTTTGGCAAGAAATCCAATCACAAAAGAGGGTGTAATGGGTCAACCTCAATCACGGCAGCAAATTTGGTCACATCTTGAGCAGAATTGGGATCTCATCATTATTGGCGGAGGCATCACCGGTGCTGGTATCTTCAAACGCGCCGTCAGCGGTGGATTAAAAACACTTCTGCTTGAAGCGGCGGATTTCTCAAGCGGGACTTCCTCTAAATCATCCAAATTGGTGCATGGCGGCTTCAGATATTTGCGCAGCGGGCAATACGATGTCACTTTCGAGTCTGTCCGCCAGCGTGAATTGCTGCTGAAACAAGCACCAAACCTGGTGACACCGCTTGGCTTCATCATGCCTTATGGCTCTGATGCCCGGCAGAAACGCATGTTCCATACTGGTGTCATCATTTACGATCTCATGGCTCCAAAGTGGAATCACAAGCATCTCAACCTGGACCAACTTAACAAGACCATCCCAATGCTCAGACCCAAGACTATGGGTGGTGCGTTTCTCTATCATGACGCCCTTCTGGATGACAGCCGCATGGTCCTGCGCCTTGCCCAGGAGGCTCAAGAGCAGGGCGGCACAGCCTTGAATTACGCCAGGGTGGTGCGACTGCTCAAGACACAGGATGGGCGAGTCTGCGGAGTGGCCGTGGAAGATCACTCAAAGGCGCAGTTAGGAACACGCGAATTGAAAGCCAAGGCTGTCATCAATGCGACCGGACCCTGGACTGACGAACTGCGCGGGCAGCTTGGTCGGCAGGGCAGGGTGCGTCCGCTGCGGGGATCACACCTGGTGGTCAATTTTGAAACCCTGCCCATCCCATACGCTGTGACCCTGATGCACCCGAAAGACAAGCGTGCGATGTTTGCGATTCCCTGGGAAGGGCGCGTCGTTTTTGGCACGACTGACCTGGATCATCCCTTCCCGCTCAGCCAGGAGCCATTTTGCACGAACGAGGAAATTGCCTACATGCTCGAAGCTGTCAACGCCATTTTCCCGGACGCTGGAATAAGCGAGGAATCGATCATCTCTACCTTTGCGGGTTTGCGTCCGATCGTCCGGGGCGATGCCAACAACCCCTCCGCCGAATCCCGCGCGCACCTGGTGCTGGAAGAAGACGGGCTGGTAACCATCACCGGCGGAAAACTAACCATCTTTGAAAAGATGGCGGTAGATACTCTCAAAGCTGTCATGCCCCAAATTGGTAAAGAATTGAAACGGATTGATCACTGGTTTGACCCTATTCCAGCGAGTCTGCCTGATTGCAAACTTACCCCGGAAAGCTTCCACTATCTTGCGGGACGATATGGCCAGGCTCTACCCGAACTGGTTGGCATGTCGGACCCGGAAGAACTCATACAAATTGACGATCTCAACACCCATTGGGCAGAATTAGCCTTCAATTCCCGGTTCGGCTTGGTGGAGCATCTTGATGATTTGTTGCTGCGCCGTACCCGTCTTGGAATGCTTTTACCTGAAGGGGGCACTAACATTATGGACAGAGTCCAGGCCCTGACCCAGGGCGAGTTGCGTTGGACAGAATCAGAATGGCAGAGTGAAATCACCCGATATCAGCAAATTTATCGTGAAGCCTACAGCCCGAATCCGCAAAGTTATGTGAAACAGGAGAAATGATGACAAAGAACGAAAAATTTGTCCCCGCCTGGTACGAAGATCCAGCTCCTGCTGGAAGCTGGCGCTCCATCTTTAAGTGGGGTGATCCCGCCGCCTACAAACACCCAAACAGCGGTCTGACCAAGCTGATCATGGATCGCTTTGGCTTGACCCAGGATAAGCTCTCCAAACCCGGTGACTTTGGTCTTGAAGCCGTTCCGGATAGCGTTCCAGTTATGTTGGCAGCGGAGCACCTCGCCTTCCTGGCACAGACGTGCGGGGCAGAGAACCTCAAAACAGACACCTACACCAGGATCAAGCGCTCTTATGGCCAGGGCGCGATTGATGCGCTGCGCCTGCGAAGGAAAATCGTCGAAAACATCGCCGACGTGGTAGTTGCACCGCGATCTCAGGCTGAGATTGAAGCGATTGTTGCCTATGCCAATCAGAATCTCATTCCCATCTACGTCTTTGGCGGCGGCTCAACCGTCACCCGCGGATACGAAGCTACCAAAGGCGGCATCTGCGTTGATATGTCGGTGCACATGAACCGGCTGGTGGAACTGAACGAAATTGACCAGACGGTCACGGTTGAAGCCGGCATGTGGGGGCCAAAGCTGGAGGATCTGCTCCAAAACGCGGTCGATAAACTGGGAGCCAGGCGCAACTACACGGTCGGGCATTTTCCGCAGTCCTTTGAGTATTCCAGTGTGGGCGGCTGGGTTGTCACACGCGGGGCAGGGCAGAACTCCACCTATTACGGCAAAATCGAAGACATAGTGATTGACCAGGAATACGTCACGCCGATTGGAATTTTCAAGACCTGTTTCCATCCCCGTGCTGCAACCGGACCGGATTTTGACCAGGTGGTGATGGGCGGTGAAGGCAGTTTTGGCATCCTGACGAAGGTCACCCTGCGCGTCTGTCACTGGCAGCCAGAAAACCGCCAGCGCTTCAGCTATATGTTCCACAACTGGCAAGATGCCCAGGCTGCCAGCCGGGAAGTGATGCAGGGAGAATTTGGCTTTCCTTCCGTCTTCCGCATCTCCGACCCCGAAGAAACCGATATCATGATGAAGCTCTATCACATCGAAGATACTATCGCCGACACAATTTTGCAGAAACTGGGTTATCAGCAGATGCAGAAATGCCTGATGCTGGGCTTTACCGATGGCGAGAAGGGTTATTGCCAAAACCTGGATCGCAAGATGCGCCGGATTTTCAAAAAACATGGCGCGTTTGAGCTCAGTTTTGCGGGTGTCACCAAAGCATGGGAAAAAGGGCGTTTCACGGACCCCTACATGCGCGAGGATTTGCAGGATTACGGCGTGTTGATCGACACGCTCGAATGCGGTGTCACCTGGTCGCAGATGCCCAAGGTGCACGAAGACGTCAGAGCCTTCGTGAAGTCCAGGCCCAACACCATTTGCATGACTCATATTTCTCACTGCTATCCACAAGGCGCCAACCTTTACTTCATCTTCATTGCTAAAATTGACACCATTCGCGAGTATCTTGACTTGCAATATGGGATCCTGGAAGCGATCTCAAAATCCGGCGCTTCCATCAGCCACCATCATGGGGTTGGAAAAGCCACCGCCCCATGGCTGGAAGGCCAGATCGGCACGGAACAAATCAACGTGATCCGTTTGCTGAAGAATCACTTTGACCCAAACAACATCATGAACCCAGGTGGTACACTGGGATTGGATATGAGCCCGGCTCAGAAAGAAAAACGCTGGGGCAAGGATTTGGAGGCATAAATGGCAAAAGAACAGCTGTTGGCAATCGATGTTGGCACGCAATCGACCCGCGCCTTGATTTTTGACCTGCAGGGTAATCTGCTTTTTAAAGCCCGGATACCACTGCCTGCTTATAACTCTCCCAAGCCAGGCTGGGCGGAGCTTGAGCCGGACATCTTTTGGCAAAGCCTGTGCCAGGCATGCCAGCAGCTTTGGGTAACTCCAGGCGTGGATAGGGAACAGATTGCCGGGGTGGCGATCACAACCCAAAGGAACGTACTGATCAACCTTGACGAGGGCGGCAATCCGCTCAGACCCGCCATTCACTGGTCCGACCAACGCCGTACCGCCGGTCTGCCGAACGTGAGCGGCGTCTGGGGTGTGCTTTTTACCCTTTCGGGCATGATGGATACCATCCGCTATCTGCAATCGGAAGCTAAAACCAACTGGATCCAAACCCACCAACCAGAGATCTGGAAAAAAACTAAGAAGATCGTGCTGCTTTCTGGCTATCTCACCCACCGCATGACCGGCAAATTTGTAGACTCGACTGGCTGCCAGGTGGCGCACTTGCCTTTTGATTACAAAAAACACAATTGGGCTGGCAAGTTTGACTGGAAATGGAAGGCAGTTCCAGTTGAACCTGAAATGCTGGTCGACCTGGTTCCTCCGGCTGGCTTGCTTGGGGAAGTTACCAGCCAGGCATCGCAGGAAACCGGCATTCCAGCCGGATTACCGTTGATCTCGGCGGCTGCTGACAAGGCCTGCGAGGTGCTCGGCACGGGCACATTAGCGCCAAACATCTGCTGCCTTTCTTATGGCACGGCTGCAACCATCAACACCATCCACCAGCGCTACGTCGAAGTCATCCCCCTGATCCCCCCCTATCCAGCAGCCGTGCCAGGCTCCTATTCACTGGAAATTCAACTTTTTAGAGGCTATTGGATGGTCTCCTGGTTCTTGCGGGAATTCGGACACAACGAGCAGCGTTTGGCAAAAGAACGCGGAGTGGTTCCGGAAGAACTTTTTGACGATTTGGTCAATTCTGTGCCTGCAGGGTCCATGGGGCTAACTCTGCAACCTTACTGGGGACCGGGATTGAAATCGCCTGGTCCGGATGCTAAAGGGGCAATGATTGGCTTTGGTGGGGTGCATACGCGGGCGCACATCTATCGCGCGATTTTGGAGGGGCTGGCTTATGCCCTGCGGGAAGGCGCGGAGCGCACTAGCAAACGCAGCGGTGTGCCGATCACCGAGGTGCGCGTAGCCGGCGGAGGGTCGCAAAGCGATGCAGCCGCCCAACTAACCGCCGATATTTTCGGAATGCCGGTCAGCCGTCCGCATGTCTACGAAGCCAGCGGGTTGGGAGCCGCCATGGACCTGGCGGTGGGTTTGAAGCTGCAGCCTTCGTTTGAAAGCGCGGTCGCGGAAATGACCCGCATCAGCCGCACTTTTGAGCCAAACCCTGAGAACCACAAGCTTTACGATGAGCTCTACAAACGGGTCTATCTGAAAATGTACGACCGGCTTGCGCCTTTCTACAAAGAAATCCAGGACATCACGGGTTATCCAGCCAAAGACTAACCCATCTGGTAGAAATGTGATTCATCCAGGAGCGTCTGGGTCTTGCTGAATGATGGACTGCTCGAGTAAGATTGGGACTATGAATACCATCGCACGTACCTGTCCGGCATGGAGCAGATTTTTTGTGTCACCCACACACGATTTGGGTGTACTTCAGTATTCTGCCCGCAAGCCCAAGGTCAAAAAACATGACATAAAAACAGTAAAGCGATCAAAAGGCAAACAGAAACAAATCTTAAAGGGTTCAGATTTCAAGAGCGAATTTTGGAATTACTGCCTCATTGTTCTTGGCAGCCTGCTCTATGCCGCGACTATCAACTTGCTGGTTATTCCCTCGGGGCTGTACATTGGCAACCTGACTGGCATTGCCAAGATCATCCTGGAGCTGATTCAGAGAGTGGTCCCGGGTATAGGATCCTTGACTGGTGTGATCCTTTTGGGGCTGAATCTGCCTCTGCTGCTGATCTCATACAAATCGGTCAACCGCAAGTTCATGCTCAAGACAGTGATCTCGATTGCGGTGACAACACTCGCTTTATCGCTAATCCCAATCCGGCTCTTGATCCCGGAGCTGGATGATCTGCTGACGGTTTGCCTGGTGGGAGGAACCCTGGCAGGTTTTGGGGCTGGATTGTGCCTGAGGGCTGGTGGCTCCTCTGGCGGGACGGACATCCTCGGGGTCTATATCAGCCTGAAACACAACAACTTCAGCGTTGGCAGGGTGGGCTTGCTAATCAGCCTGATCGTTTATGGTTATGCCCTGTTCGCTAATCCGCCGCTAATCATGGTTTATTCAGTGATATTCACCCTGATTTATGCCTTCATGATGGACCGCACCCATTACCAGAATGTCAAAATCAACGTGATGGTCATCTCGCGCAGTCGCGAAATTCTGCCTTTCATCACCCAGGAAATCCAACGGGGAGCGACTTACTGGGATGGCAAGGGTGCCTACACGGACACTGATTTTGTGGTTATCAACACGGTCGTGTCAAAGTACGAACTGATCCGCCTTCGGCGTGGTGTGCTGGATTTGGATCCAAAAGCGTTCTTTATCGAGAACAACGCGGTCAACGTAACTGGTTACTTCCCCTCACATTTCTTTTAGCAGGTTTTTAGAAAAACAGGTAGGGTGGGTTGGCGTTCGGGAGCATGTGAAAAATATCCACGTTTAAAAGTTAACCCACCGTACCACAAGCTGTTCTTCTTCTAAAAAAAATCACCCTTACCACCTAAGATCACCTTCAACGGCGGATTGAGGGCACATCACACCTATTTATCACACCAATAATGGTGCCCCCAATCCCACCCTACGAAAAAATTTTCAGGCAAAGCAGAAGAAACGCAGGTAGGGTGGAAGGCATCGTGAAGCAGGTAGCGGGTAGGGTGGGTTGGCGTCACAAAGCCTCTGCAGAAGCATATCGTCTTATAGCCAACCCACCGCAGAATCAGCTGTTTTTGGTGGGTTTGCTATCTCAATGTTCGGAAAGGGCGAAATCCTCTGACGCCAACCCACCCTACAAAGAAATCGTTTTTGTGTGTAAATCTATTGAGCAGAATCCCACCTTACTTCCATACTGGTAACAACAGAATTTCTCATCATCGCGAGCGTAGCAGCCTGTGCCCGCGAAGCAGGGTATGGCGATCTGCCTTTAAATTTCCATCATTGGAGACCTTCGGTCAACTCCCGTGCTCGGCCGGGACGCCGGCACGATCATTCTCATCATCGCAAGCGTAGCGTGGCGATCTGCCTTTGAATTTCCATCATTGGAGATTTTCGGTCAACTCCCGTGCTCGGAAGGGGACGCCGGCACGATCATTTTCCATTTTGCCATCCAAAAAAGATACCGTATTTATTTGATCAGCGGCACAATCAGTAGCGAAGCCATACCGATCAGCTTCATGAAGATCAAGGTTGAAGGACCAGCGACATCCTTAAGCGAGTCTCCAACAGTATCTCCAATCACAGCTGCAATGTGCTGGGGGGTGCCGCGCATATTTTCCATGTCTTCGATGGTCTTCTTGGCATTGTCAAAGGCCGTGCCGGTGTTATTGAAGAAAGGCCCCAAAAGCGCGGAACATGCCACTGAACCCACCAATACTGCTCCCAGGGCATTCATGCCAAAGGCAAAACCAATCGCGATCGGCACCAAAACGCTGATCGCGCTCGGCAGGATCATCTCGCGCAAAGCGTTGCGGGTGGCGATATCGATGCAATAAGAATAATCCGGCTTGGCAGTACCCTTGAGAATGTCAGGGTTTCTTCTGAATTGGTCGCGCACCTCATCCACCATCTTTTCAGCAGTTCTGGCGGTTGACCCAATCACCAGTGAGGAAATGAGGAATGGCAAAGAGACTCCAACAAACAGGAAGCTGAGGTTAAAGGGTGTGGTAACATCGATCGAGTCGATGCCCGCGAGTTTATAAAAGGTCAGGAAGATAACAAAGGCGGTCACGGTTCCAGAGATCATGGCATAAGCTTTGGTGATGGCTTTCATGGTATTACCAACTGAATCGAGCCTGGATAGCTCGTCGACAACACTTCTGTCTGCCTCTGCCATACCAGCTATCCCAGCAGCGTTATCCACAATTGGTCCAAACGCATCCGCAGCCATGATGAAGGTGATCAGCAGATCGGTTCCGATGTTGACCCCAACCAGTGCCAGGAGGCTGTTACCTGAAAGCGTGTAAACACCGATTACCACGCCCATCAGAACAACCACCGGCAACACCGGGCTCTGTAAGCCGTATCCGATACTGGTAATCAGGTTCAGGGCAGCGCCACGCTCGGAAGCTTTGGCAATGTTTTTGACCGGTTTGCCCTCCATGCCCGCATAATAACGCGTGCTCACGGAGGCGACCGTGGTAATGATGACCCCCAATGAAGCCGCGATGGCGATGATCCAATCATTCAGCAATAATAGCGACATGATCGTTGCGCCAATAATGCTCAGAATTGAGCTCACAAACAGTCCAATGTTAAACTGCTTGGATGGAGACATTCCTGGTTTCCATTCCCGGCTGGCAAAAATGCCAATGGCAGATGCAACAATGCCCACGCTTTGGATCAGGAACGGGAAGAAGATGCCTTTTTGTCCATAAACAGATGCCATTGCAATGGCCACAATGGACCCAGTGACCAGGTCGTCACTGAAGGTTTGGAAGAGGTCTGCGCCGCGTCCCGCGCAATCACCCACATTGTCGCCCACCAGGTCGGCGATAACTGCCGCATTGCGGGGGTCATCCTCGGGAATATTCTCCTCAATCTTGCCCACCAGGTCCGCGCCGATGTCAGCAGATTTGGTGAAAATTCCGCCACCGATCTGGGCAAATAAAGCTGCCAAACCGCCGCCAAACGCGAAACCGATCAGGGCATCAGGATCTTTGAAGATACTGAACAAAACAGAAAGCACGATCAGGCTCAAACCTGTAATGCAAAAACCCATGACGGAACCGCCAAACAGCGCGATGCGGAAAGGGCTGCCCTTTCCTTCATTGGCGATGTCAGCGGTTTGCAGATTGGTCCGGACACTCACACTCATGCCGATATACGAGGCCAACAGTGAGGTCAGGACGCCGAAAACGGCAGTGACAGCCACTTTCCAATCCAGAATCCAGAGCAACAGCGCCGCAAAGAAAGGCGTTACCAGCAATATCGTCTTGATCTGCCGCTTAATGTAGGTGCGCGCGCCATCGCGGATATCACCCGCAGCGGCTTCCATCCTTTTCGATCTAACCGTGCGCAGCGTGATCCGTAAGATGAAATACGCAGCCAGCGCGATTCCAGCCAACCCCGTCCCCATGGATACAGCATAAAGTTGCATATCGAGGGTAAGCATCAGCACGATGCTGGCAATGAGTACGCCGACCCCCAGGAAAAACCAGCGGTTATGCAGGATTGAAAGCGTGTGGTTTCTTGTGAGATTTGGTTTTACAGCAGGATTTGTTGATGACATCGATGACCATTGGCCTTTCTAGAAAAATCCTCAATAAATAGAGTTTATAAAATGAAATGTCAACCTGCAATCGGTGGAGCAGTAACTGCTCGCCTGAGTGCTAACTTCAGGTTTGCAGGAATTAAATTATACAACCGATAATCAAGCCTGTGAGGAAAAATCATGCTGCTCAATCTGCTGTGTTTAATGCTTTGTTTTCCAACTTTACTGGTAGAATCGATCAACAACTAAAATGTTTTTTCGCCAGGGAAAGCCAATCGGGTGAGATAGGCGTTTTCCTGGGCATTCAAACCGATCTGGAGTTTTGACTATGCCGCCAAAACAAGCAACAGCGGAATTGCACTTGAAAGACCGAGCAGGTTCCATTTTTGATCAATTGATGCCAATTTTTGCCACGCTGGCTGCTTTGCTGGTTGGGGCAATTTTTTTGGTGCTCTTGGGGGCTAATCCACTAACGGCTTATGGCGCTTTGGCTCAAGGAGCTTTTGGCGACTTCAACGCGGTTGCTGAAACCTTGGTAAAGGCCACGCCGCTGCTGCTGATTGGGTTGGGAACTTGTATCGCTTACCGCGGGAGTGTCACGAACATCGGCGGCGAAGGGCAGATGATCATCGGGGCGATCCTCTCCACTTGGTTTGGTTTGACATTCACCACGTTGCCCGGTTGGCTGGCAATTATCATTGGCATGCTGCTGGGAATTTTGGGTGGGATGATCTGGGGTGGCATTCCGGGTGTTCTGAAAGCCTATTTCAACGTGAACGAAATCTTGAGCACGGTGATGATGAACGCCATCGCTGTGCAGATCATGAATTTCTTGATGCGCGGACCGATGATCGACCCCGTTCAGAGGGAAGCGGCATCGCAGATCCCCCAGACAGCGCGGCTCTTGGAAACCTATCGCCTGCCGCGACTTTCGCCGACACGCTTGCACCTGGGTCTCCTGATCGCCATCCTGTTGGCGGTAGCGGTCTACTTTCTGTTGTGGCGCACCACGTTGGGCTATCGGATCCGGGCGGTTGGGCAAAGCCAGCCAGCTTCGAAGTATGGCGGCATTGATGTCAAAAAACACATCGTCGTATCACTTTTGCTAAGCGGCGCCTTCGCGGGGTTGGCAGGCATGATCCAGGTCTACGGTGTGAATTACCGCATGATCACGGATGGTTCGGCGACAGGTTTCACTGGTAATGCGGGCTTCAACGGAATTGTTGCAGCCTTATTTGGGCAATTGCATCCGCTGATCACGATTCCCGCGTCTGTCTTATTTGGCGGGCTCTTGGTGGGGGCGAATGCGATGCAGCGCGTGGTGCAGGTGCCATCAGCATTGATCACCGCGCTGAATGGCCTGGTGGTGGTGTTTGTGGTGAGCAGTGAGTTCTTCCGCAAACGCAGTCAGAAACGAAGGTTGAGTCAATCCGGGCTGGATCGCTCGAATCCAGACGACGCTGAAATACAGCAGGAAGCAGGTGAGGCATGATTTCCGATCTGTTCAGCGCGACGGTTATTATCGGAATCATTTCATCGGGCATTCGCCTGGCGACGCCCTATCTTTTCGCCTCGATTGGTGAGATGTTCGGGCAGCGTAGCGGTGTTTTGAACCTTGGAGTGGAAGGACAAATGCTGCTCGGCGCGTTTTTTGCTTTTTACATCACGCTAAAGACTGGCAATTTGTGGTTTGGCGTGCTGGCTGCCATGGCGGTTGGAGCGTTAATGGGACTTGCGATGGCATTCGTCACAGTCAATTTACATGCCACCCAGGGCATCAGTGGTATCGGTTTCTACCTTTTTGGCATGGGTATGAGCAATCTACTTTTCCAAAAACTGATCGGGACCGTGGAGGGTGTCAAGGGTTTCTAGAAAATTTCTATCCCGCTACTTGGAAAAATCCCGGTAATCGGTGATATCTTTTTCAACCAGAACGCGTTGGTTTATCTGGCATTCTTGCTCATACCAATCGCCTGGTTTGTCTTAAACAAGACCACACTCGGCCTGAAAATCCGGGCAGTCGGAGAGAATCCTGAGGCAGCAGACTCCTTGGGTGTCAGCGTGGCGGGAATCCGATATTTGACCGTCATTATGGGCGGCGTGTTTTCAGGTATTGCCGGCGCGTCGCTCTCAATTGCGCTCTTAAATGTATTTCAGCAAAATATGACCGCGGGTCAGGGCTTCATCGCCGTCGCTCTGGTTTACTTTGGCAGTTGGAAACCATTTGGCATCCTGACTGGCGCACTGCTTTTCAGCCTGATAAACGCGCTGCAGCTTTGGATCCAGGTGCTTGGCATCCCCATCCCATCAGAGTTGGCCGTCATGATGCCCTATATTTTGACTATCTTAGTTTTGACCCTTTCAGTCTCAAAAGGTCGGGGTCCTTCTGCCTTGACCAAGGTGTTTGAGCGGGAAGGATAAAATCCGGGAGGAGGGCAGAAAAGCCTCTCCCATATTAAAAGGAGAAAGATGAAGAAAGTTTTTACCATAGTCTCAGTACTCTTAGTCCTGGCGATGTTCCTGGGTGCCTGCGCGCAGACCCCGGTGGCAGAGCCCCCAGCCGCTGTTGAGGAGCCCACCCAGCCTTTGCGTATTGCGGTTGTTTCCCCCAGCAGCATAAATGACCTGGCTTTCACACAAAGCATCTCAGACGCCCTTATCATTCTAAAGGCAGAGATGGGTGATGGCCTGGAATATGCTTTCACTGAAAACATGTTCGTTGTAGATGATGCCGCGGCAGCCATTCGTGATTATGCCACCAAAGGCTACGACATCGTCATAGCGCATGGCTCACAGTATGGCTCCTCTTTGCAGGAAATTGCGCCGGATTTCCCAAATACCGTTTTTGCCTGGGGCACAACGGTGGATACATTCGGCATGCCAAATGTGCATGCCTATGAAGCCGCTTCAGATCAGGGCGGCTATGTGAATGGTGTCATGGCGGGCATGCTGACCGAATCGAAGATTATCGGCGTGGTTGGGCCGATCGAGACCGGTGATGCCAAGTTGTACGTAGATGGCTTTGTGGCTGGCGTTAAGTCGGTTGATCCAAGCATCGATGTGCGCGTGACCTACATTGGCAGCTTTTCGGATATAGCCCTCGCGGCTGAAGCTGCAAACACTCACATTTCGGCTGGCGCGGATATTCTGACCGGCTCGGCTCAGATGGTGGTTGGCGCCATTGGCAAGGCTGAGGAATCTGGATTGTACTGGTTTGGAACACAGGCAAACCAAAATGGCTACTCACAGAAGACTGTGGTTGCCAGCCAGGTGTACCATTGGGAAGGCATCTTGCGTGAGATTATTGCGCTGCGTGCTGCCGGAACCATGGGCGGGCATACCTTCTCTGCAACCTTGCAGAATGGTGGTCAGGTCATCACGCTCAACCCTGAGGTTGAACTCGCTGATGAAATTAAGGCCATGGTCGAGCAAGTGATTGCTGGCATCAATGATGGCAGCATTGTCATCCCCAAACCGTAGTTCAGACTCTCAAGAAACGGGTCAGGCAGTCATGCCTGACCCGAAAGGGAATAAGCATGCAAAACATAAGTCCAGTTACTACTGAAAAAGTTGCGTTTGAGACCCTGGAGATGCGTGGGATTACCAAACGGTTTCCCGGGGTACTGGCAAATGATAACGTTTACTTTGATTTACGCGCTGGTGAGGTGCATGCGCTTTTAGGGGAAAACGGTGCCGGAAAAAGCACCCTGATGAAAATCCTGTACGGGATGTATCACCCGGATGCGGGTGAAATTCTGATCAATGGGGAAGTTGTAAAGATAAATTCCCCAACTTCCGCAATTCAGCACGGCATTGGCATGATCCACCAACATTTTATGCTGGTGCCCACGCTGACAGTCGCCGAAAACGTGGCTTTGGGCTTGCCTTCAAGCAGGAAAATTCTGACCGATCTGGATCGGGTTTCAGAAAAGATCATCGCTCTCGCTGACAGATATCATCTGAGCATCAACCCTGATGCCTTTATCTGGCAGCTAAGTGTCGGTCAGCAGCAAAGAGTGGAAATCATCAAGGCTCTGTACCGTGGCGCGGCGATCTTGCTGCTGGATGAGCCAACCGCTGTGTTGACCCCGCAAGAGGTCGATGAGCTTTTCGTCATCATGCGGCAAATGCTCAGCGACGGATATGGGCTGGTGTTTATCTCGCACAAACTGCACGAGGTGATCTCGATCAGCGAGCGGGTAACTGTTTTGCGTGATGGACGCAACGTGGGCACGCGTCTCACTTGCGATGTGACCCAAAACACGCTGGCAAATTGGATGGTGGGTCGCGAAATAGAGTTCATCAAAAGCACTGAACAACCCCAGGTTGGGGAAGTGCGCTTCGAGCTTGAAAATGTTAGTTGCGGCAGTGACCGGGGCGTGGAAGGACTGCGCGGCGTCAACCTGGCAGTGCATTCCGGCGAAATTGTGGGATTGGCAGGCGTTTCAGGTAACGGACAGCTTGAGCTGGCTGAGGCGATGACCGGGATCAGACCGATCACTAAGGGCAAAATTATCCTTGAAGGTCAGGATGTGACTGGGAAGAAGCCGTCAGAAATCACCGAAAAGGGGCTTTCCTACATCCCTGAAGAGCGCATGAAAGACGGCATGATCCGCAACTTCAACATCTCCGAAAACCTGGTGCTGCGTGAACATCACAAAATGCCTTTTTCAAAGCACGGTTTCTTGCAGATGTCTTACATCAACGATCATGCTGATCGCTTGATTGCGCAGTATCGCGTCAAAACGCCTTCTAAGAAGACTCTGGCAAAGAGTTTATCAGGTGGAAACATCCAAAAGGTTCTGCTGGCGCGGGAGCTCTCGCGCGAGCCGCGCGCGATCGTTGCCGCGCAGCCCACACGCGGTTTGGATATTGGCGCGAGCGAGTATGTGCACGAGCAGCTGTTGATGGAGCGCAAGAAAGGTACCGCAATCCTGCTAATTTCGGAGGATCTGGATGAGATTCTGGCGCTGGCTGACCGGATCGCAGTGATCTATGAAGGCAAGATCATGGACATTTTGCCAAGAGAAACTGCCACCAAGGAAGACATCGGGCTTCTGATGGCGGGCGTCCATCCGGGGGAACAAATCCACGGCGAGCAGTGTGATTAAAGCATAATTTAAATTATGGGGGAGAAGAATCTGGCGGTCTGCCATCAACACCGTCATGACGAGCGGCTGTTGCGCCTGTGCCCGCGAAGCAAGGTACGAGAGCCCTCGCTTTTCGTCCTTTCCAACCATGATAACTGCAGATTGGCATGTTGCTTCGCTCCTCGCAAAGACGGAAAATTATTTGTCGGATTAATTATCGCAATCTGGTCTAAGAAAGACTTGGGCTTCCCCGAGGGGAAACTGGATCCCGCCGTGAAACGGACGGGAGACTGGAGAGGGTCACTTTCAGTTAGATCTTCGTAGGCTGGGTTCTGCATCTAAGCCCTGCTTTTTTAATTCGGATTGCCGCGTTGCTACGCTCCTTGCAACAACAGAATTTTGTCACATCGTGCCCGTAGGGTATTGCGAACCTCTTTTGCACCATTGCCCGCGACCTGTGCGCGCCGTGAAACGGACGGGTAAGCAGGGCGTGGTCATCTGTGTATTGCATCACACGAGTTAGCTTGCGTAGGTCAGGTTGCGCAGTTCAACCTGACGTAAAAAGCCTGGCTTAATTTGCAAACGTTCGTGACGTCAGGTTCAACTCAACGCCATTTATCGAGGAGGGAGTACCCCCCCCTCCGTACAGTTGATCTTTTCTGCCCGCGAAGCAAGCTGAGGATTATCACCCAGGTTTGTGCAGGACGAGAACGACCCAATCTTCCTGGTGCAGAGTTTCTCGCAGGGTCATCCCCAGGCTGCGGGCTAGATCTGCGAGTTCCTGTGCCTGGTGCTCGAGCACCCCGCCAAGAAAGAGCAAGCCCGAAGGGCAGACCAGGTCTGCCAGACCAGTTGAAAGCATGTTCGTCAAAATTGGTGAAAGGATGTTGGCAATGACGCGTGGGGCTTTGTTCAGCCCGTCCGCGCGATTGAGCACATCGGTATGCGTTCCGACTTCGAAAGTAATCTTTTCGCCCACGCCATTCAGATTGGCATTGTTTATGGCTGAAGGGATGGAGACCGGGTCGTTATCCACACCCAGGATGCGGTTAGCTCCGAGTTTGGCAGCCTGGATGGACAGAATGCCGCTGCCGGTGCCAATATCGATCACGTCCATTTCCTTGACGCCGTATTTCTCAAGCGCGAGCATGCATAACTGGGTTGAGGGGTGCGTGCCCGTGCCAAACGCCATGTCTGGCGAGATGATGATCGGCATGCGGCCTTCAGCCAAAGCAGGCTCTACCCAGGCTGGCAGGACGATCAGGTTGCGCCCGATCTTGAGTGGCTTGTAATTGGCTTTCCAGGCTTCCATCCAGTTTTGGTCCAGCACGAGTTTATACGCGATGGAGCCAAGCGGGGCAATCTGGGACATGTGCCAGATTGATTCCTCAAGCTGATGCCGGATTTTTTCGGATTGCTCATCCTGGGGGAAATACGCCACCACCTGCATGTCGCCAGTGGGGATTTCCTCGTGACCCAGATTGTCGTAATGGGTAACGCTGTTAATCACAACCCCATCCGGTGAAAAGCGCGAAAACACCTCGGCGACAGCTTCGGCTAATTCTCCACTACAAATCATTGAGGCTTCAAGCCAGGCAAATGGTTTATCCACTGAATGCATCCTTTAGTTTTTCGAAGAAACTGCGTTCCTGAATCTTGATGTCGGTGCCCATGGTTTTACCCAGGGTTTTGAGCAGCTCTTCCTGTTCATCAGTCAGCGAGGTTGGGATTTGAATGTTGACAGTCACCATCTGATTCCCGCGTTCTGTTCTCTGGAGGATGGGAACACCTTTTTCCTTGAGGCGGAAAACTCGCCCGGGTTGGGTGCCTGGCGGGATGCGCAGTTTTACGTCGCCGTCAAGCGTGGGTATGGTGATTTCATCGCCCAGTGCTGCCTGAGCCATATTGATGTCGATATCGAGCAAAATATCGTAGCCGTTGCGCCGGAAGTAACTGTGCGGGGCTACTTCAATTTCGATGTAAAAATTACCATTTGGGCCGCCATTGGCGCCCGGCTGACCTTCTCCAATCATGCGGACCTGGTTGCCGTTATCTATGCCGGCGGGGATATTAACCTTCTTCCGGTTGGTCTTACGTTCCAGTCCAGTCCCACGGCAGTTGGTGCAGGGTTTTTCAATCATTTCTCCGCGTCCGCCGCAGGTAGGGCAGGTGACAACCTGCACCATTTGCCCCAGGAAGGTCTGCTGCACCTGGCGCACTTCACCTGCGCCCTTGCAGGTCGGGCAGGTAGTGGGGTGGGAACCGGGTTCGGCACCAGAGCCTGAACAAACTGAGCATTTTTCGTTGCGGGTGATGTCGATCTCTTTTTCAGTGCCAAATACTGCTTCTTCAAAGGTTAGTTTCAGGCGTGTGCTGAGGTCGGCACCGCGGCGGGGCGCGTTGCGGCTGCGTCGGGAAGAACCGCCAAAGCCCCCGAAACCTCCAAAACCACCCAAACCAAACAGGTCGAAGAGATCAGAGAGGTCCATGGTGGAATAATCGGGCATGCCATTGGTGTTGACGCCCTGGAAGCCGTAGCGATCATAAGCCGAACGCTTATCGGGGTCGCTAAGGACGCCGTAAGCCTCGTTGATTTCTTTGAACTTCTCTTCGGCGTCTTCGGCTTTATTGACATCAGGATGAAACTTGCGCGCCAAATTGCGGAACGCATTCTTAATATCATCCGCGCTGGCAGATCGAGTCACACCTAAAACTTCGTAATAATCTCGTTTATTTGTCATTTGCTAGTTAGACCAAATCCCTGGCAGTGTTACTACCAGGGATGTATTTTATACTGTTTTGACTAATCTGCGTGATGAAACTCGCCGTCGACTACGTCTTCATCGTCATCAGAAGCTGGTCCCTGCTCGGGCTGAGTCTGGTCGGGGGTTTCAGACTGAGTCTGGCTGTAGGCAGCCTGCCCAACTTCCTGCAGGATTTTCATCAGCTCTTCCACGGCGCTGTTAATTTCGTTGGGTTCTTCCTGATCGCGCACGGAACGAACTTTCGCGATTGCGTCTTCAACGCGCGATTTCAAGTCAGCAGGCACTTTCTCACCGAGGTCAGAAAGGGTTTTCTCCGAGGAATAAACTGCATTGTCGGCAGTGTTGCGGGCTTCGATCATTTCGCGGCGTTGGCGGTCTTCTTCAGCATGGGTTTCAGCGTCTCTGCGCATCTGCTCGACCTCAGACTCGCTCAGGCCGGATGATGCTGTAATCGTGATGTTTTGCTGGCGGCTGGTGGCTTTATCTTTGGCTGTGACTTCCAAAATGCCATTGGCGTTGATGTCGAAGGTAACTTCGATTTGGGGCATGCCGCGTGGGGCGGGCGGAATACCATCGAGGGTGAATTTCCCGAGGGACTTATTGTCCGCAGCCATCGGGCGTTCTCCCTGCAGCACGTGGATCTCCACTTGGGTCTGGCTGTCGGAAGCAGTTGAGAAGACCTGGCTCTCGCGCGTGGGAATGGTGGTGTTGCGTTTGATGAGGGGCGTGGCAATCCCGCCCAGAGTCTCAATTGAGAGAGATAGAGGCGTGACGTCGAGCAGGAGGATGTCCTTCACTTCGCCGCCGAGCACACCAGCCTGGATGGCGGCACCGATTGCCACAACTTCGTCTGGATTGACGCCTTTGTGTGGCTCTTTGTCGAAGAATTTGCGCACAGATTCCTGCACGGCGGGCATGCGGGTCATTCCACCGACCATGACCACTTCGTCGATGTCGGAGGGTTTGAGGTTGGCATCAGTCAGTGCCTGCTGCACAGGTCGCATGGAACGCTGGATGAGTTCACCAGTCAGCTGCTCGAGTTTTGAACGCGTGAGCGTGGTAACGAGGTGTTTGGGTCCTGAAGCATCAGCGGTGATGTAGGGCAGGTTAACTTCAGCCTGCATGGTCGTCGAGAGCTCAATTTTGGCGCGTTCAGCAGCTTCCTTCAAGCGCTGCAGCGCCTGGCGATCTTCGCGCAGGTTGATTCCGTTCTCGCGCTTGAATTCATCCGCGAGCCAGTCAATGATGCGCTGGTCGAAGTCATCGCCGCCTAGGAAGGTGTCACCGGAGGTGGATTTCACCTGGAAGACGCCATCCCCGACTTCGAGAATGGAAATATCGAAGGTGCCGCCGCCGAGGTCGTAAACGGCGATGGTTTCGTTCTTTTCTTTTTTGTCGAGCCCGTAAGCCAGGGAAGAGGCAGTGGGTTCGTTGATGATGCGCAGCACTTCCAGACCGGCAATCTTGCCGGCATCCTTGGTGGCATTACGCTGGGTGTCGTTGAAATACGCTGGCACAGTGATGACTGCCTGGGTGACAGGTTCGCCAAGATAAGCTTCGGCGTCGCGTTTGATTTTGCCCAGGATCATGGCGGAAATCTCAGGGGCTGTGTAGTCCTTGCCGCCCATCATCACGCGCAGGTCGCCATTGGGCGCCTTGTTAATTTGATAAGGCACATGGGCTTTGGCACGCTGGACTTCAGGGTCATCTGCCCGGCGACCCATGAAACGCTTAATCGAGAAAATCGTGTTTTCAGGGTTGATGATCGCCTGGTTGCGGGCAACACGTCCCACCAGGCGTTCAGTGTTTTTGTTGACTGCCACTACGGATGGCACCAGGCGTTCCCCTTCAGCAGAAGGGATGACAACTGGCTCACCGCCCATCATGACGGCTGCGACAGAGTTTGTAGTTCCGAGATCGATACCTATAATTTTTCCCATAATTGCTCCTATTTTGCGACTCTGACCAGGGCGGGTCGGATAACGCGATCTTTGATTTGATAACCGGTTTGGACAACTTCGATAATTTGTCCATCGGCGTAAGTGTCGTTTTCTTCGTGGGTGACCGCTTCCTGCGTGGTGGGGTCAAACATGTCGCCAGGTTTTAGTTCAAGGGGGCGGACATCTTTTGCTTCAAGCGTCTTGAGCAGTTTTTGCAGGAT
>DAISYV010000002.1:0-51852 GCA_036825115.1 Anaerolineaceae bacterium | reverse complement strand
ACAACTCGTATGACTTATCTAAAAAGTGTATACCATGTGCTGACCTCCTCACATGCAGGTTTATTTTTTGGATTGACTTTTCTCTGTGAATGTGTATAATAATAGTGAACTGTTATACACGTTCGACCAAGTAAAAGGCCTCCTACAAGCCGTTTGCTTCACCAAAACCAGAGTTCGTACCTCTGGTTTTTGGTTTCAATGAATAGATTATAGTCGTAAGAATCGGTTAATTCCAGGAAAAAATTCTTAAAACTTCATCAAAAAAAATCTTAACAGTATTTATTGCTTTCAACGAGTAAATCTGGAATCTGATTCCAAATTTACGTCAAAAGCTGGTTTTAGTTTTCACAAATTCCAATTCTCAACCGGTGACGCATGCATATGCGCGTTTTTCAAATCCGATTCAGAAAGGACCAAATATCGCTTGACCATGTCCAGGCTGGAATGACCAAGCATTTGCTGCAAGGCATAGATATTCGGATAATTCCGCAAGTAACAAACCGCAAAGGTGTGACGGAAATCATGCGGTGAATACCCTGGCACGCCAGCACGTTGACACATGCGTTTGATGATCCGGCCAACATTGTTGCGTTCCATTTGCCGGCCATCCAATGTTGCGAATAGATACTTGCAAGTGTGAGTGGTCGCATATTTCCATAACGCCATCGCTGTTCGTGCTGAAAAATACACGATCCGTTCCTTGTTGCCTTTGCCGATCACCTTCACGCTGCGTGACTTTTGGTCGACCTTATCTTTCAGGATCGTGACCAATTCACCAACCCTGACGCCGGTGTCCAGCAGGAATAGGATCATGGCACGATTGCGTTCATTTTGCAGCTTCAAGTCATTTCGTACAACCTTTGACCTTTGCTGATAAGGCGCGCTTTTATCGGTCGCTGCCAGGATCAACTTGATGTGGTCCAACGGGATGGGTTCAATGACGCGCTTTTCAGGACGTGGTCGATCAACGCCGATCATTGGATTGGTCGAAATGATGGATTCCGAAATCAGCCACTTGAAAAAGACCGATAGTCCGACATGATAATTCAGCAAGGTTTTGTTGCAAACCGTTTGTCCAGCAAGGAATGAACGGATGTCAAACCTGGTCACCTGGTCGCAAGATTTGTCACCAACAAAGGCAATTAACTTGCGTAAAGTGTTGGAATAATCGGTGATTGTATTGACGGATAGTCGCCTGGCCTGGCAGGTGATTGTAAAGAATTCAACCGACTTTAACAAAAAGAACCGTGACGTCATCAGTACTCCTCCATTTTGAAAATATGGCGGAAATTGCCTACTGGTGACCTCACGGTTTCTTGCTACCTGTGAACCATGCGCTCACAAGTCGGGGCGAGCAGATTTGAACTGCCGACCTCACGGTCCCGAACCGTGCGCTCTATCCGGGCTGAGCCACGCCCCGCGGATGCCTATTATAGCATGGTTTCGTCACAAATTTGGGGGTATTTATTCCAGCAAATCTCAAATTGACACGCCTGTTCTTGTAGTGGCAGGCCCCCGTGCCTGCCCGGGTAATCAAAGGGGATTACCCTTACCCGCGGACTTAAATGTAGATTTACGCTCAAGTCCTTATCTTTCAACCTTTGAATGTTTCAGAAAGAACAATTATTTCATCGTCATTGGCAAATGATTTCATATCCAGTTTATGAGGGTTTAGAACTATCCCGTAATTTGCCTTTTGGTTTATTGAATCTTTGCCTATTCTAAAACCAATAGCCACTTCATTTCTTCTTCTTGCTGATTCAACAATCGTGTAAAAATTTACTTCTTTATTAAGTTCAATGTAATTACGAGCTGATTTCAAGTAGATTTCTGACCCTTCTGAATTAAAAATATCTTCAAAAACACCAGCAAGAGCTTTTCTCTCTGATAATTGACTAATCAACAAACTAATAAATCTATCACTTACAATAAAATCGTCAGCTTTTGTCACTTCTGCAAGTTCCAGGTTTCTAACATCCAACATTTCTGTCAATATAGAGTAATGACAGCCGTCAACTTTACTGGCAATATCCCTTAGATGCAGTAATGTTATTAGGGTCTTGGAATCAGCGGTTTGTTGGGATAAGCGGTCGCTAAAACTTAGCAATATAACATGGTCAAAATTAGAGAGATCTAAACTATTTAACAGGTTTCTGTCTGTAGTGATACCGTTTAGAATTTTCACATCAGCATTTTCCAACCTGAGTTCTTTAATGCTGTCAGAGTTACCAACAAGAGAATTGGTCACAAGTATTTGAATTTGCGATCCTTTAGGAATGTAATGATCGATCTCAACTAATAATTGATTGGCCCGTGAATTCCAACCTAATATTAATATTTTTTCAGGTTTATCAGAGAAGCTATTAATATTTCTAATGCTTTCGAAATTGATCGAATCCTTATCACAATTAAACACGGATATTTGGTCATCATCTTCAGCAAGTAGGAAGATTTTGTCTCCATCCTCGATTATGGTTTCCATTGGGGGATTAAGTATAGGAGATTCATTGGACTTCAGTATTCCAAGCACAGCATTTTTTTCAAATAGATTGAGCGTTTCCCCAAAAGTTTTTCCAACCAAACCAGGATGACTATAAAAATACACTTCATCACCACTAAAGTCCATAAGATCTGTGAAAATTGTTGATAAGCCTGGCTGAAAACAAGTTTGGGCAATCATCTTGGCAATAATGTTTTCTGATAGAACCCATTCAACCTCATTTCCACCGACAATTTCAGCAACAGGTAGGTTTTTTGCTTCGCGTAACTCAGCCACAATATGAAAATCTTTATTTTGCCGATTTGGGTTACGAATAATTGCCAGGCAAGTTTTAATTACTTCAGCGTCTGGGTCATCACTCTGAGGCGATATCACAATAATAGATTTAGCACTGTTTAAATTAAGGAGATTCAGTGATATTTGGTCAATGGGTGAGCCATTTCTACAAACGATTCTAGTGGTACATTTTGGGGGAAGCTTTTCGTTAATTGACTCTATCATACTAACCGTATCCATTTCCCCCATAATGACGATACAAGCATCTTGCCTATTTTGGTTGGCAACACATAATTCCTTGACAATAGTGAAGATTTTCTCGTTCCAACCTAGTATTACAGTGTGATTTTCCTCAACAACAAATGAGCGTCCTCTCTGTAAATTCTCAAGTCTGCTATTTAATCCGTTGCTAATTACTCCTATCAATGCGCTTATTACGAAAATCCCACCTAAGGTCACAA
Organism: Anaerolineaceae bacterium; assembly: GCA_036825115.1. Classification (GTDB taxonomy): domain Bacteria; phylum Chloroflexota; class Anaerolineae; order Anaerolineales; family Anaerolineaceae; genus Mesolinea. The sequence continues at coordinate 48,615 of DAISYV010000002.1, read as the reverse complement.
ATAACATTAAGATTCTAAAAGCCCACCCGTCATCGCCACCCATTGTTCCAGGGTCTAATGTCCTCATCAGGCTTGCCCAAAACGCTTCGAAGAAAGAAAGCGAATCTGAATTTTGCGGAGCAATGTGGAATAAGACAGCAATTGTGGAAGCTAGAATTATGATGGAGATCGATGCAATTCCTAAGAAAAATATCATTGCACTAATGCCTTTAGAAAACAAGATGTCTATCTTATAAATTAACTTTGCCTTCCATAAGGGTTTCTTATCCATGAAAGCATCTCTCCCAGTTGAATGTTATTCCTAAAGATATTTGCTGATTATATATGAAAACATTATTCTCTTTCAAAACCAAAGACATCGCTGAGATCATGATGCACCTTATTTTCGGATGGGATTATGTCAAATTGCCCTTTGTTACTCTTCAAAGACTTTTCGTTTGAAGTGAGTTATGGAAAGGGAATAGCTCAAGGTAGGGTAACCACAGTGGGTTATCCCTACCGACGGAGACCCTGCGGTCAACGGCCTCGCACAACCTGTGCCCGCAACGAAGTGGAGGGTATCTGGAGACCAGCGAGAACAGAGGGTATGTGGAGACCAGCGAGGACAGACCCCAAAATGTAGGGATGGGCCTCGTGTCCATCCGCGTTGTCAATCGTGCACAGCAATTGCAACTGAAGTGATTAGGCATGGACGCATAATTCTGGTTGGGGCTAGGCAGTGCGAAGCCTCCCCTTGCGGGATGCCGTGCCTGACCAGGGTAACCATGCCATAGGAGACTTTGCGGTCAAAAGCCTCGCGCGGTTTGTGCCCGCAACGGAGTGGAGGGTATATGGAGACCGGCGAGAATAAGCAAAAACTAAGGTCTGATAAGCACTTTCAAGACCCCCGGGTCCCCAGCACGGTCAAGAGCCTCAAGCCCCTGGTCGAGCGAATAGATCGAATCGACCATGTCCCCGACCTGGATCAATCCCGAAGCAAGCGCGCGTAATCCCGCCGGGTAATTGCCGCAGCGCGAGCCAACCAAAGTAATCTCGTCGACCACCAACTTCGAGAGGTTCATGCTGACATCCCCGGCAAAGGTCGACTTGAGCACCAGTGTGCCTCTCGCCCGCGTCAGCGAACGCGAAAGCGCAAAGCCCTCCGGCGAGCCAGTTACTTCCACGACGATGTCCGCCAGTTCTCCCTTGATCTCCTCGGCATAGACTGCCCTGATCCCCCAAGCCTCCAATGTCGCGGCAGGTTCCGGGCGGCGCACCACCACTTTTAGATCACATCCGGTATTCTTGAGAGCCTGCGCGATCAGCAAACCCAGCCTTCCAGCTCCAACAACTATAACCCGGTCGCTTGGTCTGACCTGGATTTGGTCCAGAATTCTCAGCGCGGCTGCAGCGGGCTCATTGAATACAGCCAAAACATCCGAGACCGCATCAGGAACAACGGTCAGGTTCTTGGCCGGCAGTTTACAGAATTCTGCAAAGACGCCATCATAATCAAAGATGCCCAGCGTCTTGCGATTCATGCACTGACTTGGTTCCTGGCGCAAACAGCGCTCGCATTCCCCGCAGCTGATGTTGATATCCCCGATCACGCGCTTTCCCCTCAGCTCCGGGTGCCCGTTGTCATCCGCAACCAGACCCACAAATTCATGCCCTGGGACGCCTGTAAAATTGTAATAACCCCTGACCATCTCGAGGTCGGTGGAACACACGCCCGCCAGCAGTACCTTAATCAGGACCTCATCGGCTTCCAATTTTGGCAGTGGTAGATCGGCGCGGAAAGTCATTTTCCTGTCTTCGAGCCAGAGACCCTTCATCGTCGTTTGCATCAAAGCGCGCCCTGTCTGCCAAATTGCCTTTCGAGCAAATTGACGCTCAGGTGGATCATGGTTGGTCTGCCGTGCGGGCAGGTACGCGGCGACTGGCTGGATTCAAGATTCAGCAGCAGGTTGCGCTGCTCAGCCTCGGACAAAATCTGCCCCGCTTTCACCGCCATGCGTTTGCAAACCCGCGCCGCCACGCGTGCTTCCACCTCCGCCATCAACGGAGTCTCGTCTTCCTCGAAAGCAGTTACCACCGCTTCCACCGCAAGGCGCGGATCGCTCTTATCCACCACAATTGGGATCGAACGAATTACAAAGGTGTTGGGTCCAAAGGGCTCAATTTCAAAGCCCAAATTTGTTAAAGCTTCAAGCTGCTGCTCCAAAATTCCGGACTTCTCGGGCGTCAATTCGAGTGTGACCGGGTCCAATAGCGCCTGCGAGGGGATGCTTTTGGCGTTGAATTGCGCCATCAGCTGGTCAAACAACACACGTTCATGCGCGGCATGTTGATCGATCAGGTAGAGCCCGTCCGGACCTTCGGCGATCAGGTAGGTGGAAGCCACCTGCCCCACCAGGCGCAACAAAGGCAAATGGCTGCCCGGTAAGGCTGGCTGCGGTGTCGCAATTTCAAATTCAGATCCAGTCCCAAACTCTCCCCCGCCGTTTACTTCACTCTGACCACCTGCAGCGCTAAAATTCCCTTGCTGCCAACTTTGTCCATCTGTTTCCGGCACGCTCCTGCCCCACAAGCGGGTTGCGTTCAGGTCGGGAATTGGGGTGAAAGCCAGCAAGCCGCGGCGGATCGCCCTCTGCACACCGCTAAAAACCGCATCCTGATCCCTGAAGCGCACTTCCGCCTTGGCAGGATGGACATTCACGTCCACCAGTTCCGGTGGAATATTGATGAACAAAACCGCCACCGGGTAGCGGCCCACCATCAACATGGTGTTGTAAGACCGGATCACCGCCGAAGTCAGCATCGGGTCCTGCACCCAGCGTCCGTTCACAAAGACGGTGATGTCTTTACGATTGGAACGTGTCAGCGACAAACTGCTGATGAAACCTTCGACCTTGAGATGGCGTTCCTCAAAGGAAACGGGCATGAGTTTTCCGGCTTCAGTCGGGCCAAACAGTGCCTGCAGGATCTCAAAGCGCTCGCCGCTTCCGGTTGTCTGAAAGATGGGTTTTTCATCCTGGGTCACGGACCAGCGAATGTGCGGATATGCCAGCGCGTAGCGCGTTACCAAGCCAGTGATGTGACGGCTTTCGGTCGTGTCAGATTTCAGGAATTTGAGCCTTGCCGGCAGGTTGAAGAACAAATCCTCCACGCTCACGCGCGTGCCTGGGGCTGCAGCGATGGTGGAAGTTTCAGCCGACTCGCCGCCTTCTACCGTCAATTTGGCACCAACAGGATTTTCGTGTGTGTTGGTGATCATGGTTAGACGGGAAACAGACCCGATCGAAGCCAGAGCTTCTCCTCTGAAACCCAGTGTGCGGATGTTGAACAAATCCTCGGCACTGCTAAGCTTGCTGGTGGCATGCCGGCAAACTGCCAGCCCCACCTCATTCGCGGGGATGCCGGATCCGTCATCTGTCACCTGGATCAGGCGCCTGCCTGCCTGCAATATCTCGATCTCGATTTGCTGTGCGCCAGCGTCAATCGCGTTCTCCAGCAGTTCTTTCACTACCGAGGCTGGTCTGTCCACCACCTCGCCAGCGGCAATTTGTGAAGCGATCGTGTCAGGCAGGATTTTGATTGGCATGTTTCCTCTTTTCAGGATTATACCAACCCACACCTTAATCTCCTATTCTTTGCTAACCTTTATCTGTTAAAATTTGCCTATGGAGCTTTCTGAAAAAATCAAGGGCATCCTTGCGACCTTGCCCGATAAACCTGGCTGTTACCTGATGAAAGACGCGGATGGCACCATTATTTACGTTGGCAAAGCCATCAACCTCAAGAATCGCGTCCGCTCCTATTTTCAGCAATCCTCGGATCACACCTATAAAACCCGCCAGATGGTCCGCAAAATCCGGGACATCGAATGGATTGTCGTCGCTTCTGAACTTGAGGCGCTGATTCTTGAGATGAACCTGATCAAGCAGCATCGTCCGTTTTATAACGTACGGCTGAAAGACGACAAGCGCTATCCCTACATCAAGGTGCACTGGGCGGACCCCTTCCCAAAGCTTACTGTCACGCGCAACATGGTCAACGACGGCTCGCGCTACTTCGGACCGTACACCTCGGTTTGGGCGGTGCACCAAACCCTCGACATCCTGCGGAAAATCTTCCCCTACCTCACCTGCGCCCGCGAGATCACCGGCAAGGATGAACGCGCCTGCCTGTATTACGACATCAAGATGTGTTCCGCCCCCTGCATCGGTGCGGTCAACCAGGAAGAGTACCGCCAGATGATCGATGACCTGTGCAGATTCCTCGAAGGGCGCACAGACCCGATCATGAACCGCCTCAAAGAGGACATGGCGCGGGCTTCGGAAAAACTCGATTATGAGAGAGCTGCGGTGTACCGGGATCAGATCCAAGCGATCGACCGGGTGGTGGAACGCCAAAAGATCATCTCCGACGAGCGCAAAGATTCCGACGTGATCGCCATGGCACGCTCCAAAGGTGAGGCCTGCGTCCAGGTCTTTTTCATTCGTTCAGGAAAACTGATTGGTCGGGAATACTTCATCCTCGAAGGCACCGAAGCCGAAGAAAACTCCGAGATCCTCGAAGAATTCATCAAGCAGTTCTACTCCCAGGCAGCTTTTGTGCCAAACAAAGTCATGCTCCCCCAGGAAGTGGAAGAAGCCCGCATCATCAAAGAATGGCTCAACACCCGCCGGGGCGGCGAGAAGGTCCAACTGACCGTTCCCAAGCGGGGACAAGGCAAGGAATTGGTGCAGATGGCGGCTGAAAACGCCCGCGAGACGCTCAAATCGCTCGAAATTCGCTGGAAAGCGGATAAAGACCGCCAGCATCAGGCATTGAGTGAAATTCAGGCGGTTTTGGGCATGCCCGAAGCCCCAAACCGGATTGAATGCTACGATATCTCCAACACGCAGGGGACTGCCAGCGTAGGCAGCATGGTGGTTTTTGAACAGGGTGTCCCCGCAAAGAAGAACTATCGCCGATTTAACATCAAGACGGTCAACCAACCCGATGATTTCGCCTCGATGCGCGAAGTGCTCAAACGTCGACTTGCGCGCTACATCACCGAACAGCAGGAAAAAGAAAAGCCCGGATATAAACCGGACCTCGCCTTTTCTTTGCTTCCCGATCTGTTGATCGTGGACGGTGGCAAAGGCCAGTTGCGCCAGGCTGTTGAGGTCATTGATGAACTTGGTCTCCAGGATCAGTTCGTCGTTGCCGGCCTGGCAAAGCAGGAAGAAGAACTCTTTCTGCCGGGAAAATCCGACTCAGTCCGCCTGGATGATCATTCCCAGGGGTTCTATCTCATCCAACGCATCCGCGATGAGGCCCATCGCTTTGCCATCACCGCGCATCGCAACCAGCGTGGTAAAATCGGTCTGGCATCACGCTTGGACGCGATCGGTGGGGTTGGTCCTGCCCGCAGAAAAGAGCTGATTAACCGCTTTGGATCCATCGATGGCATCCTTGCCGCGTCAGTGGAGGAAATCTCGCAAATCAAGGGCGTTTCCACAGAAATGGCCCAGGCAATTAAAGCACAATTGGAGTAAATATGGCTAAAAAATCAAACAATTCAGGCCGCACTGGTAACATCCTGATGGCAGTTCTGGCGATCATCATCGTTCTCGCCATGATCCTTTCCATGTTCCGTTTTTAGGAGGCAGCATGCCAAAGTATGAACTTGCCGGCGATGCGTTTCAGCACGCAAGCAGTGACGCAAACATGGGTCCTTCTCCAGAGGACCTTGGCGAACCATTTCCCCAATACCTGACCCAGCCTGACCCTGACCTAAAGCAGTTCCAACTTCCCGATCCCGCACTCTTCACACCCGGAGAGAACAACTTCCAGCAGCTGGTGCTCAACCGCCGCAGCCACCGCCGCTATGACACGGAAGCAACCCTCTCCCTGCCTGAACTGGGCTATCTGCTTCAAATGACACAAGGGCTGCGTGTTGGGTCACAAACCCAGAAGCTTACCCGCCGCAATGTGCCCTCGGCTGGCTCTCGCCACCCGTTCGAGACTTACCTTGCCGTCCAGCAGGTCGAAGGGCCTGAGCCTGGCATCTATCACTATTTGCCCGAGCAGCACGCCCTTGAACTATGGAAATCTGGCACAGAGGCTCTGCAAGCCGCTCAATCAACCACGTATAACCAGAAACAGGTCCTGAATTCGGCTGTGACCTTCTTTTGGATTGCGGAGGTCTATCGCACCTCCTGGCGTTACGGCATGCGTGCCTACCGCTACATTTACATCGACGCGGGGCATGTCTGCCAGAATCTTTACCTGGCAGCTGAATCGATCGGCTACGGCGTGTGTGCCATCGCCGCTTTTGATGACAATCTGGCCACAACTGTGTTTGAACTGGATGGCAAGGAACGCTTCATGGCTTACATGGCCTCAGTCGGCAAGAAACCAGCCGCAGCCTGAGCATGCCCCCACAAATCATCCCGGTCCTGGTCAGTGCCAATGGTGAATGGGATGCGGTTAAAGCCAAGCTCCAACCACAAGTTACTCTGCAAAGCCCGCTAGGAGCATATTTTCAGATTGAGTTGGCAGGTCAATCATGTCTCTTTTTTCATTTTGGTTGGGGCAAAATCGCCACTGCAGCCTCGACACAATTTGTGATTGACCAATATCACCCCAAATTGATCATCAACATCGGCACCTGCGGAGGATTCACCGGCTCAAGCAAGGTGGGTGAAGTGCTGTTGGTCACCGAAACACTAATCTATGATATTGTCGAACGCATGGGCGATCCCGTTGCGGCCTTGAACAAGTACCGAACGTCAAATGATACCACCTGGATCGCCAATCCCCTGCCTGAAGGTAATCGTCGCGCCCGAATTGCTTCTGCCGACCAGGATATTGACTACAAATCTTTTGACCTTCTGACCAAGACTTACCAGGCGGATGCCGCGGATTGGGAAACGGGTGCCTTCGCCTGGGTAGCTGCGAGAAATCACACTCCCTGGCTCGCCCTCAGAGCTGTATCCGATCTTGTTTCCCCCCATGGGTCAGAAACCGATAACGGGGTTGACCTTTGGCGTTCCCGCCTGGATCAGCTAATGCAGAAAATTCTTGCTGACCTGCCTTTTTACTTTGTGGAATTTAAAAACAACGTCTGTCTCTAGGCCTCACACAATGCCCGTTTGGAATTTTTCATAAACTGTTCGTGCCGGTTTCTTGCAAAGCACCCCGCGCGGAAAGCGCGTGTGGGCAGACCAAGCACGGTACGTTGACCGAAGGTCTTCATTTTCCCGGAAAATAAAACAACCATGCGTAGGGCAGGTTGCGCAGCCTGCCCCGTGTATTTTTGCGGGGTTCAACCTGACATCGGAAACTACCTTATTGTAGGGCTTTCTTTACCAGTTTTCGTGATGTCAGGTTCAATAGAAGAACCTGACCTACGCCTGGCTTTTAACATCTCGGAATATAATAGCAACGCGCTGTCATAACTGACAGCGCGTTTAAGCATTTCGTAGGCCGGATTGCGCAGTTCAATCCGGCTCATTTGTTGGCTAATCGCTCGGCTTACCCAACCGCGCGCGTTCTTCTTCGACGATCACGTGGTCCAGCTTTTTGATCAGCGGCACAGGCTGATTGAACGCCTTATCCGCTTCAAGCACTGTTGGCTTCCAAACATTCTGACCAAGATTGCTATTGTCCAGCCCCAGGATTTCGTGTTCGCCAAGCGCGTCCTGCTCGAAGCGTGAAAATTGTTGTCCAAACAACGGCTGTTCATGCGCGAGCAACTGGTGCAAGGTTTCACTGGTGTTAGGCAGGAATGGAGCGCTCATGATCTTGATCCACTCGATCGCCTGGATCGCGGTGTAAAGCGATTTTGCAGCCTGCTCGCGATCGGTCTTGATCTCAAACCAGGGTGCGTGCACATCCAGGTACTTGTTGACCTCAGCGGCCAGTGCCATCACTTCAGCCAGGCCTGCTTTCAGCTCCACCTGTTCCAATTTTGCTGCCACACTGTCGAAGCCCGCCCTGATCACCTGCAGCAGTTCTTCATCACTCTCTCGAAGATTTCCTGGGTTGGGTATTTTGCCGTCAAAATTCTTGAAGGTAAACGACAAGACCCGGTTTACCAGGTTGCCCCAGGTGGCTACCAGCTCGTTGTTATTGCGCTGGAAGAACTCCTCCCAGTCCCAATCGGTATCGCGCTGTTCTGGCATTGCATTCGTCAGATAGTAGCGGATCGCGTCCGCGTCGTACCGCTCGAGGGCGTCCAGACCCCAAACAGCCCAGTTGTGGCTGCCGCTGATCTTCCTGCCTTCCAGGTTCATAAACTCATTTGCCGGCACATTGTAGGGCAGCACCAAGGGCTGCGGATTCTCCGTCCCCATCCTGCGGTCGAAGCCATCGCCCATACCCAGCAATTCCGCCGGCCAGGTCACGGCATGGAAGGTAATGTTATCTTTTCCGATGAAATAAAACGCTTTGGCGCTTTGATCAATCCACCAATCCCGCCAGGCATCCTGATTCCCTGTCAGTTTGGACCATTCGATCGCGGAGGAGAGATAGCCCATCACGGCTTCAAACCAGACGTAAAGGCTCTTGCCCTTCCAGTCTTCCAGCGGTACCGGGATACCCCAATCGAGGTCTCGCGTAATCGAAGTGGGTTTGAGCCCCACAGATTGGATCGTCCCCAGGGACTGCCTGAGAACATTCGGCCGCCAGTAACTTTCGCGCGCCTTCAAAAACTCCTCAATCTGCGGCTCCAGGGAGGACAAGTCCAGGAAGAAGTGCTCAGTTTCCCTCAGTTCCGGCGTGGATCCGTCCACTTTCGAGCGCGGATTTATCAACTTTTCTGCTTCCAGCTCATTGCCGCATTTTTCGCACTGATCGCTACGGGCGTCCGGATTGCCGCAGATGTAGCAGGTGCCTTCCACGTAGCGGTCCGGCAGAAACCGACCGAGCGAAGGGCTGAACCACTGCCTGGAGACGGTTGTTTTCAGGTAACCGTTCTCAAGCAAGGAAAGGAACACTTTTTGTGCCACCTCGAAGTGATTCTCCGTATGGGTGGAGGTGAAAATGTCGTAACTGATGCCAAGCTTCTTAAAGAGTTCAATGAATCTTGGGTGGTAGTGTTTGTAGATTTCTTCCGGAGCTTTTCCCAGCTGATCGGCCTTGATGGTGATGGCCGTGCCATGCGAATCGGAGCCGCTGACCATCAACACATTGCGCCCGCGCAGGCGATGATACCTGGCAACGATATCTCCCGGCAAGTGCGAGCCGGTGATATTCCCCACATGGATATCCGAGTTGGCATAAGGCCAGGCAATGGCAACCAAAATGTTCTCAGTCATGGCAAAACTCCTCAGTAAAAATCGATGGACAATTTTATCATCCATCGCAATAATAAAAACGCTCGTTTAGTTAATCAAAAATGATGCGGCTGTCAGTATGTTCGCAGGTTTCGCGGTTCAGGTTGACACCGCACTCCACACAAATCCCCTTGCAGTCCGGTTTGCAAACCAGGTTGATCGGTAGATCCAGCAGAAGATAATCCCTGATCGGCTTCCCAAGGTCAATGTAGCCATCCTCAGGAATTACTTCTTCGTCAAACTCTTCTTGAGTCCGGCTTTCGAAAACGTAAAGCTCTTCGAATTCGGTTGAGAGTTTTGCCCGGAAGGGGTCAAGGCAACGATTGCACTGGCTGTCGACCTCAGCTTCAAAAGCAGCCTGCAAGAGCAGCCCCTCGCGCGTGCGCGAAAAGGTATAGTGACCGCTCAGGTTGAACAACTGCAGGTCGGGTTCGATGAAGACTTCCGGGTTTTCTACCTCGAAATCACGGGAAAAACCGATGGGTTTGTTGAAGAAGTATCCAATGTTAGTGCGTAGGGGATGATGTATTTTTTCCATAGTAAGTTACAATTCACAAATCTTACAAGGATTATAACATTCCATTCAGTATTTGCCCGGAAACTTTAGGCACGAACCATGACCGCCACACTGCTGCTCGCCACCAATAACCCCCACAAAGTCGAAGAGTTCAGATCCATCTTTCTCCCTTACGACGCGAATCTTCAAACGCCAGCTGAACTTGGTCTGTTCAATGATGTGGTTGAAAGTGGGGACACCTACTTTGAAAATGCCTGTCTCAAAGCCTGGGCTTACTGGCAGGATGGGCAAAATCGGGTTCTGGCGGATGATTCCGGCCTGGAAGTTGAAGCCCTCGATGGCGCACCGGGAATCCACTCGCACCGCTTTCTGCCGGACCCCAACGCCACCAGCCACGACCGCTGCCTGTATCTGCTTGAACGCCTGAAGGATTTTCCCCGTCCATGGCGTGCAGCCTTTCACTGCGAAGTGGTGCTGCTCACCAGCCAAGGCTTGTTCCTTACGAGCCATGGTATATGCACGGGTAACATCATCCCCGAATTTCGCGGGGAAAACGGCTTTGGCTACGATCCAATCTTTTTGGTTTACGGCACGGAACAGACCATGGCCGAGCTCGACCCTTACACCAAGAATCTCCTCAGCCATCGCGGAAAAGCTGTTTTGGGAATGATCGCGCAGTTGGGGCTTCCTCTGCGCCAGGCGTGAGCTAAGCCTTATACCCAATCATCCGCAGGAAGCCCTTCCGCCAGGCGATCCCATCCTCATCTTCAATTCCCTTCGGCGAAAATCCATCCACCACGCCCATGATGCCGCGCCCAAGTTCGGTTTCCATGACGATCACCTCGGTCGGGTTGGCTGTGGCGCAGTAGAAACCGCAAATTTCCGGCACATTTTGCAGAGTTTTGAGGATATTGATCGGGTAATAACCTTCGCCCAAAAAGAGGATAAAACTGTGGCCTGCGCCAATCGCCAGAGCGTTTTCTTTTGCCAGTTGGATCATCTCTTGATCTGTGCCTGTCCAGCGTACAAGGCAAGCGCCTGACGCTTCGCAAAACGCCAGGCCAAACTTGATCCCGGGCACGGTGCTCACTAAAACTTCGTGTATATCTTCAACTGTCTTGATAAAATGCGACTGTCCGAGCACAAAATTGACTGCTTCAGGCTTTTGAATCTTCACAAGTGTTATTTCCATGTTTACCTCCGGACTTTTCTCGATTTTAACATACGCTGGAAATACCCCATGAATGAAATAAGGTAAAATTCAGAAATGCCTGACATGCGCAAATCATTTCTGGTATTGGTTCTGCTGGGATTGTTGGCAGTCACTGCTTGTGGCGTGGGTGTCAGACCAATCCCAACCCTTTCGCATGATTTCACCACTTCCACCCCTGATGCCGGTTACCCAACAGCCATGCCCACCTTCACGCCCACTCCAGCTGCTCTCGGTTCTTTTGAGAACCCGATTGTTATCGCGCAGGTGGATCCTTCGCCCTCGGTGGAGCAACAAGCTGCCTTCAACGATCTTACATCCCTGCTTGGCGGGCATCTACAGATGACCGTTATCGGCAGATTCTACAACAGTTATCAGGATCTTGAATATGCCCTACAACGCCAGCAAGTGCATTTTGCCTGGCTGCAACCGGTCGAATATCTGCTTGCTTCTCAGAAAGGGCTTGCAACTGCTCTGCTCGTCACCAACCACCTGGGTGTTACAGGCTACGGTGTGCAATTCCTGGGGCACAGCGATAGTAATTTTGTGTCTTACTTTAATGTTGGCACCTATAGCTCCACTGCTAATGCCAATGTCGCCCTCGCTCAACTTTCCGGCTTGCGCGGCTGCCTGACGGAAGAAAATTCCCTGGCTGGGTATTGGGTGCCACTGGGTTACTTCAATCTGAACAATATCCCAACCCTGAAACCAGTGCAAACCTATTCCTACAGCGCCAGCATCCGCGCCCTCTACATCAAGGGGATTTGCAATTTCGCGGCTACATACGCCATTTCGGCAGACCCACGCACGTCTTCAGAGGTCATCACCGACCTGCCTGAAGTAATTGAAAAATTACCGATCCTTTGGATGTCTCCGCCGGTCATTCCAAACTTAAATCTTTCGTTCACCCCACAAATTGATCTCACCCTTCAATCGCGTGTCTCGGACTTTTTGCGTGACTATGCCCGCTCTGATTCAGGCAAAGCCCAGCTTAGCAGTGCGCTGGACTACGAAGTCGCAGCGCTTGAACCATTGCCTGATGTTGCTTACGCCCCTCTGCGTGATCTTTTATCTGCCAGCGGTGTGCGACTCGCAGACTTACTTACGAATTAATCCTTATGAAGAAGTTTTTAAAGTTCATCTTTTTTTGTGCCTGCGCAGCCCTGATTCTGCTGGGACTCTCCCGAATCACAATGGTCGAGAGCGCCAGGAGCAACACCTTCGACATCGCTTTAGTTCCCGCTGCCCAGGTCGCCCTTGTCCCTGGGGCTGGTATCACCGCCGATGGACGTCCCACCCTTGCTCTGCGTGACCGCATTGATGGAGCCATTGAGCTCTATCGAGCCGGAAAGGTTCAGAAGATCTTGATGTCAGGTGATAACAGCACCATTTACTACAACGAACCCGGTGTGATGGCAAACTACGCTATCCAACAAGGTATCCCTGAATCCGACATTGTTCTTGACTATGCCGGCCGCCGTACTTATGACACGTGCTATCGTGCCAAAGAAATTTTTGGGCTGGAATCGGTCATTATTACCACGCAAAAGTATCATCTTCCCCGCATGGTTTTTCTTTGTGAACAACTAGGTCTGAACACCACTGGGATCCCGGTTGAGCAGTCCAATTACCTGCTCAATCGTTACATTCTCTGGAACGTGCGGGAAGTGCTGGCTACTCTGGCAGCTTACCTTGATATCTACATCCTGAAACCCGAACCCATTCTTGGGTCACCCGAACCAATTTTTGTTCCCTGAGGTGGTCATGCAGCGTCTACAAGCACTTGAAATCGTCAGAACCTACGTAAAAAATGAAGCTCTCGTCAGGCACATGCTTAGCGTTGAAGCCGTAATGCGCGCCTATGCTGAGAAACTTGGCCAGGATGTTGAGTTGTGGGGGCTTGCTGGCTTACTGCACGATTTCGACTGGGAAATCCACCCCAGCGCTGAAGATCATCCGTTGGCAGGCTTGCCCATTCTGAAGGAAGCTGGTGTACCTGAAGCAATCCTGGAAGCAATTGCGGGTCATGCCGACCATACAGGCGTTCCCCGCAATACCCTGCTGGCAAAAGCGCTCTTCGCCTGCGATGAAATCACCGGGCTGATAACCGCGGTTGCGCTTGTTCGACCATCCCGATCCCTCTACGATTTACAAGCATCTTCTGTCCGCAAGAAATGGAAAGACAAATCTTTCGCGGCTGGCGCGGATCGGGACGTGATGACACAGGGGGCCATGGAATTTGGCGTGGATCTCTGGCAACACGTTGATTTTGCAATCAAAGCTATGCGCAATATTGCAAAAGATCTGGACCTTGAGGGGTCTCTTACGCCTCAGGACGCGAGCGACTAAGCTTTGTCCCAAAACTGAACGTAGTCATCCAGGTTGGTAAAGCCGATGATCTCATCGCCTGCCTTAAGCGTGAACATCACCTGTCCGCTCGATGCGCGCTTGCGGCTGATGGCATTGGTGATTGTAAAGACCTTGCTGGCGCTCTTGCGGAAGTGGCAGATACCCCTGTCGGTCAGTTTGCCAACAATAGATGCGCTAACCTGGTCGTCTTTGTCAAGCTTCCACGCTATCACGCCCTGACCATACCTGCCCTGCAAAGGATATTCCGCTCCAACAGCGCGTTTTGCCAATCCTTTTTGGGTTAACAAAGCAACCTCATCTTTATCATCAACCGCCGCGGCTCCGATGACGTAATCACCAGGCTTGAGCTTGATCGCGTTCACTCCCGCGGCTACCAATCCCATCGATCGAACTTCATTTTCGTTGAACCGGATTGCCATTCCTGCCGCCGTCACCAGCAAAAGATCCTGATCGCCCCTCGTCAGGAGCACTTCGAATAATTCATCATTTTCATTGACTTTCACCAGCGTGAACGCGCTGGCGGAAGCGCCAGGCAGATCCGCGACCGCGGAACGTTTGATCATTCCCTGCCGGGTGAGGGTGACGACGTAGCATTCCTTATCAGCTTCCCCGTTAATTGGAACAGCAAAGACACCCTGCAGGATGTCGTCTTTGTGCAGTGGCGCAACCTTGGATGCCGGCACGCCTTCTTCTTCAGCCCTTTGCACCGGAACTGAGTATGAAGAGATTGCCGCGGCTTTACCTTCGGTGGTCACCAGGAAGACGGTCTGATGGGTGTTTGTCCGGATCATGCTCCAGGGAGCGACCTCCCCACCCAAACGGTTCGGCTTATCCCCTTCTGTCCTGGAAAGCAGCCCGTTTTCGCTGACTTCAATCCAGAAATTTTCAACCGGCATAACGTCGGTCATCGTGTACATGTCTGAGGCTTTTTCGCCCTCACCAAGCTGGATGATCTGGGTGCGTCGAGCATCTCCGTATTTTTGTTTGATCGCCTTGAGTTCTTCTATCGCCACGTTTCGCATTAACTTGGGTGACTTCAACAAAGCCTTCAAGTCAGCAATGGTTTTGCTAACTTCTTTGTACTCATCCTCAATCTTCTGCCGCTCAAGGGATGCCAGGCGGCGTAGAGGCATCTCCAAAATGGCATTCGCCTGGATTTCATCCAATTTGTACTTGGTCATCAGGTTGGTGCGGGCTTCGTCGACCGAAGCGGATTTGCGAATGATCCTGATTACTTCATCAATATGGTCAATCGCGATCTTAAGGGCTTCCAGGATGTGCAGGCGATCCTCGTTCTTTTTCAGCAGGTACTCGCTGCGTCTGCGAATGACCACCAGCCTGTGTTCCGCAAAGACCCGCAAAGCCTGTTTTAGCGTCAGGCGGTGCGGACTACCGTCCACCAAAGCAAGGATATTGATGCCGAAGGTGTTGTGCATTTGGGTACGTTTATAAAGTGTTGAAAGGATCTCTTCTGGATCGGCGTTTTTATTCAGGTCGATCACGATCCGCATTCCCTGTCGGTCGGATTCATCGCGGAGATCCGCCAGTCCTTCAAGGCCGCCATCGCGTGAAATTTCCGCAATCCTCTCGATCAGCGCGGATTTGTTTACCATGTAGGGCAATTCGGTCACGATGATGCGCAGACGTCCACGCGACATTTCTTCGATGCGTGTGCGTGCCCGGACTTTAATTGTGCCGTTTCCTGAACCATAAATCGTCGTCAGGGGAATTGAGCCCTCATCCTGTATAAGCAAGCCACCTGTCGGAAAGTCAGGTCCCTTAATGTATCGCATGATGTCTTCAACAGTGATGTCTTCGATCCCATCCCAGTTTTGCAGCATCATTACCAGCGCGTCCACCACTTCCCCAAGGTTGTGAGGAGGAATATTTGTGGCCATGCCCACTGCGATGCCTGACGCGCCATTGACAAGCATATTGGGAATAGCCGAAGGCAGGACCTCCGGCTCTTTAAGAGTGCCGTCGAAGTTGTCAAGGTAGTTGACCGTGTCCATGTCCAGCTGGCGCAAGATCTCGATTGCAGGCGAAGAAAGCCTCGCTTCCGTATAGCGCATCGCAGCCGGAGGATCGCCATCAACACTGCCAAAGTTCCCCTGCCCATCCACCAGCAAGTAGCGTTCCGAGAAATCCTGAGCCATTCTTGCCATCGCGTCATAAACAGCGGTGTCGCCGTGGGGATGATATTTGCCCAAAACCTCACCCACGATACGCGCTGACTTTTTGTGCGGTGTGTCGTCCCGAATACCCATGTCGTACATAGCGTACAAGATGCGCCGCTGGACGGGTTTCAGTCCATCCCGCGCGTCGGGCAATGCCCGCGACACGATGACACTCATCGCATAGTCCAGGTAGGACTGCTGCATTTCGGCGTTGATATTGATCTTGTGGGAGGCGGTTGTGCTCATGCTCCGCTCTTTCTCTGGCTCAGTCGTTGTTCTGTTCAATTTTCACCAACTATAGCATAAAAAGACCCGGAGTGATTGTCCACTCCGGGTCTTTAATTTCAACATCTCCGCGTTGGACTATTCTTCGTCGTCCATAAGATCTTCATCGTCTTCGAGGTTTTCGTCATCGTAAAGATCAAATCCGCCAATTTCATTGTCGTCGAGGTCATCGTAGAGGCCTTCAGCCTGATCACTATCTTCTCTAAAAATATCCAACTGCTGCACGGCAATATCCGGGTTACCTGGTTCGGCTTCCATCACCTGGTCTTCGAAACGACCGGGAACGAAGCCAGTACCAGCAGGGATCAGTTTGCCGATGATGACATTTTCCTTCAAGCCATACAACGGATCTTCCTTGGAGGAAATCGCGGCACCAGCCAACACCTTGATAGTGTGCTGGAAGGACGAGGCAGAGAGGAACGAATCCGTGCTCAGTGACGCCTTCGAGACACCCAGCAAAACGTTGATGTAGCGGGCAGGTCGTAAACCACGAGCCACCAGGTCTTCATTGATCTTGCGGATATCAAGCCGATCTACTAAATCCTGCGGCAGGAATTCTGTGTCACCAGGTCGGGTGATCTGAACCTTGTTCAGCATCTTGCGAATAATTACCTCAAAATGCTTGTCATTGATGTTCTGACCTTGCGTGCGGTACACCTGCTGGATTTCTTTCAGCAAGTACAGCTCGGTCGCATCACTTCCGTTGATTTTGAGGATGGTGTGGGGGTTTAGGGAACCCTCAGTTAATTGTTCACCAGCGATCACCTTCTGTCCTTCGCTGATCAACAGACGGGAAGTCGAAGGGATCTCATAATCCTCAATCAGTCGATCCTCGTAGGAAACCACAACCTCACCGTCCTCGATCCGGATCTTGCCGGCATGTTCAGCGGTGATGCTGGTTTCTTCATGAGTCGCCAGAACGGCGTCCTTGTTGACCTCGTCCTCATCCTTAACTTTGATTTCCCAGCCAGCAGGAATTGCATATCGCTGACCGACCATTTCACTGCTTTCCACGCGCACGGTGCGGATGTCAGGGTTCTTTTCGGAAACCATGATGTGTGCTTTACCATTGATCTGCGTAATCACAGCCTCACCACGAGGCATGCGTCGGGCTTCAAAAAGCTCCTCAACACGAGGCAGACCAGTAGTGATATCACCACCACCAGCCACACCACCAGTGTGGAAGGTTCGCAGGGTCAACTGAGTGCCAGGCTCACCAATAGATTGAGCCGCATCCACACCCACAGCCGAGCCAAGATTAACCATCTTGCCGCGTCCGAGATCCATGCCATAGCAACGGGCACAAATGCCGTGGATAAGCTCGCAAGTTAATGGAGAGCGGACTTTTACTTTCTTGATGCCTTTTTCAACCAATCGCGTGATCTTCAGGCTTAATGCCTTGTTGATCATGTCGTTTGGCTCACCAATCACTTCTCCGGTCACCGGATCGATCACGCGCTCAGCCAGCAAGCGTCCATAAATGCGCTCGTTGAAAGGCTGTCCGGCGATGTCATCCTCGGAAGACACCCAAATGCCTTCAGTAGTGCCGCAATCTTCGTTATTGATGATCATATCCTGCGCCACGTCCACCAGGCGCCGGGTCAGGTAACCCGCATCCGCGGTTCGGATGGCGGTGTCAGCCAGACCCTTACGGGTTCCATGTGTGGAGATGAAGTATTCCAGCGCAGACAGACCTTCGCGGAAGTTGGAGCGAATAGGCATCGGAATAATACGACCTGAAGGGTCAGCCATCAAACCGCGCATACCTGCCATCTGAGAAATCGGGCTGAAACCGCCCTTAGTCGCGCCAGAGACTGCCATTGTCGACAGGTTGCCATTTGGATCAAGGTGCTTTCGTACAGCATCCCCAACCTTTTTGGTGGTTCCCTGCCAGACCTCGATGATCAGGTCATTCTGTTCCTGCTCGGTCAACAAACCGCGGCGATATTCCTTCTGTACGCGTTCCACTTCCAGCAGGGCATCCTGGATCATCTCAGCCTTTTCGGGTGGGACGGTAATGTCAGCCACAGCCAGGGTTGAGCCGGACTGCGAGGCGTAACGGAAACCGATGTCTTTAATGTTGTCGGCTACTTGCGTGGTGACTTCCTGTCCATCCATGTCGTAAATATCTGCAATCAAGTCGCGGATGCCGCCTTTGTCAAGCGGTACATTTGTAAATCGCATTGATTTTGGCAGGATGTCATTGAAGATTGCCCGACCAACCGTTGTTTCGATGATCCGAACTTCAGGCTCTTTGAGCCTTTCATTTTGATCATTAAAAATCGTCTCGACGCGCAGCCTGATCTTCGTGTGCACTTGCACCTGGTCAAGCTGGTATGCCAACAGAACTTCGTTGATATCACCAAAAACGCGGCCCTCACCCCTTTGGGGCAGGTTCTGATCCATGGTCAGGTAGTAAACACCCAAAACCATGTCCTTTCCTGGGCTGATGATAGGCTCACCACTGGCTGGTTTCAGGAGATTTTTGCTTGCGAGCATCAACTCGCGGGCTTCCGCAACTGCTTTGGTCGAAAGCGGCACATGCACAGCCATCTGGTCGCCATCAAAGTCAGCGTTAAACGCGGTGGTCACCAATGGGTGAAGTTGAATGGCGCTGCCTTCGATCAGCACAGGCTCAAAAGCCTGGATGCCAAGGCGGTGCAAAGTAGGCGCACGGTTCAGGAGCACAGGGCGATCCTTGATCACTTCTTCGAGTACTTCCCAGACCTCTGGTCGGTTACGCTCGATGTAGCGTTTTGCGCCTTTGATGTTGGAGGTGTAGCCGTGTTTATCCAGACCGGCAATAACGAAGGGACGGAAGAGTTCCAGCGCCATCGACTTGGGCAAACCGCACTGGTTCAACTTCAAATGAGGTCCAACCACGATAACGGAACGACCGGAATAATCCACGCGTTTACCCAAAAGGTTACGGCGGAAGCGGCCTTTCTTGCCCTTCAGCATATCTGAAAGCGAGCGTAATTCGCGTCGTCCGCGGCGTGAGAGCATTCGCCCTCTCTGGGAATTATCGATCAAAGAGTCGACAGCTTCCTGGAGCATGCGCTTTTCATTGCGAACGATGACATCAGGAGCTCCAAGCTCCAGCAATCGCTTCAGGCGATTGTTGCGGTTGATAACCCGGCGATAAAGATCGTTCAGGTCAGAAGTCGCGAACCGACCGCCATCCAGCTGCACCATTGGTCGCAGGTCAGGAGGAATAACTGGCAAAACGGTCAGAATCATCCACTCGGGCTTATTGGTCGAGCGGCGGAAAGCTTCCACAACCTTCAATCGGCTGGTGGCTTTCTTGCGCTTCTGTTTGCTCTTGGTCGTGCGGGCTTCCAGCCACAGGCGTTCCGAAAGCGCATCCAGGTCGAGGCGGCGCAAGATGTCATAAAATGCTTCCGCGCCCATGTCCGCTTTAAAGATATTGCCCCAGCGGGATTTCAAATCGCGGTAGTGGGCTTCACTCAGGAAGGTAAATGGCTGTAATTCGTACAACTCATCCCGATGCTGAGCGTTTTGCGTTTTGGCGACAGCATCCGGGTCGTCTAATTGCCCGCGCAGATCTTCCATCACCGATTCTGCTTTAGCTCGGATTTCTTCCTTCTGAATTTTGTGTTGTTCAGTCTTTTCAGCGCGTTCTTTCTTCAGATCGGCTTCGAGGATTTCCATCCTCCCCTTCACGATCTTCTGTACACGGGAGATGTGTTTGGCTGCGACTTCCTCGCCGGCTTCCACGATGGTTTGATTGCCGCCTTCAAGTTCAAAGCTAATTGCCTTACGAATGGTTTTTCCGGTTTTCTCCCGCAATTCCCGTTCCAGATTCTGACCTTGCTCAATGACAGGCTCAAATAAGCTTGCCACTTTCTCGTCATATTCCCGGTTGATCTGTTCAATCTGGGCTTCAAGGTCCTTCAACTCACGGTCGCGCTGCTTCTTGGTTTCAGCAATCTCGCCATTGACCTTGGCGATCAACTCACGCTCTGAGAGACTGATTTCATCTTCCAGGCGCTTGAGCGCTTTCTGCCGTCCGTCATCATCCACATAAGTGATGATGTATTGCGCGAAATAGAGCACCCGGTCCAGATTGCGGCGGGAGATGTCGAGCAATAGGCCGAGATAAGATGGGATACGACGGGTGTACCAAATATGTGCCACAGGGGCAGCCAATTCGATGTGCCCCATGCGTTCACGACGTACGGAAGAGCGCGTTACTTCCACACCGCACTTATCACAGACAATTCCTTTATATCGTGGGTTCTTGTACTTGCCGCAGTAGCACTGCCAGTCCCGGGTCGGTCCAAAGATCGCTTCGCAAAACAGGCCATCTTTTTCCGGTCTTAATCGCCGATAGTTAATTGTTTCAGGTTTGAGAACTTCTCCATAAGACCAGCTTTTAATAACATCTGGTGACGCAAGATTGATCCGAAGGGCTTTCATACTAGTTGTTTCCACTCATACCTCCTGAAGTAGACGAGGGCTTTAACACGCAAAAAACCGCTGGGAATAGGATTCCCAGTGTTTCTTAGTTTGTTGTTCCGATATAATTCACGCAACTGATTATTATAGTAATAAACCTACTTATTTGTCAAGTTTTTTTGGCTAAATTCTGTGAAGCGGCAAATCCAGATAAAAGGTGCTCCCCTCACCCAAAGTACTCTTCACGCTGACATTTCCTCCGTGTTTATCCGCCACCGATTTTACAATCGAGAGACCCAATCCCTGCCCGCGGTTTTCAAACGCGAGATCATCATCCACATGGAAAAAGCGGGTGAACAGTTTGGGTTGATCCAACGGCGCGATGCCTTTGCCGTTGTCCTTGACCGCAACGTGCATCCAGCTCGCGTCGCGTTCAACGCTGATGAGCACGCTCTCTCCCCGGGGGCTGAACTTGATCGCGTTCTCGATCAGGTTATATAAAGCCTGTTGGACCATAACCTGGTCAGCTGAGATGTTGGGGCTCTTCAAACCGCCATAATCGACATTCAGGCTGATCTTTTTCTGCTGTGCCTGAACACCCAAAAGCTTGATGGTGTCGTCAATGGTTTCCTGGATGCTGAATGTGTTGTAGACCAACAATCCATCGCCATCCAATCTCTCAAGATTCAAGACTTTATCCACCAAACGTGTCATCGTATCGATACCAGCGTCAATTTTTTCCACATACTTGCGTTGTTCAGGGCTCAATTTACCGATATTGGACAGCAATTTGGTGTGACCTTTCATCAACCAGAGCGGCGCGCGCAGGTCGTGGCTGATGTTGCTGACAAATTCGTTCTTTTGGCTGTTCAGCTTTTGCAGCCAGCTTGTATCCCGAAGCAAAACCACTTCGCCCTGCTTTTCCTGGTCTTGTTGAAATGGAAATCGCAGTACCTCATAGGTCTTGTTTCCATCCAACTGCAAGGGCTTCAATTCGCCACTTTTCTTGTCCTTGCTGAGAAGGCTGTTGAGTTTCTCGTTCACAATCCGTACTTCGCTGCCCTTCTTTCCAAAAAGCGCTTCACCTTTGTCACTCGCCGCGTTCGCTGCCGAATTACTGAATAGAATTTGCCCATCCTTGTTGATGATCAATATTGGATCGGAAAAAGCATCAAATGCCAGGTTTAACCAGCCTTTTTCATTTTGTACCTTGGAGATTTGCTCTTTCGTGCTCAAGGCTGCAGATGCGCGGTATGCCAATTGCTGGTAGAAAAGGATATCTTCCTGGTCAAACCAATGGTTTTGCTCAAACCCAACCCACAACACCCCCTGCGAATTGCCACCGCCGCGCAGTTGCAAGGCGGCAATGGATTGCGGATGCGGTGTTCCTGAGGTCAGACCAAAGTATTGATCCACCTTGAGATCGCTCAGGATCAGCTGGTCCTGATCACCGATCTTCTCAATAATGAGCGTATCCAGGTACGCGTAGAGCCGGGTGTTCTCTCCCTGCCCAAGGCGCAGGCGCATCTCGCCCCGCCGGCTTTCGGGTGACCTATCCAGCAAGATAAGACGTGCCGACGAAGCATCCCTGGTCAGTGCGGCCCGCAGGATCGAGGAAAGCACGAGGTCATATCCTTCACGCGAGTAGTGGGAAGGATCAACGGATAACAATCTTGCCTGGGCATCGTTGCGCGTCTGCAAATTCGCCCGCAGCTTCTCCAAAGCGGTAAAGAGCGCCTTTTCATTGCCAGAGAGAACCGCTGGAGCGATTTGCTCTTCGTAATCTCCATTGGTAAGTTCCTGGATGCGATCCATCACTTTGTCGTATGGGTTCGATGAAGGCCGCGCCTTGATGAAATCTTTCGGATGCCAGTCGGAATTCAACCAGTATACGAATGCCCAAACGATCGAACAACTGATCAGCACTTCAGGCACATGGCTGACCACCAGGACAACGATTTGTTCCAGGATAGCCAAAACGCTTCTCTCGCTGTGGACCAGCGCATGGGTGAATTGTGTCAAAATGATAACTGCAACGCTCAGCAAAAAGGACCAAATGACCCGCGTGACCGTATGCTGTTTCCAGTCACTGTGCCATTGGGACTTCTCGCGTGCCAATGTCCAGGCAAAAGCCAGCCCAAGACCCGCGTAGAAGAACATCACCATCGGGTCCTGACCCAGCCGCAAATACTGCACCAGACCCGTTCCCAAGCCAAGGAACACCGCCGGCAAGGGTCCCACCAACCCCACCGCCAGAAAAATTGGCAGGGCACTCAACACCATCACTATTGGTTGTGCGGTTTCTCCGGTGAGCGTCAGAAGTT
This sequence comes from Anaerolineaceae bacterium, assembly GCA_036825115.1. GTDB lineage: Bacteria > Chloroflexota > Anaerolineae > Anaerolineales > Anaerolineaceae > Mesolinea. The sequence continues at coordinate 26,005 of DAISYV010000002.1, read as the reverse complement.
GCCCGTCAAAGGGCTTGAAATTCAAAAAACTGAGCGGAAAAACCAGTAAAGCCAGGAAAACGAACCACTTAAGTTCGCAAAACGTGTAGCGGAAATCCCATTTCTGCAGCTTCCAGATCGCCAGACCCGTACCGATCGTCAGCAGGGCAGGCAGGATCCATAGTGCCCACTGCATTTCAGCAGCAGGCAGTTGATTGAGGGAATTGGTGAGCGTCGATGCTGGCAGAAACATAGCAGATAAATTATAGCATGCCTGCACCTTACCCCGGTCACTTTCCAATATTCTGGAGAGTGTTTAGTCCTGGTTATTGCTGCTTTTCCAGCAATCCCATCACAAACTCGACAACTTCGTAAACCGTCATTTTGTCGGAATCGATCACCACTGCGTCGTCTGCCGCTTTCAGCGGCGCAATTGCCCTGCCCGAGTCGATTTCATCGCGGTGGCGCAGGGACTCAATTACGTCCTCCAGGCAGGCGTCTTTGCCATGGCTGAGATCCTCAACGTATCGGCGCTGCGCTCTGACTTCGACCGAAGCATCCAGGTAGATCTTCAATTCCGCGTCGGGCAGCACCACCGTGCCGATATCGCGCCCAATCATTACGACTTTTCCCTTTTCAGCGATTCTTCGCTGTTGGACCGTCATCGCCCTACGCACGCCCGGGTATGCGGACACTTCTGAGACCACCGCATTCACGGCTGCAGCGCGAATATCCCAGGTGTGGTCTTCGCCGTTGATCATAACGTCAAACTGGCGTCCGTCCTGGCTGGTTGCGGGCTGGATGTCGATCGCAATCCGTTCTGCCAAACTTGTGACTGCCGCCTCATCAGCAATCTCAATGCCTTCTTTCAGAGCCTGCAACGCCACCGCCCGATACATAATGCCCGTATCGAGGCACATGTATCCGATCTTGTTAGCCACGATGGTTCCGATGGTGGTCTTGCCTGATGCTGCTGGTCCATCAATCGCTATGTTTTTGGGCAGTCTTTGTAGTTTTGGTTGGCACATGGTCAATTTGCTCCTGTAAAGAGATTTAATCGCACCCAAAGGACGCCATTTTGTGAGACCAAGGGCAAGGGCTCTCCAAGCAGAGTCTTCAGGAAATCAACTGGTTTTACCACACTTGAGTCAATTTTTCGGAAAAGCACGACATTCATGCCCCGATACGTGTCTGCAGCAGAAAATTCGGTTTCACTCTCGGAAAGCATCAGATCTGCCTGGAGGACGTTTTGCGCGCTTTTCCAGTCGACCTGCTCCCTGAAAAACCAGGCGAATTGCTGCTCATATTTTCCTAGATCGAAGGTAATTTCCGTTTTGTCCACCCGTCCTTCGCGGTCTATTTCATCGACAACATTCTCAATGTCGTTGTTTGGCAGCATGATGGGTCCGGCCAACAAGCTCAGACTGGCGGTTTCCTGTTGAGATCTGACCGATCGCAAGCTCATCCCAATAGTCAAAACAATCAACATGATCAGCATGCTATTCTGCAGCGCCTGCCCGCCAACCTTGCGCGACCATCCCATACCCACCAAAACCGTTGAAATCACCAGAAGCAATACGCCAGCCAACAGGGCAAATAATGCGTATCGAAAATCCTGGGAGTTTACTGGAAGCGAAGTCAAGCGCCTGATGACCATCTGGATGTAAACCAGGATCACAATCTGGAACGCGGTAACCCCAAGCACAATTTCCCGACGTTCTGAGGCTTGTTCAATAATTTGAGCAATGCTTACTGCCGCCCCCAGCCAGGCAAAAACTGCAGCAAAAGCCAGCAGACCCAAGTCCCTTCTTCCAAGCAGCACGCTCATAAGAAGGCTAAAACCCCAGCCGATTAGGAATGGCAGGTTCTTCAATGATCGATGGTTTCGTAAATCTTCTGCCAGCGCCCAAATTGCAAAAAACAGAGGTAACAGACTATACGCAATTGCTACTAATATTGGCTGGTATGCCGCAAATTCGTATTTTCTGCTAAATAGCTGGAAGAGCTCCACCAGCCCAGCCCCAATCCCGCCCAAACCCTCGCTGCTGAGCAGAAAAACGCTGCTGATCACCGCCAGGCTGAGGATAAAGCTCGTCAGAAGAGGCAGTAGGAAAGATTTTGTCTTGTAGGTGGCATCAATGAATTCAAAATTCGCACGCTTGCTCCAGATTAAAAAGACTGCCAATCCAATCAGCGCAACAACCCAAAAGCTATACCCCCCCAGAAATGCCAGCGCGAGCAAACTGCCTGCCAGCACCGGTCGCTTGTTTTTCAGCGCTGTAACAGCCCAGGCCAAACCAGCCAAAACAAAAATCGGGGTCACGATCTGGCGTGAAAAACTCAGCAGGATTGGGTCGATCGCCAGCCCAAAAGCCAGCACGAGCGCAATCTTTTCCCCCAACTCTTTCCGCCAAAACCAGGGAACCAGGATCAGCGAGCTGCCGAATAAAACTGGCAAGAGCCTTGCAAAAAAGAAACTTGGCTCAAAAAGTTGGAACAACAGCGCGCTCAATCCGGCATAGCTCATGTTACCGGGCATTCCAGCGGCATTCCCGCTTGCCATCTGCCAGGCGCTCTGGGCGATTTGCGCTTCGGCAAGGGTGAAACGCATCTCACCTAAACGCCAAAGCCTCAGCCCCAAACCCACCAGAAATGCCAGCAGGAACCAGGTAAACTGGGAATGCTTGCTCTCGCACAATGTCTCTTTCTCGTCCATCCGCATCTTATGGCATAACCTCGTAGATATCCACCGTCTGGCTGTCAAACACCTTCTCCAGGTGCTCATCAAACTTGCCTTGATCCACCTGGTAAGTGCTCAGCTCAGTGTTCCCGAGCACGATGTAGCGGATATTATACATGTCGATGATGGCCTGCGCCCGTTCCCACTTGCTGGTGCTGTAGAGTTCCCGAACATCAGCCTGCCGGCTGCCAATCTCCTCATATCCTCCCCGCCACTGAGCTTCATGCCCCACCCATCCCAACACTGTCGGCATACCCGAGAAAGTTGAGATGCTGTTATAGGTGGTATAGCTGCCGCCAGTATCGGAGATCGCTTCGGTCATAACCCCAACCGGCGCATCTGCAAGCCATTCGGCGGCTTTCATCTCATCCGCCGCACTCAGGTAGAAATCACGCTTTCCGTCCAGTGAAAATCCCCTGGTCTGGTTAAAGCCATTCGTCTTGTTCCAGCCCTCAATCAGCGGGAAAGCCATCCCCACCAGCACTCCGAAGAGTGCAGCCACCCCCATCACCTTTCTCCAATCTTTTTGAAAGGCTTTCACGGTCATCCACGCAAGGGCTATCAGCACTGACACTACCATCAGGTAGTCCAGGATTGAAGTGCCATAATTGCCCAATTTTTGCGCGCCCAAATCGCTCAGGACGACCGTCCCAGCCAGCAGGCTCGCGGAAATTAACCCCAAAAGCCACAATCGGTCCTGCGTCCTGCTGTCTGTTTTTGGATCAAAAAGCATGACCAACCCATACGATCCTGCCAGTGACCAAAGGATCCAGGCTTGAAAGTAGAACTTGAAGATGGTGTTCATGCGCCAGCCGAACTGATCGCGCAGATAGATAAATTCCGGTACCAGGGTTAAAATCCCACCCAGCAACACCATTAGCAGCACGAAAACCGTCGGTTTTACTGGTGTCGCTTGCCCGGATACTTCCCCTTCCACATCCGTGTTTTTGGTTCTAGAAGTTCGGACCTTTTCGAATAACAGACTAAGCGCGATCCAGATCAACAGGAACAAAGTAATCCAGGTTCCCGGGGCAATCAGGCGGTTGAAGAGGCTGTCCCTCAGCAATTCACCCGCCGAACCTGCCCCATGCAATCCAAGCAACAAGCTTTTCGTCATCTCGATCTGCGTGCCAACAAGCCCCAAAACCCAACCGAAAATGAACAGCACCAGCAACACCGTGAGCGTAACCCACAGCCCAGTCTTCCAGGAAGGTTTTGAGATTCGTTTAATTTTGCTGAATAAAAAGCCAAAAATCGGCAGCAGTAAAGGTCCAAACATGATCCAGAAGTACTTGCCCTTGGTAAAGAAAGCCAGGCTGGGAATAACCCCGCCAGCCTGGGAAGAAAAGCTGAGGTAGAAAGGCAGGTAAGCGACAATGCTTAAGACGCCCCCAACCAGGCCGAAGCCAACCAATTCCCAGAATCGCTTGTTTGACCATCCGGAAGTTCGCGCCCGGTAGAGCATGAACGCGGCTCCCATCAGGAGCAAATAAAACGGGAAATCCCAGGTGTTCATGAACGCGATCCCGCCCAGGGTGAATACACCAAGCGCGATTGTCAGCCCCGAGGCTGGAATGACTATCTTCCCTAACCGAACACAACCTTCCCAGCCTCCCATAAAAGCATTCAGAGCCTGGGCGATCGCCAGCAGTACCAAGGGCATCGAAAGCATGTGCGGATGGATATCCGCCAGCAAATAAGTAAATGCCGGGAATTCATCGATCACTTCCACAGGTCGTCCATCAAGCGTCCGGTCCTGCACCACACGGCTGGCTTGCCACCACGACCACCCGCCGCGCTGCGGTTTGATGGTCATCGCGTTGGGTTCGCGCGTCAGCTCAGGGATATCCAGCTGCTCCCAGGCGTTTTCCGGCAGCACACCCCTTGCGTGGATCATGTCCAGCCCGCTGAACCAGTTGCCCATCACCAAAATCATCAAAGGCGCCAGCAAAGCCAGGACTGCCTTGTGTTTCCTCAAGAAAATCACTGCCGGTTTGGACTTCGTCCCTTGTTCACGCAGGCTCAGCAGATCCCACAAAATTCCGTATGCGCCCACAGCCGTCATCCCAAACCAGAACGCCGCCACCAGGTTGTAACCTACCGACGAAGTGACGCCCGTAATCCGGATCAGCATGGCAGACAAAAGATAGCCAAAGTAGTAATAAGATATGCTGTAACCGGAGAGCCAGGGATCCATCGGTGGGAAACCAGGCGACTTCAGGATGGCGTTGATAAACGCCATCTCCATGAATTTTTCCGTGTTAATAATCTCAGGATTAGCCGCTCTGACTAACGCCATCAGGACAAAAGCAGCCAAAAAGATAATCTCTGCCCGCAAAAGCAGATTTTTGTTTTCTTTGATCCAGGCAATAAAACTAACCCGGTCAATTTTTGAAAGTACCAACAGGTTAATCCCAGCCAGGATAAACAGTGCTGTAACCTGGGAAGCCAGGTCATTGCGAAGTAATTGAATGGAAGTGAGCCACCAAAAAATTGTTCCCCACAAGAGCAGCCCCAACGGTCGCAGCAAAAAGATGCCCCTTGAGGGCAATTTTTTTAGCGTTGCGTAAGCCAGCGGCAAATTGACAACCGCCAACACCAGGCTAAACGCGTACCAACTTAGAACTCCAATCATGCTCACCTTACCCGGTAAATCACGGTACTGTCTTCACGATAAACTTCATCCCACAAGATCCCATTATACGCAGGGAATTTCATCAGTGCTTCTTGTGGGTAAAACGCTTTTTCCTGCTGACCGACGATGATGTATTCGACCCGATATTTCTCAAGGTAGTTCCTGACAAAGTCCTCGTCCAAACTGAGGAAAAAGCCATTTACCTCATCCACGCGTGCCTGGACCTTATCCGAGCCGGTCAAAGCCCTCTGTTGGCGTTGATGATAGTTCCATCCCACCACGCCCGGAAGACCGGTGTAGATGGTGTAACGGTTACCCCAGTAATATTCGTAAGCCTGGGCTTCCAGGATCACGGGCGAGCCCTCAATGTTTTCTTGCATCCATAGAATTGCGCGGTAATCCTGCCCAAGGTCCATATCCACCCCATTCACCTGGAAGCGGGAGGATTCCATGTACTTCATCCCATCTAAAGTGTGGGGGGCGTCCGGGTTCATGCGGTCTGTAACCTTATCGCGGGTGGCAAAAATTGGGAACATCAAAGCGCTTGTCAAAAGCAGGATCAGCGGAACCTGGAACAAAATTTGGTTTCTTCCACGCCACTGGCTCTGATCGCGCCAGGTTATCGCCAGCCCAATGCCAGCTACAAGCGCCATGAGCATCCAGGCTTGCAGGTAGAGCTTGAAAACCACGTTCATCCTGCCGATATCCCCAACGAGATGCACCAACTCCACCACGATTGTCAGCAGCAAGCCCGTGCCCGCCATAAAGAAGAGCAGCTTTTTGCCGTCAGGCTGGCCCGGCGCGAGCAGGAGCGCCAGCGCCCAAACGCACAGTGGCAGAGCAACGATGGCAATTTTCACCTTCATGATGAGCAATCCAATCAATATTGCTCCAACAAACAGCAATCCTGCTGTTATCCATCTTTTCGCGTTTTCCCAACGTTTCAAACTCGCAACCTTGGTTGCAGCCATCCACTGGTAACTTTCCCAGGCAAACCAGAAAACGATCAGGAAAAGCAGCAAACCCCAGTGCGTAAAATAAGAAACCAGAGGCGTCTTATCCCCATCCCACAGCCCTATTTGCCCATAGCCCGGATAAAACCAGCGATTAAAGGGTTGATACAACAGGCTGGCAATGAGATAAAGGACCACGACACTCAGCCCGATTTGAACCACCTTGGTCAGATTTGGCGATAACAAGCGGTTTTTTATTGCCGGCATATAGCGCCAGCCAACATATCCGAGGATAACCATGTTCAAGACCATGAAGGTGTAGAAATCCCAGGTATTGATAGGTTTTAATGCGCCAATAATCAGCCCGCCCAGTAAAAATCCCAGGATAAGACCTGTGATGTTCCTGCGTGGTTTTTCGTGCCACTGTCCACGGCTCATCAAGACTGAAAGTCCCCAACCCATTGCCGCCACCACCACTGGCATGGCGATCAGATGGGCGTGAAAATCACCATAGAGAAATGTGAAAAAAGGAAACTCTGTAATGGATTCTCCCGGAATTGCCCGGCTTGGGTTCCAATACCAACTTCCCGCGCTGATGGGCAGGATTTCCCCATTAAAGAGTTTACCCAAACCTCCCAGGAGCCACTGCACCTGCTGAGCAAAGGTCCCATCAGCAATCGCTAATCCTCCTGAACCAAGCGTTTTGATCGCATCTGAGAAGAGTTTTACCTCACCCAGGTTGCCAAGAAAGCCCAGCACCAGCATCGCTGTCAATCCTGCCCATAAAGCAAGGTCAAAAACCTTACTTTTTCCATCAAAGGACTCCCTGCCAAAAATCGCCTTGGTTATGTTCCATGCCAGGCTGAAAACGCCTACAGAAAGCATCCCATACCATAGAGCCAGCAGGATGTTGTAGGCAATTGCCGGAACGATGCCCAGCAATTTCATCGGCAAGCCGATCAGGACCTGTCCATAGTAGTAATAATTGATATACCCACCGGCGTACCAGGGATCATAAGCGGGAAACACCGTGCTCTTTATAACCGCGTTCAGGTACGAGAAGTCCATCGGCTTTTCACCACCGCGCCAGGGATGCCACAGATCCGGGTTCAACCAGCGGATGAAGAGGAAGAAACCGAACATCACGATCGTGATTATTTCTTCCACCAAAATCTGCTTCCAAATGCGCTTCAGATCCTTCATCAGTGCGTGCCTTGTCAACCAACCTGTTACAAGACCTGCCAGGGCGATTAACCCAAGGACAACCAACAGCAATCCGCGGGTTACCGCAAAACCTGCTGATCCTAAAACAAATGCCAGGTAAGCAAATAAGAGAAAACCGATGATCCTTGAAAAACCGTAACCTTTGTCCTTCAATCCAGGCAGCGCCAGCCGCAACAAGGGAAAAACCAACAAACCCAGCAGCAACGAGAAGGCGTAGAAAGCCAGCACAGCCAGAACAGGATAGCGGTTTAGCAAGCCGTTTCTGTCAAAGATTTCCGACCAGGTGCCATTTTCCTGTTGGATCTGCAGATCCTGATCCGAGAGCATCAAAGTCGGTTTTCCGGACTCGTATTGGGAGGCTTGTCTGGGTGTCAGGTAAACAACCTTGCTGAGGTCCACCGTATCGAGGAAAGCCGCCAACTTCTCCGGATCAAAGTCATTCGTCTTGCGGAATATCATCACCTTCGGGTGGTCGTAAACAGAAAACGCTTCTTCCGCGAACTGGTCGTTGAACTCCCAGCTGCCCAAGCTGGGGTAGGATGTGAAGGTCTCAACCAGTTCAAAACCGAGCTGCCCCTCAAACCTGCCCGGTTCAGCCAGGTTATAACAGGTCACGCTGTCCATTTCGCCCGGGCAGCCAACCAAAGCGCGGTAGTATGCCGTGCTGAGCGGATACCTCTCGGGCACGCGAGGGATGGTTCCCCACTGGCGGTTGGAACTCATGAATATGTATTCGCCCTGGGTCAGCATCTGGAAGAAGCGATCACGCTTTACCTGGTCATCCTGGGCGTACATGTCCAGGTTAAGATCTCCCCGGAAGATCCCCAGGTTCGTGTCGTAGGGAATATAGCCGTTCATCATGAGCGGCAAGCCGTCATCCCAGACGGTTTCGTGGACCACACCAACGGTGTTGACCGCGATTTGCCCTGAGCCAGACACCATCTCCAGGCTTAGCTCAACGTCCTGCATGCGGCTCAAAACCAGGCTCTGCGGCAGGTCAAACACCACCTCGCTGCCGAACCCCTGCCCCATGTCCAGGAAGGTCCCGCTGATTTCCGCGCTGACCGTCTGTTGCGGTTCCTCTCCCGTGGTGGTCAGAGTTACTCGTAGTATCTTTTCACCTGGATTTTGCGACATATCAACCAGTTGAGGTATTACCACTTGCCGAATTTCCCCGGGGTTGGTAACAAAGATCCGGATGTTGAAAGGATTCCCCGTCGTTATCTGCTGGCTGATCCTGGGCAGGTATTGTTTATTTAAGGTGCCATTTTCGTTTGCATAGGTGATAAATGGCACACCGGCAAGATATGGCTGGCTGTTCTCGGTTAAAAACCCCAGAACCAGCACATAGGTCTTGCCTTTTTCTAATATAACGCTTTGATCCAGATAAAAAATTAGACTGCTAAGTTGATTTCCACCGCTTGGGGTACCGCTCAGCATGGCTGGCAGGATTGAATTTCCGCTATTTGATTCGTAGATTTCGAGGGTGTAAGTAATTGGATCGATCGACAGCATCAGGTCCTGCATTTCAGGGAATGTGACACTCTCTATCGCTCCGACCCTGTCTGCCACAAAAGCACTCAAATAACTTCGTCCTGGGAGAAGAGTGACCTGGTTGCGATACTGCCCCTGCTGCGAGAAAGGACCTTCTTCTGTTTCGACCGTCAAGTTGATCGGACCATCGATGTTTTCGTAGATCCATTCTGAAGCCTCGATGCGCGTGACCGGTCGGGTATAGATCTGGCTGAAAGCAAATGCGTAAGCCAGTGTTCCAGCCAGGACCAATGCCGCTGCAACTATGCCAATTGCACGCAAGCTCTTGTTGGAGATTTTAAGTTTTTTCCAGCGAAAATCGCGAGAGGCTGTGAGGAGCTGCCAGAGCCCCCATGCCGCGATGATTGCCAGCAGCGGATAGATCGGCATCAGGTAGCGCATGGATTTCACCCACGCCAGCCCTTGCCAGGCAGCATAGATCAATGTCCATGCCAGCAAAGGCAGGTTGTCCCAGTTTTTCTTGCGGAGGACATTGAAAGCCATCCCAATGGTGCTGCCAAAAGCTGCCAGTCCAAGGGGCAAACCCAATCCCCAGAGCAACAGGTTCTTGAAAGAGAACCACAGTGGTCGCCTTGCCCACTGCAATGCCGGCGGAAAATCCACTTCCCCGGTGCTCTGCGCTTGCAGAGATCGCATACTCAGCCACCAGTTTTGGTTGATCGAGAAATTTAAGAAGCCAGGACCATCGAAAGCGTAAGGCTGGCAAATTCGGAAAACCACAAAGCTCATTACTGCTGCCAAACCAATTCGTCCAAGCATCGGCAGGAAGGCTGGTTCCTTGCCCTGCTTTTCCAGCCGATAATACCGCACCCCCTCTGCCAGCGGCAGCAGCAACGCCAGCGAAATAGCGTTGATCTTGGAAGCCGTCGCCATTCCTAGCGCCGCACCAAAAGCCAGGTAGGGCCAGAGTTTCAGCCAAACCTGGCTCACCTTCCCTGTTTGCTCACTAATTGAAAGAGGTCGTTTCAGAATGATTACAGCCATCAACACAGTCAACATGGCAAAGGTGTTGGTAAACGAATCGACCGTCATGAAATGAGCCAATTGAATTGGCAGCACGGCAAAGGCGTACAGCACCGCTGCGATCAACCCCACCCAGCGGTTGAAAAGCTTTTTGGCAATAAAGAAAGTAAGCAGGATTGTGATTGTATCCATTACCGCTGAGAGCGTTCGCCCCAACAGCGTGTTCAGGTCGTAGCCCACCTGCCCAGTCCACTCCCCTGCGTATCGCACCATGAATACCGGTAAGGTTCCGTAAACAAAAAATCCAAAATCCTTATTCCCTGGATTGAGAGGTGAAGTAGCAGTGTCGAAATACTCCCTGGCAGTCCAAACCGGCTCGATGGCGTTGATGACCATCGATAGGTAACGCTCATCAGGATGTAAATGCCTTGATTCATCCCAATTATTGTTCATGCTCCTGAATGACCACCCCGCAAAAATTATCGTGATCAAGGAGACGATCACCAGGATGGACTTCCAGTCAATTTTTCTTGTTTTTTGAACCTTCTGTTCAGTTTCTACGTTCATTCGATCATTGACCTACAATGAAAAGGATAAAGTTCTTGTCTGGATTTGTGTTTTGATACGTGCTGATAATGCCCTCCGGGTAGGCTGCCTGCAACTCAGCAATGCTGTTTTTGTCCATCGGATTGAGGATGAACAACTTAGGAATGCTGGTGGTCAACGTGTTGGCGATTTCTGTCCCAGGTAAACTCAGGTTTTGTTCGGCCCGCCCCATGCTGATGGCAACTGCCCGTGAATCGACCCAATAGGGGTAACTGATCAAGTAACTGAGCCCTTGCCTGCCAGAAGAGTAAAAACGATTTACTACTTCGGCGATTTCACTCACGTTCCAGGCTGATTGCTTATATTGGTAGGCGTATTGTTGAAATACAAGGTTGTTATTACTAACCACAATTGGTCCAAGTATCAGAACGCCCGCGATCACCGCTGCTGCCAGGGACTTTTGCCTCAATGCGGGTATGGCAACTTTCATAACCTCAACAATGCCATATGCAGCAAGCAACAAGACCGGGATCGCCGCTCCAACTGCCCTTGTCATGGACGGATTCTCAGTCGGGAAGGCCAGGGCTAACACACTGGGAAGCAACAATACCGGATAAAGCAACAATAGCGCTAACAATTTCCAATCCTTAGATAATTGGTATTGTTTTGTAAGCGTGATAATTCCCACTAGGAAGAAGACGGCTGTCACGCCATCCACCGCGCCCCGATTGGCGATGCTGTCCACCCAGCTTCCTTGGTTGCTCCAATTCACAATCCCGAGGGCTTTGATGAAATTCCCAATGAAGATCGACAGCGGACTGCCCGGGTAGCTCACTTCATACTCGCCGATCCTCGCCAAAATCGGCGCAAGGTAACTCATCGGCTCCATGCTGATCGCTCTTACCAGCGGAATCGCCGTGATTATGGAAATCAACAAACCCACCCCAACCAACCCTAAAAGTTGCATTGCTCTGATTGACTTCCCTTTTTTCCAGCAAAGCATCACAACAATTGCTACCAAAGGGTAAATGAGGAAAATCTTGTTGCTTATCAACCCTAACCCTACCGCAACTGCTGAAAGCAGGTAAAACCGTCTATCCTGCTCATCCAGACCTTTCAACAGACCAAAAAGCGCTGCAGCCATGAGTGGGAAAACCAAGCCTCCCCCGATCGCCGCTCTTTCCTGCAAAACCAGCCAGAAGCTCACCCCTGCCAACCCGGCAGCGACCAATCCCACCCAGCGGTTGGCGATCTGCCTACCTATGCCATAAACAAACAAGATGCCAAGCAGACCTGCCAAAGCGTTAGCCAGGCGGATCGTTTCCATTTTGAGGGTTCTTCCCGAAAACTGGCTGACCAGATTCGCCCAATAGTAATTGAGGGGTTCCGGAACCGTGTTGCGCGAAAAAAAGATAAAGTCCCTGCCCTGCGGAATTTCGCTGACAGAATAATACGTTTCAACCTGCGCGCTGATCACTTCAGGCGGCAATTCTCTTAGATCCTTCAATCTGAAAATCAAACTGAAAACTGTCACCACCAGCACAAGGATGAAAAACACCCTGTCACTCTGCCAGTTTTGCCAAAATTTCCAGTTGAATTGTCGCGCGCTTGATTCAGGATCCTTAGCCGGCCAGAACGCATACAAACCGCAGACGATGGCAGTCAGCCAGCTCAAGGTTTGCAGCCAGCCAAAACGATTTTCGGTAAACACCAAAAAGCACACCACCGTCATTGCCAATGCCGCCAAAAGCCAGATAGGCTTCACAAGGAACTTGTTGCCTTCGGTTTCTTCCGAGGGAATTTTGTCAGTTTTGGTGTTCCCATTGGGAATTCCGAACCACAGGCTTGCCATCCCAATCACGATTACCAGTAGCCCAGCTATTGGCAAAGACTGCCTTTGCAGCCCCAGCAAAAACTGTCCCACAACAATCAGGGTCAGGCCAATCCAGAAAATGGGTTTTACCGAAACAGGATTGTCAAGGGTAGAAGACTGCGCGCGTATATCCCCGGCAGACTTTACTCTTACTTTAAATTGACCATCGATCCAATGCCTTACGTATTCCAGTACGGTGAGGTCGTCATCTTCTGGCAGGCTTTCAGTTGGATCCATGCTGATATTCTATTCCAATCTTATTTCATTTGCTGCAAAGCGACCTTTTACTGTCAGGAATGCTTGGTCGCGATGTAAAAAGTGCAGCAGCCATTTTCATCTAAAGGGGAATCAACCAGGCGGCGAATGCGCTCAAAATGAATAAATGGATTCTTCCTGCTTTTAAACAAGACCCACTTGCCAAAGAGCTTTTTCCAAAGCAGATTTGGCAGGTTGGCAGCATGTCCACGTTCCAGTTGGTGCAGCGCTTTCCGGGGGAAATAATTCCAATGCTTCACTTCCCCAAACCCGGCAATCCGCAGCCGTTCCACCCAAATTTCTGGCGCATCCAGGTTGACATGCCGCGACACCCAGTTAAAGAACAGTGAATACCGCTTTGTGAGGAAGCCTAAGCCGATTTTCCGCAGCACTTCCATGCCCCACAATTCCGTGCGAAAACGCTCATTTGGAACCGCAAAGATGAAATGCCCTCCCGGTTGCAGACATCGTCCCACCTCAATTAGGACAGCCTGTACGCCAGGAATATGTTCCAACACCGAGTTGCTTATAGCAGTCGGAAACTGATTGCTCTCGAACGGAAGTTCCTGCCCGTTTGCCTGCGCCAGGGAACGATAGACCTTCCAGGTCTTCGCCTCCTTGAGAGGTGCCAGCCAGGGGTCAATCCCATCCACTACTTTTCCTTCCAGCATCGCCCAGGCAAAATGCCCATCGCCTGCGCCGATATCCAGAATCGGCTCCACGAGCATCTCCTGCGGGTACTGGCTCTGTTCCACAGCCCGCAGCATACCGCGAAAATAAGGCAGATAAAACAGCTGCCGCTCGCAAATCTGATCCAATTGTTCTTTACGCAAATCACTCATCAGCTAAACCAAAGAGGCAAAAATTTCCTGGTAGCTTTGGGCTACCTTCTCCTGTTCAAATTTCTTCAAATAAGACTCAGGGATTATACGCGCTTCTCCGCCTTCGTCCAGAACAGAAATGATCCCATGTGCTAAAGCGGCAGCATCTCTCACTGGCACGATCCGCCCCAGCCCGGTTTGTATTACTGGCTGCCTTACCCCTGGCAGATCGGATGCCACCACGGGCGTGCCCTGGCTTAGCGCTTCGATCTGCACGATTCCAAAAGATTCCGTCGCGTTCAGGCTCGAAAACACCAGCAAGTCACAAGCAGCAAAAAAGCGCATGAAGTCTTGATCTGACAAAAAGCCAAGAGACTTCCACTTATCACCAAATGGACGGATCATCTCTTCAACCTTTGCCAGGTAAACCTCTTCCCCAATCACGCCTTTCCAACTACCGGCGTGCACCACTCTTGCCGTGGGGTACTCTTTCCAGATTGATGGTAATGCCTGAGCCAGGTATTCGTAACCCTTTTCGCTGGCGACTCTGCCTGCCAACCCGAGCACTTTATCATTTTCCGCCAAACCAAATCGCTCCCGGAAAGACTTCTTTTCATCTCCCGTTGATTCGACAAACACAACCGGAGTGGGTACCTCGACGACCTTGTCGAGGAAAGGTTTCAAGACCCTGGAATGCCTGGCATAATCGAGCGTGTTCTGCACAATCACCTGTGCTTGCTTTAGGGCGTGTTTACCTAGCAAATTGGTTCCCCAACCCGCCAATCGGCTGAACCAACCGCCGCTCATGACCAGGTCGCAGTGATACGTGACCACTAGCGGTTTTTTGAAGTGCCTAACAAGCCGAGAGATGACAAAAGATTCAAACTGAGGCATATGCACGTTTACCACATCGGCCCAGGCTACCCATTTTTTCGCCTTGGTTTTCAAGCCTGGCATCAGTACACCTTTTGAAAGCTTCATCCCCACTTTTGCGCGCACAATTTTTACACCATCCAGGTTTTCTTCGGATGCCAGTTTTGGGTCATATTGCGAGGTGAGCACGCACACTTCGTGCCCAAGCCCGACCAAACCACGCGCGAGCCTCAGCGCGTAGACTGACAAGCCGGAGCTGTAAGGATGGAAATAGGTTGAGGTGATCAGAATCTTCATCGGAGATCGCTGCTCCCTGCCTGTCTTCTTGCGCTTCGAACCAAACTGCCCAAGCTCTCGCCCATCACGTAAATCCCAATCATGCCCACAAACACCGGAATGATGACCTGCACCGCATGCACTACCAGTGCCATTGCCAGCGCGTCAGCCTTCCCGACCCCCACCAGCGAGTAAGCGGCGACTGCCCCAGCCTCAAACACACCCAAGCCTGCCGGTGCGGCTGGCAGCGCGTTCACAAAAGCGCTTGCAGGCGTGATCAAGAGCGGCCACCACCACTGCGATTGAGCCATTATGGCACGCTGCAGGATATTGAACTCAACCATGGTCATCGCCCAACTGATTGCCAACAAAAAAAATGCCGTAACAAAAAGTTTGGGTTTTTGAAATATTTGGAAGCCTGACAGCAGTTTACCCAAAGCCGGCAAAAGCTTCACTTCTACCCATTTCTTTGAGCCATAACGGTTCTGAAGCCAGGTTAACAATCTTTCACGGTGTTGCACACTGAAGTAAATGATGACGCTGCCGATCAATAATGCGACAGCGGTAAGAATAACTACGCGCTTAAGGTTGCTTTCTCCGACCATTAACGGCAAAGTTGCTAAAAAGAAAAGCGATCCTATCATAAGATCCATCATACGCTCAGTCACAATTGCCGCAAACACTTCCGGGTAATTGTGCTTGCCTTTGCCGTGCCTTACCAACAGCACTGCCCTGCCCACCTCCCCCAACCTGAGCGGCAAAATACTGTTCAACAGGTAGCCCACGTTCATTGCCCAAAATGCGGCTGAAAAAGTAAATTCCTTGCCCAGGATCAGCCAGCAAACCAGCCCCCTGACAAACAAACCAACCGAAAAACAAGCAATGATCAAGACCATCGCCAAAGGGGTTAAAGATCTGAGAGCTGCCAGGAATGCCTGAAGGTCTATCTGCCGAACCAACAGCCAGATTGCCAAGCCGCTGATAAGCAGCGGCACCGCCACCCGCACAAAATCGCCGGCGCGTGAAACTTTACTTGCTTCCGTCATCAGTTCTCCAGCCGCAAAATCGCCATGAAAGCTTCCTGTGGGATTTCGACACTCCCGACCATTTTCATGCGCTTTTTTCCCCGTTTTTGCTTCTCGAGCAGCTTCTTTTTGCGGGTAATATCACCGCCATAACACTTCGCCAACACATCTTTTCGCAGTGCTTTCACGTTCGCGCGGGAGATCACCCTTCCCTCCGCGTAAGCTTGGATCGGAATAGTGAATAGCTGTTGAGGGATAATTTCTTTCAGCTTGCTTACCAGTGCCTGACCTTTATGATAAGCGTCCTGGCTGTGCACGATCGCCGTCAGGGCATCCACGGGTTCTTCGTTCAGCAGAATCTGCAATTTCACCAGGTCCCCGGCACGATAATCCAGGAACTGGTAATCCATCGAGGCATAGCCGCGTGTGTTCGACTTCAGCAGGTCAAAGAAATCCACGATGATTTCCGAAAGGGGAATTTCGAAGTTCAATTGCACCCGGTTTGCCGCCGGATACTCCTGGTTGATGTAAATTCCGCGCCGCTTGCGGACCATCTCCATGATCACGCCGTAGTATTCGGTCGGGCTGAAGATTTCCAGGGACATCCACGGCTCGTAGATCTCCTTGATTCTTCCTTCGTCCGGTAGATCTGCCGGTGAATCAATAATGCTCGTGCTTCCATCGGTCAGGTCGACCTTGTATTCCACCGATGGTGCGGTAAAGACCACATCCAGGTCATATTCGCGTTCGATCCGTTCCTGTATGATCTCCATGTGGAAAAGCCCCAGGAAACCGCACCTGAAACCGAAATTCAGGGCTTCTGATGATTCAGGTTCATAGGTCAGCGAAGCATCGTTGAGCTGCAGCTTCTCCAACGCTTCTTTCAAGTTGGAATAATCTTCCCCTTCCACAGGGTAAACCCCGGCAAAGACCATTGGTTTGGGATGCCTGTAACCGGGTAAGGGTCCTTCGGCTGGTTTAGCGGCATTGGTTATAGTGTCGCCAACCCGGCATTCCGAGACAGTTTTCAAGCCAGTCGCGACATATCCGACGTCTCCAGCTTTCAACTCAGCAATTGGGATTAAACTCGGTGAGAATATTCCAATCTCAACAGGAACGATCTTCGTCCCGGTCGCCATCATCGCGATTTTATCGTTGGCTGTCAGGCTGCCATCAAAAACCCGGACGTAAGCGATCACGCCTTTGTACGAGTCGTAATGTGAATCAAAAATTAGTGCTCTCAGTGGTTTTTCTTCAGAGCGGACAGGTGCAGGGATCTTGGCTGCGATCGCTTCCAAAACCTCTTCCACGCCCAGTCCGGTTTTTGCGCTGATGGGAATGATTTCCTCATCCTCAACTCCGAGAAGAATCTTCAGGTCGCGCTTGACTCCCTCAACATCTGCGGATTGCAGATCGACCTTGTTGACAACCGGGATGATCACCAGGTTCGCATCCAGCGCCAGGTACAGGTTTGCCAGGGTCTGAGCTTCAATGCCCTGGGTGGCATCAACCACCAACACCGCGCCCTCACAGGCATAAAGCGCGCGGCTGACTTCATAGTTGAAGTCCACATGCCCGGGTGTGTCGATCAGGTTGAACTCGTAATCCAAACCATCTTTAGCGTCGTATATCATTCGCACGGCGGATGCTTTGATGGTCACGCCTTTTTCGCGTTCCAGGTCCATCGAATCCAAAACCTGCGCCGTCATGTCGCGGTCCGCGATGGTATTTGTCATTTGAAGCATCCTGTCCGCCAGGGTCGATTTGCCGTGATCCACGTGCGCAATAATGCAGAAGTTTCGTATTCTTTCCATAAGGCTCTCAGTATAACTTATTATACCTTTTAGCAGCCTCGTTACTGCCTTTGGCAGGACACCGTTTTCTTTTCACCTGTAGCCTGCCACCCATCACCTATCACCTATCAGCTACGAGCTATCAGCTATCAGCCACACCCCCCCTTATGGTAAGATAAACACATGTTGAAAAACTTGCTTGAAACCCTCCGTCCTCGACAATGGACGAAGAATTTAGTTATTTTTGCTGGTCTTGTCTTCGACCGCCAGCTCTTTGTGGCAACGCCAGCTTTACGTGTTCTGGCAGCCTTTATTATCGCCTGTATGGTTTCCGGGCTCACCTACACCATTAACGATATCATCGACCTAAAAGCCGATCGGCAGCACCCCCAAAAATGCCACCGGCCGCTTGCTTCCGGGCGTCTTTCCCTTAAAGCCGCTGTGATACTGGTAATTTTTCTAGCTCTCACAAGTTTTAGCGCGGCATTCTTCCTGTCGTGGAAGTTCGGGTTGATTTGTATAGCCTACACGCTTCTCATGCTTGCTTACTCAAAGTGGCTCAAGCACATCATGATTGTTGATGTCATGGTGATTGCGGCCGGTTTCCTGCTGCGTGTGCTTGCAGGCATCAACGTGATCGAGGTCACCTTCTTTTCGCCCTGGCTCTTCATCCTGACCGCCCTTCTGGCGCTCTTCCTTGGTTTTGGGAAGCGGTTTGCTGAGCTCCGGCTTCTGGAAGGAAGTGCGGGTGAATTTCGCAAGGTGCTCAATGGCTACTCGATCCCCCTCCTGAACCAATATTTGGTAGTCATGCTCGCCTCGATCCTGATCACCTACATGCTCTACACCTTTTCCGCTCACCCGCAGGGCATTTCCTACACGATGATGCTCACCATACCCTTCGTGTTTTTTGGTATTTTCCGCTACATGTACCTGATCCAGAATTTCAATACAGCCTCCACCCCGGAAGAAGTCCTGCTTAAAGACCGTCCTCTGCAGGCAGCCATCCTCCTCTGGGGTCTGGCAGTCATGCTGATTCTCTATCTGAGATACTGAGGTAAAACATGCCCATAACAACCGCAACCGCTTGTGGAAAACTGATTCTTTTCGGCGAACACGCTGTGGTCTACGACAGCCCCGCCATCGCCATTCCCCTCACGAGCCTGAAAGTGCGTACCACCGTTGAACCGGCTATCGGTCAACCTCAAGGCAGTATTCACATCAAGGCTGCCGTTCTTGGGGTTGATCACGACCTGGGGGAGCTTGAAAAGGATCATTTTCTCGTGCACACCCTGAACCTCCTCTTTTCATTTCTGGGTCTGCATCAATTTCCGACTTGCCGCGTCATCATCACCTCAGACTTGCCGATTGCGGCAGGGTTGGGTTCCAGCGCCGCGATTGCCATCTCGCTCCTGCGTGCCATGTCGGCATTTCTGGGTCATCCCTTGAAACCCCAGGAGCTAAACACCCTAGCTTTCCAGTCTGAACAGGCCGTGCACGGTCGTCCATCCGGCATCGACAACACCGTCATTACTTATGAAAGACCGATCTACTATCAGCGTGGAGAGGTGATCGAATTCATTCAGCCAATCCGTGAATTTTCCTTTGTTGTTGCTGATTCCGGCGTTCGCAAGTCCACCCGGGAATCAACCGGTCAACTGGCTCAGGTTCTTGCAACTGACCCCCGCTTGGTTCAGCCTCACCTGGATGCCATCGCTGAATTGGTTCAGCAGAGCAAACGCTCCTTCCAAATTGGTGACATTGATGCCCTTGGCAAGGCGATCGATGCCAACCAGGAACACCTCTCTGCCCTTCGACTTTCCTGCCCTGAACTGGACGTGCTAATCCTCGCCGCCAGGCAGGCAGGCGCGTTTGGCGCAAAACTTAGCGGCGGAGGTATGGGCGGGCATATGCTGGCGCTTGTCACACCTGAAACTGAAGATGCTGTCACCCAAGTTCTTACTGCCGCAGGTTCACCCAACGTTTTCATCACCCGTCTCCATCCAGTGGAGTGAACCAGCATGCCTGATCAATGCCTGACATTCCTCAAGCTGGGTGGATCGCTGATCACTGACAAAGATCAACCTGAGACTGCTCTGATTGAACAAATCGATGATCTTTTGACCCAAATCGCTGAATGGCGCCTGGCTAACCCTTCGCAAAGATTACTGCTTGGTCATGGTTCTGGTTCCTTCGGACACCATGTTGCCACTCAATACGGCACCCGCCAGGGTTTTCACGGTCCCGAGGACATTCTCGGTTTTCAGCAGGTTTGGTACAGCGCACGCAAGCTCAACCAGATCATCATTGAACAAGCTCAACTTCTGAACCTGCCTCTGATTGCCTTTCCTCCCTCTGCATGTATCACCGCCGCTGAGGGTTTGATAAGAGAATGGAATCTTCGACCACTTTTTAGAGTTCTCAGTTTTGGCTTGATCCCAATCGTTTATGGAGATGTTGCCATCGACGTCTATCAAGGCGGTACGATTCTCTCCACTGAGGACCTGTTTGGCCATCTGGCCGTTGAAATGGGTCCGGATCGCATCTTACTCGCGGGCAGAATCGAGGGGGTGTACGCGGATTTTCCGGAAAACCATCAACTTCTCCCTCACCTTTCAGCTCATTCGAATGCTTTGGAATTCCTGCAAGGTTCTGCCAGCCAGGACGTTACCGGAGGGATGGTCACGAAGGTCCAGTCCATGCAAGCGCTTTGCCGTAGGTGGCCAAATATTTCCGTCCAGATCTTCTCAGCGGTTTCACCAGGTTCTCTCCGTCTGGCGCTCGATGGTGCCGCATTAGGTACAATCATCAACTGATTATCACAACCCGGATGGATACCACGTATAATACTCGCAGAGGCATTAGATGATTTATAGCAGACAACAACTTGAAGAAATCGAAGACCAGTTCCTTGCGCCTTACGGAATACGCAGCAAGAACTCCAAGGGTCGTAAATATCCTGAAGGTGAGGCTGATTTTCGCACGCGTTTCCAACGCGACCGCGAACGGGTTATCCACACCACGGCCTTTCGCCGGCTTGAGTACAAGACCCAGGTCTTCATCAACCACGAAGGCGATTACTACCGCACCCGCCTGACCCACTCCATCGAAGTCGCCCAAATCGGTCGCTCGGTTGCCCGCACCCTTGGCGCAAACGAAGATCTGGTGGAAACGATCTGCCTTGCCCATGATATTGGTCATCCCCCCTTTGGTCATTCCGGTGAGACTGCCCTGGCGCGCCTGATGAAGGAGCATGGCGGGTTCAATCACAACCAGCACTCCCTGCGTGTTGTAACGCAGCTCGAAAATCGTTATCCCGATTTTCCGGGTCTCAACCTGAGCTGGGAAGTCCTCGAAGGCATGGTTAAGCACGAAACCGACTACGACATCTCTGATGCCCAGGATTATGATCCTGAGCTGCGCGGCAGCCTCGAAGCCCAAATCGCCAATGTGGCTGATGAACTGGCATATACTTCCCACGATCTTGATGACGGCTTGCGTTCCGGAATGATCACACCCTCCCAACTGGATGGCATCGCATTGTGGGAAATTGTCAACGAAAGCATTGGTCGACGCCGCAGCGAGACGCTGGATGACCTCTCGCGCCATCAGATCATCCGCCGCTTGATCAATTTCGAGATCACCGATCTAATCCAGTCCATCGATCGTTACTTGCGCAAAAGCAGCGTCAGCTCCTCACTCGAACTGCAAAAACTGCCTTTCAATGTCGCCGGCTTCAGCGAGGACATGTATCGACGCAATCGCGAACTGAAAGATTTCCTCTTCAACAAGCTTTATCGCCACCACCGTGTTGTACGGATGTCCGCCAAATCGGAACGCATCATTACAGACATTTTCACGATGTACCAAAGAACTCCAGCCGCCTTACCCGAAGCGGTTCAGGAACTTATTCCACAGCGCGGTCTCGAACGTACCATATGCGACTATATCGCCGGCATGACCGATCGTTTCGCGATAGACGAACACCTGCGCCTATTCGATTCACAAACATTACCCTAGGAGTAAAACACCAATCATGGCTCTCACACCCCAATTATTAACCCTTGCCGGGAAAGCAAAACTACAAGAAGAACTGGCTGAACTAAAAGGTCCTCGCCGCGAAGAAATCGCCCGCCGCTTGAAACATGCAATCGAAATGGGCGACCTTTCTGAAAACGCCGACTATCACATGGCCAAGGAAGACCAGGGCTTTCTTGAAGGACGGATCCAACAGATCGAAGCTGTCCTTTCTTCTGCCACTCTGATTGAAGATACGGACATTAACACTTCAACTGTTCAGATCGGCAATACTGTCACCCTCCAGGAAGATAACGAACCCGAAGAGACTTTCATCATTGTTGGAGCTAATGAAGCCAGCCCGCGGGAGCGAAAAATCTCCTACGAATCTCCGATGGGTGCAGCCCTGATGGGACACAAAAAGGGTGAAACCGTTGAAGTAATCCTCCCCAACAAATCAGTGCTAAAGATCAAGATCCTCAAAATCGAGTAACTTCTCACCATAAAAAAGCAAAACGGGTCCTGTAAAGGGACCCGTTCTGTTTTTTCTATCAGCTACGAGCTATCACCTATCAGCTACGAGCTATCAGCTACGAGCTATCACCTTATTTTCTGTAAATCGCCAACTCCACCGTACTCCGCTGGAAGTAGCTGTCCTCGGGCAGGGGCATATCCCCGTACATTACATCCACAATTCGGCCATCCAGGCGCAATGTGGCTGTCTCCAGCACGAACTGCGCTCCAGGTTCCGCCAAAATCGGCTCGCCGCGAATTTCCAATCGCTGCAATGAAACCGGATCCTCGTAACTGTGCTTGCTCATCAAGACCTTGGTGACCGTTTGGACATCATTTTTATCGAACAGCCAGATATCGAAGGCAGAGATCTTCTTGGGTTCTCCCACACCGATGATATCCGAAATGCTTACGCCACACTCACCCAGAAATTCACCGTTCGGAGCATCGAAGGTGAACGATTCATCGTAGCGGTCATCTCCAAAAGCATACGTTGACATAAACTGCGCGACAGGCTTAGGCACAGCGGTACCATTGGTTTGCTTACCGTTGCCGAAGAAGGATGGTTTAAAAACCGACTGACTTTGGACAGGCCCAGCAGCAGGGGCCGGTTCGGCTGCGGGCCGCATGGGCACTGCCGCAGGCTGCCTTGCGGCTCCAGACACAACGCGATTTTCGGAAGTGTCTTCCTCCAACGGTTTGCCTTCTTCCACTGGGCGCTCTTTGAAGTAGTAGCGATAAGCAAGGTAAGCGCCGATGCCAAGGATTGCCAGCAGACTAAATCCCAGCCACAACAAGGTGTTGGATTTTGCCTCTCCCTGAACTTCCTCGCCGGTGTCCACCTTCACTTCTGTGCCGTCTTCAAGCGTCAGTGGTGCTGTGCTGGTAGTCTCACCGCTTGCCTGGGGTATGGCAATCCCAAGAGAAGTCGTGAAACGCGTGATCTGTTCGGTGGAGAGGAAACCTGGCGCTGCCAGTAACTGGCTGAGGGTTGGTGCAGCCTCTTCGCCCAACTCCCCATAGAGTTGAAGGGCTTTTTCCTTGTCGCCGTTCAGGGTATAGGTTGTGATCAAGTTGCGCAGGTAATCCTGGCGCAAGTCTGCCCGCAAGTGCTCAGCCGAAGCATCGGTCCACTGCACAGGCAGGATCACCCACCCAATGATCAACCCGAGCACCAGGCCCGCGACCGCAGCCGCGATTGCAAGGTTCCTCGGTTGTTTTAGTTTTTCTTTAATAAAATCCAGTGTGTTTTCCATACCTGCACCTCAATGAAAGTGTTTATCACCTCTTAAGGTGCAGGTTTTATACCAATCAACGTTACTGCTGCAACACACCCTCTTCGAGCTCAAATCGTGAGTGGCAATCACCGCAGTATGCTTGCTTGTTGTTCTTGGTGCTCAATTTACCGCCGCATTTCGGGCAGGCTCTCGCCAGGGGTTTATCCCAGGAAACAAAATTGCATTCGGGGTAACGCGAACAGCCGTAGAACACCCTGCCCTTTTTACTGCGCTTCTCGACAACCTCGCCCGTTTTGCATTCCGGGCAGGTCACGCCAATTTTTTCCAGCCAGGGTTCGGTATACTTGCACTGCGGGAAGGTGGAGCAGCTGATAAACCGCCCAAACCGTCCTGTCCGAAGCACTAGATCCCCACCACATTCCGGGCATTCTCTTCCAATCGACTCTGGTTTCACTTGCGTTTTGGGCATGTTTTCTTTGGCATGCTCCAGGCTGTCTTTAAAAGGCTCGTAAAAGTCGCGGATCACCTCCACCCAGGCAACATCTCCCTGGGCGATTTCATCCAGCTTATCCTCCATGGTGGACGTGAATTCAACATCCACAATTGAAGGGAAGTACTCCACCACCAGATCGTTGACCAAAAACCCAATTTCCGTCGGAATAAGGCGCTTCGATTCACGGGTCACGTATCCGCGCGCTTGAATCGTTGTGATGATCGCGGAATAAGTGGAAGGTCGACCAATTTTGTTTTCCTCCAGCACCTGGATCAAGGAAGCTTCCGTGAAACGCGGAGGAGGCTCGGTGAAGTGTTGGCTGGGATTGAGCTCGAGCAAACGCTGCATCTGCCCCACTACCAGCGACTCCAGAGGAAGTTCTGTCTGGTCTTCATCCTCTTTTTCGTCTTCGCCTCTGACAGCGGAATAGACCGCCCGATAACCAGGGAAAACGGTTTTGCTGCCGCTCGCGCGGAACAAACAAGTTTCTTTGTCCATCTTGCCGGCAATGTCAGCAGTTATTGTTTCGATTAGCGCGGGAGACATCTGGCTGGCAATAAACCGCTGCCAAACCAACTTGTAGAGTTTGTACTGATCAGCTGTCAGGTGGTTCTTGACGCTCTCAGGAGTGCGCTTCACTGAGGTAGGTCGGATCGCTTCATGCGCTTCCTGCGCCGAAGCAGCTCTTGTTCGATAGACCGGCGGCTTTTCCGGTACATAGCTGTCGCCGTACTTTTTCGCGATGTACTCGCGCGCTTCTTTCACCGACTGCGCCGAAACATGCACGGAATCAGTACGCATATAGGTGATCAGGCCGGTTTCTTCGCCACCGCCCAGGTTGATACCTTCATAGAGCTGTTGCGCGACTGCCATGGTCTTCCTTGTCAGGAAACCTAGACGCGTGGATGCCTCCTGCTGCAAAGTGCTCGTGATGAAGGGCGCGCCAGGGCGAACGCTTTTTGTGTTGCGGTCAATGCTGTCGAGCTTATAGGTTGCGTGCTCGAGCTTCTTCAGCAACTCCTTGGTCTTTGCTTCATCCGTCAGATCCGGATCAGCCTTGTTAACCTTAATTAACCTCCCCTTGTACTGCTTTTTGGTATCATCTGCTTCGAACAACGCCGAAATTTTCCAGTACTCAACCGGCACAAATGCCTGGATTTCACGCTCCCGTTCAACGATCAAACGCAAAGCCACCGACTGAACCCGTCCGGCAGAAAGGCGCCCCTTCACCTTTGCCCATAGGATCGGGCTCACCCCATACCCCACCAGGCGGTCCAGGATGCGGCGGGCCTGCTGCGCGTCCACCAGGTCCATATCGATTTCGCGGGTATGGGTAAAGGCGGCGTCTACCGCTTCCTTGGTGATTTCGTGGAAGACAACCCGCTCGACCTTTTCCGGTTCCATCTGGGCTGAGTCCATCACGTGCCAAGCGATTGACTCGCCTTCCCGGTCAGGGTCAGTTGCGAGGTAGACCTTCTTGCTGCGGGCTGCGGTCGCAGTAATTTCGGCGACAAGCTCTTTCTTTTCGTTTGGAACGCGGTACTTGGGCGTGAAATCGTTTTCCACATCCACGCTCAATTGCGATTTGAGCAGATCCCGCACATGCCCCACCGATGCCAGCACCTGGTATCCATCCCCGAGGAATTTGCCGATGGTGCGCGCCTTCGCCGGTGATTCCACGATCACCAAAGGTTTTCCGTTGCCGGATCGCACTTTTTTTCCATTGGAGCTTTTGGTGGCGACTGGCTTTGCAGCGGTTTTTGCCTTTTTTGCGCTTGCAGGCTTTTTTGCTGCAGATTTGGTTGGAACAACAGCAGGTTTTTCCAATCCTTCATGCGCAGGGGTCACACCCATGCGAAATAGTTTCGTGCCGCAAACCGCACAAACGCCGTTGGTCATGGCCGCGCCACGGCTGGTAAACCCAGGCTGCGCCTGAGTGATTTCTCTTTTTTCTTTACATTTAAAACAATAGGCTTCCAAAATGACTCCCTTGAAAATTATGGCTCAAAAATAGCACGCCTATCATACCATATCCAATTTTTTGTCAAGGGTTGCGAATGTAGGGCGAAATCCGGTTTTGATCGTTGGAAGTTCAATCTTGCCTTGGTAAACCAAATGGTTTACCGCTACAGGGGTAACCTACTGACCACACCTGGTAGTGGCAGGCCTGTATGGTAATAGGAGATAGGTAACAGAATGTGACAGGACATAGGTAACACATTTAGCTGATAATC
>DAISYV010000001.1:0-78004 GCA_036825115.1 Anaerolineaceae bacterium | reverse complement strand
CATGTTCGCCGAATAATCCCATGTCCTTGTATTTCTGAAGTATTTCCAACAAGACAGGGTTGTCAATGATTATTTCAGCTGAGACGAAACTGCTTGAATTGGTGACAAAATCGGTGCGAATTTTCATTTTATATCCTTTCGTAAAGAGAAGTTGTTTCTTAGGATATTCCTGGTACATTAATTGTTTTTTCTCAAAATCAACAGGTGAAAATTTTCCCTCTTTTATTCTTCCTCATCCCCGTCTTCCCATTCGGCCATCATCTCATAGGTATCCATATCAAATCTACCACCTTCTCCCTCAAATGTACTGCCATTTATTGGGTCGTATGTATACAACACATGGTATTCCATCTCATCTCCCCAACCACCCGACCACCAATGGACGTACGAATAGGCAGGCAAAATTTCCAACTCTCTTTTTTTGAGCTCCATTATCAAGTCTCTTCGGATTTTCGTGTCCAGGAACTCCCTAGCTCGGTAATCATTAATTATTTCAATTATGTTTTTCAAGACATTTTCTAATTTATTAGGCCACTTTTGAACGCCAATGCCAATTCCGTTAGGTGGATCTTCCGATTGATGCTCAAAAAAGAAAAAAGCAGGTGTCTTAGTTAGATTGTTAAAATCAATTGAATTTTGAGGACCAGAATACCCAAAGTCTTCATCAACAGTCTCATAAGCACCAATACCAAAAATTGGCTTGTGGTTGCCAAATAATCCTATGTCTTTGTATTTCTGAAGTATTCCCAACAAGACAGGATTGTCAATGACAATTTCCGCCGAGATAAAACTACTAGAATTGGTAACAAAGTCGGTGCGGATTTTCATTTTGTTCTCTCCTTAGATGGCACTATAAATCGGTTTGTCATTGCAAAGCACGATCTCGGGCAGCAGCGGGCAGCCGCCCATACAATTCTCCCTTTTCCCGCAGTCAGGGCAGCGGGATCGGAGGCTGACTCGAAATTCCTCAAACTCCGGACTATTCCAGGCTTGCTCAATAGTGTTTTCATGCAGCGATACACCAAAGCGGTATTCTTGATCGAAACTGCAAGGCAGCAACACCATATCCGGACTGATATAACGGCTGAAGCGACCCCCTTCACAAGGGTCGATTGCTTCGGAGATGACATTTTCACAAAAGATGACGATCCCAGGCACGGAGCAGCTGTCCATCCCAACCTTGAACCTGTGCTTACCCCTGTCGATGAGTTTGAATAGCCTGGCAACCCGCTCGTCCTGGGGTGAAAGCACGTTGGAGCTGGCACCCAACCCAACTGGCTTATGCAGCAGCAGTACCAACCCATTGATGCCTTTTGGAAAGTCGTCCGTTTCAAGCCTGGTGATGGCTTCGTCGATCGAATTCTTTCCCAAAACATAGTGAATATTGGTCTTGACACCCACATCAAGCAGCAGTTGGATTGCCCTAAGTGTGTAGTCGTTGCGATACCAGCTAACCGCTACAGCGCCACAGTATTGTTTGGCAAGCTCCGCCATTTCCCTGGTCAGACCATATCCGGAGGTGGTGAAGTTCGGAACGACGTTGTTTTCAGCACAGGCGGTCAGGATCTCAGCAAAATTCTCGTGTTGGTCTGGATCCCCCCTGCCACCCAGGGCAAACTGATTGACCCTCCCTTTGCACTGCCTGGCGATGTCAACAAAGTCCTCCAGCCGCATGTTGGGCTCTTCAACGGTCAGGCCGCTTTGGTAACAGCCTACTCCTGCCTTTACACATAAGCCGGTCTTGCCGTGGGTGCAATGCCCCATGATGCCGACATCGATTAGATGTGGGAAAGAGGCCATAAACGGATCTTTACCAGTGTCCATGCCGTGCTCGTTGATGATCCCCGTGCGCACATAGGCGCCGGTTTTGGGATTGAACATGGACAAGAAATGGTACTTTTGGTCAATGATCGTTTGATTCACGCTTTGTCACCTCTGAGTGTGCTATTCTTCGTCTTCCTCTTCGTCCTCGTCCTCATCGTCTTCGTATTCCATCTCTTCTTCCCAGGATTCAATGACATCCCCATTTTGATAAGACGCAAATCCTTGAAATCCCATGTTGTCTTCTGAATAATTGATGGTGATTGTTAGGTTAGGAAACATCGCAGACATCGCCTGGATAACCCCAAGGGGTGGCGCCCATGCGGTATTAAAATCTCCGGAAAGGTCTTCATCGCCCCTTCGCTCCACACTCGCATCTTGCAAATTCCATTTTGTGCCCCACTCCCAAACGCACCAGTCGTAGCCACCTTGTTCGTACCCTGATTTTGGTAGTTTGTTGTAAGGTACACCAGCGGCCTTAGCTTCAGCATAGGCGTCATCCAATACCTTGAATTCCTCTGGATAAGGGAGAAACAGATTAAAATCGAAAGGTATCTTGCTTTTGGAAAGATACTGCTCAAAAGCGTCTATATCTTCTTTGGTTCCGTGAATTTTAATTTCATTTAAGCACCAGTTTGGCATATTAATCTCCTTTTTCTATTTCGTTAGTTTTTTTTGGTTTAATTCTTTGACGGCTTGATTTCCAACTTCGACCCATTCACCATTGATCTTTTCCTTTACAATGTCGTGGGAATGGATAGGTCCAATCTCTACATACTCTCCTTGAACTTCGGCAAGACGTATGTTCCCCTTATTGTTATCCATCAAGATAGCGAACCAACCATTGGACAATTGAACCCAGGTGCCTTTTTTTTGGTCATCTGCGGTAAGTGATGCTTCACTAATCATCCACTTCCTCCTCCTCCCAATCTTCTTCATCGAGCAACTCCATATAAGCCCTAACATTGAGGAAAAGTAAGTAACTTCTCATATTATCATAAGTTGATGCAGGAACTTCACAATCTCTGCCCTCCTCATAACGTTTGTACCAGTTGAGACAAAATTCATAAATAGTTGCTTCAAGAGCGTTAAGCTCTACCGTTTCACCTGAAAAGCGGCTGGTTTCTTCGAAAGTTTTACCTTCAAACTTGCGCAAATCCTTAAAATAAGTGGTCTTGCTTGCCTTCTCAAAAGCGCTTAAAAAAGATTTCTTAATTGTCATTTAACGCTCCTTTTTGGTTAGTTAATTTTCTTCATCATCAACCCACGGATAGTCATCCGGATCGAAGTCGAGGGTGATTCCAGCATTGAGCAAATCATCATCGCGCTTGCAGACATATCCGGCCTTTTCAAGCTCAGCCGCGATCTCGTCCATCTGTTTCTCTTCCAGAACGAGAATCTCACCTCGTGGTACGTTCATATCCATGGCGTAGTAGCGCATTTTCCGGCCAAATTTTTGCTGGATCTCTTCCGGCATCCACTCGGTCATCTCGATCTCAGGATTGGCAGGCAGCTCTTCGTAGGTAAGGACATCATTAGGGGTGAAGGGTGTCTCAGGCGCGATATCATAAGACCTGTAATCGCCATCTTCAGGCTCGTACGGACCTTCGTAATAACTTGATTTTGTCAGATAAAACACGTACAACTCAGTTGACACTAACGACTTGAACTCCCCCCAGGTCTTGGCAGTCAACAGGGCTTTGTTACCCTCAGCCAGCTCCTTACCCCTGCTCTCAGGTACGAACAATAAACCCAATCCTGTAATGCCGTAAATGATTGTTTTTTCTTCCATGTCTTTCCTCCCAGTAATTTTTCAATAATTTTATCATTCTGCGTTGCGATCGATGCCGTAGCGGACAGATAGTTTCTTAATCTCTTTAGCGATGTCGTCCCTCAGCGAATCAGGCTGCAGCACTTCCGCGTCGTCCGCAAACTGCAGCACCCAGTTGCGCACTTCCACCAGACCGCCGGTTTTCAGGTGCAAGATCAGGCTGCCGTCTGGCTTTTCTTCAATCGTTTGGCTGGAGTGCCACTTGCGCTCCCGGATGAACTGGGCTTTGTTCGGGCTGAACCAGATCGCCACGTCCTCTGCGATTCCCCCAGCGTGCAGCTGGAAGCCGCTGCCGATCCAATCCTCCGCTGAGAAATTCTCATCCCAGGCGAACTTCTCTTTGAGCGACTTCATCTCCTGGATACGCCCAACCAGGAAGAGGCGGAAATCGCTGCGGAAGGTATCGAAGGCGACCAGAAACCAATCCCCCTGGAAGTTATGCAGGTGATAGGGATACACGACGCGTTCCGAAACCACGCCCCGGTTGGCAGAGTAGTAGCGCATCCAGACCTGCTGGCGGTTGAGGATAGCTTGGTGCAGGTCGATCAGCAGTTGGGCATCCAAGCTGATGGTGTTGAATTCCGAAAAGGTATAGTGGGAACGCAACTCATTGATCTCCACGCTGACCGGACCTTTGACCGCTTTGGCGATCTTATCCACGGCAGAGCGGAGAGGTGACTCAAGGTCAGTTCCGATGTAGCGCCTTGCGATCTCCAGAGAGAGAAAGAAAGCCATCAACTCACCTTGAGTCACATATATCCCCGGCAGTGACCACGTCTTATCGGTGTAAAACCAACCCCCCCGCTCCCGGTCGAACTCAATTGGCGCCCCCAAGCGATAAATCATGAAACTGCGGTCATTGAAGATCACCCGCCTGCTGACCTCCAGGGATTCCGCCAGCTTTTCCGCGTTCGGGTATTCCCCCTCCCGGATGCGCCTGTCAATTTCCATGATACGTTCCAACTGCTGCCGTTGCGACATGGCCACCTGCCTTTACTGTAAGGGAGTGTATCAAAACCCAGTGCACCCAGTGTGCACTGGGGAGATTGGGTTTGATTTTACTTGGAATACCCTAGGATGAGGTGATTTTTACTTTGGATAGGAGAAGCGATCATAAAAATAGTCGTTCTGGAGTGATTATTGACCTGCAATGGGTGGTTGGAGAAGAAAGGAAGAAATACTGGTCCTAAGTCGTATCTACTGAAGTCGGTTTATAAAATAGCTCACCCAACAATTGCTGGGTGAGCTACTTTATCTTGGCACTTCGGTAAAATCTTACCAGTTAGATGGGCAAGTCAGAAGACTGTCCAAGCGATCTGCACGTCATTTCATCCCAGGTCTATAGATCAATATTTTCTATTTCGTGCAGCAAAGCCTGTGGATCAGACTCCAGCAGCTTCATCGTGTCGAACACTTTATCCGAAAAACCAGCCAGAGCAAACACGTTCTTCTCCGGAAACTGAAGACTCCCATAACCCTGGAGGTCGAATGAGTAGATTAGTGGATTGGAAATGGTTCGCTCTTTGTACTTTTTAAAGCTTTTAGTTGGCGTGCTGTAGCCAATCCAACCTTGCATATCAGAAAAAATGATAATCCTGTCATACGGAAGATTTGCAGTTTCAAATATTGAGTGGAAGTTGGTTCCACCCCCAACCGCCTTGTCGATGATCCTTTGTGCAATGGATATCGTACTGTCTGAAGTGTTGAACGTCATGTACCTGGCATCCGTGTCAAAAGTCAAAAAATCGGCATCGTTTGTTTTTAAGAAGGCTGCGGCAAACACCGAACCGATTTTTATAGGTTGACCGCTCATAGAGCCGGAAGTGTCCAAGACTACGAGAGTTTTTCCTTCCAGCCTTGGAACATTAGATAAAGAAAATTCAGTTGCAGTTGATAGAGCTTGCAAAGTCTCCTTGACTCCATTACCGTTCAACTTTTCAATTTCCTCGATGGCAGTCAAGAATCTGAATGGTAAAACCAGGGACTTCTTAATTATTTTTTCGTCGACCAGCAGTTGCAAAGCTTCAGGCAACACATCTGGTGATTGTTCAATGATGTTTCTCAGATTCCTGAGCAGAGCAAAGTAACCGATTTTTCTTTCCGAAATTAACTGCTTCCAAGCCTTATCTTTTAAGGCGTCAGCTTCTTCGGTGGATTCGGCAGTTTGCCCAGCTTTGGTCAACTCAGCCTCCCATGTGTCAGTGGACCGAAGCGTCCCTTTCATGAGTTTATCTAAAGCTAAAGTGCTTTTTGGGTGACATATATTGACAACATCAACGAGTTTTATCGCTTTTCCTTCACCTCGATACTTCGCCAGGGAATACTCGTCAAAGCGGACCAACGCCCGAGCAAAACCGTCTCTGAGGGGATTTGTCACTTTCTTTTCAGTCTGAAAGTAGTAACCCAGGATTTCCATCATGTCGTCTGGTCGGTAAACAATCTTGTCAAAAAAGTTCCTGGTCCATCTTGCCCCTTTGACTTTTTTCGCAATTTCACCGGCAACAACATGGGTAATGGACCGCATCCCGTATTTTGTACGGGCAAAGATTGCCGCCTTGGCGACAAATTCCGGATCATTGATAGCATCAATCAACTCGACAATTCTTAAAACCGCAGCTGCCTCAGAACGATAATGTTGGTCCTTCACAAAGGAAGTAAATAATATAGCCACAAGCTCCAGTTTGGGAGATTCGGAAAAAGCCGAGCCTCCTGCGAGATTTTCGATTTCTGTTGTTTGATTTTTGTTGAATTTCATTATCCCTCCAGGTGTCTTACAGCATTGATACTTTCACACGTTTACGCAAACCGCAAACCAAAACACAATATAGATTTCTAAAAAAAATCACGAAACCCAGAATTCCTCCAAAGCTTCGCGATTAATAATGAGGAGAATATTGAAGGCGGTATGTTGGTGACATATTGTTTGGTTGAAACAACCGCACGGTCACCCATGTGATATAGCCAAAGGCTGATCGAAGTAACCGTCTTCTTGCTACCTCAAGCTTAGTTTATCATTACAAGGATATCTGTCAAGTATTGGTTATCTATTCCTCAAAAAATTCTAATCACGTTATACCAATAAACGACTTTGCGAACTGCTAGATATATAATGGGCATAGCATGGCAATAACGATCTCTGATTGCATCCAGAAGTACCTGAACTCTATCAAGCTTTCGCGGAGTGCGAATACGTTTCGCACGTATACGAACGCAATGAACTTATTTACCGAGGTTCTTAACGAAAATGGCATCCTGGTGGAAAAGGCTGATGTTACGTCCCTGCCTGAAGAAGCTGTTATCTGGGTGCTCACAGCGCTGAAGGATTTCTCCTCCGCCACGGAGCAGGTTTACGTCACATCTGTCGTTGGGCTGTTTGAATTCATCGCCGGGGAGAACATCGCCCCCATCAACCTCCCCCGCATCCGTCTCCTCATCAAGCAGCGCGCCCGCCGACCTGGCATTCGTCTGCCGCAGTTCCCCAAAAGCGCCATCGACACTGTGCTGGACTATGCTGCAACGCTGACTTCGAAACCCACAGAAGGTGAATCCGACCGCCTGATCAATTTACGCGACCGGGCTTTCCTCCTGACTCTCTCAGATACCGGTTTGCGCGTGCACGAAGCCTGCAACCTGCGCCGAGGGGATATCGATTGGCTCGAACATCGCGCGATCGTGATCGGCAAAGGCAACAAAGAAGCAGTAGTGCGCTTCTCAAAACGCAGCCTGGACGCCCTCAAGATGTACTTATCTGAGCGCGCAAACCTGGATGGTAACAGCGGCAAAGCGCTGGCTTCGCAACCGGTTTTCGCGCGTCACGATCGCGGCGCAGGCAAAAAGGTCAAGCCGATCTCAACCACCACCGGACGGGAGATTGTCAACCAGCGCGTGCGGGAATCCCTCGGCGAGGAAGCCGTCGGAACCATCACCCCCCACTCCTTCCGCCACTATTTTGTGACCACGATCCTCGGCAGCACCGGCAACCTCAAACTCGCGCAAGTGCTGGCACGCCACACCAACATTGCTGTCACCCAGCGCTACTCCCATCTGAGCGACAATGAGTTGGACCAGGAATACCAGCAAATCTTCGATTGATGCCTTGTTGGTGGTATCATACTTCCTTGAAACCGAACCTTTGAGGAGTTTATGACTGAGAATCGTATCAAAGCTCACCCAATTCTGATTGATGATTCTGTAGCAGACATTCCGTTTTACTGGCAAGACCAAACCTTCCTGGCAAAGGAAGGTGAAATGATTTCCTCCGCCCTGATCGCAAATGGCGTCACCATATTCGGACATCACCCCAAAGACCACTCTCCCCAGGGGATTTTTTGCGCCAATGGGCAGTGCTCTCAATGCATGGTGATAGCCGATGGACTTCCTGTGAAAGCCTGTATGACCCCTGTCAGGCGCGGCATGAGAGTTTTTCCAACCGAAGGACTGCCCAAATTGCCTGATGTTGTACCCTGGGAGAACCTCGAGACGCCGCCAACACCGAAATATGACACCGAAGTCCTGATCATTGGAGGAGGTCCGGCCGGACTTTCTGCGGCAATCGAACTGGGACAGGCTGGCATGAGGGCGATTTTGATCGATGACAAGGCGCATCTCGGCGGCAAGCTCGTTTTGCAGACACACCGATTCTTTGGTTCCAGCGAAGCAGTCTACGCCGGCACGCGAGGGATCGATATTGCTAAAAAGCTTGAATCGGCTCTCCGGCAGCATGCTTCGGTGGAGATTTGGGAGAATAGTACGGCCGTTGCTGTGTTTGAGGATAAGTCCATCGGAGTTTACAAAGACGGGAAAGATTACGTTCTGGTGCACCCAAAAATGCTGCTTATGACAACCGGAGCGCGTGAAAAAAGCCTGGCATTTCCCGGCAATACCCTGCCCGGCGTTTACGGAGCGGGCGCCTTCCAAACGCTGGTAAACCGGGATCTGGTGCGGCCTTGTGAGAATCTTTTCATCATCGGCGGCGGTAACGTCGGCCTGATTGCCGGTTATCACGCAATTCAGGCCGGGATCAATGTGTGTGGTTTGGTGGAAGCGGCTCCCGAATGCGGCGGATATAAAGTACACAAAGACAAACTGGTTCGTTCCGGTGTGCTAGTCTTTACCTCGCACACGATTGTTGAAGCCCTGGGGAAGGACTATGTCGAAAAAGTGGTCATTGCCCAGGTGGATCAGAACTTCAAGCCCATTCCAGGCACTGAGAGACAATATGACTGCGACACCGTTCTGATTGCGGTTGGGCTTGACCCGGTAAACGAGTTTACCGGGCAGGCGGAACGCGTTGGTTTGCCGGTTTTCTCGGCTGGTGATGCCCAGGAAATCGCCGAAGCCTCGGCTGCAATTTTCTCTGGCAAGATTTCAGGGCGCAAAATAGCAGGATTTCTTGGAAAACAAACTGAAGAAATCCCCACAGATTGGGCAACCATCGAAGAAATCCTCAAATCCCGCCCGGGAGCCGTCAAAGAACAAGTGATACCAGATCTTGAAGTTGGGGTCTTTCCTATTATGCACTGCACGCAGGAAATCCCCTGCAACCCCTGCTCAACCGTCTGCCCACGCCACCTGATCCATGTGGATCCGTCAGACATCCGCCACCTTCCTGAGGTGGATTACTTTGCCGATAAAGGCTGCATTGCATGCGGGCGATGTGTGGCAGTCTGCCCGGGTCTGGCAGTCACGCTGGTCGATTATCGCAAGGGTAACCAAAACGCGCTGGTGACCCTGCCCTTTGAACAGGACCCCTTGAGCGTAGCTGAAGGCGATGAGATCGAGCTGACAAGCACTGAAGGCATGTCCCTCGGCAGTGCAATCATCAAAACTATCAAGAAAATAAAAGACTATGCGAATGGCACCTCCCTGCTCACAGTGGAAGTCCCACGTGAAATCGCCAAACTGGTCTCCGGGTTGCGCATTATTGAGACCACTGAACCTACCCCCTTCGAGTTTGATACCGAACATCCCGAAAATCTTGCTGATGATGCCTACATTTGCCGTTGTGAGAGGGTTACAGCCGGTGAGATCAGGGCATTGATCCGCGAGGGCGTGCGGGACATCAACCAAATCAAAGCCGTTACCAAAGCCAGCATGGGCGCTTGCGGCGGTAAAACCTGCCTCAATATGATCAAGCGCATGTATCTGGCCGAAGGCATTCCACTTTCAGAGGTCACAGAAACGCCTGTAAGACCGGTTTTCGTCGAAATGCCCGTCAGG
Source organism: Anaerolineaceae bacterium (assembly GCA_036825115.1). Lineage (GTDB taxonomy): Bacteria > Chloroflexota > Anaerolineae > Anaerolineales > Anaerolineaceae > Mesolinea. The sequence continues at coordinate 68,133 of DAISYV010000001.1, read as the reverse complement.
GTTCTGGCGAATTTGACTGATGAAGGAGAGCAGGAATGAGCCCACAGAACAACTTTGACGTCATCATCGCCGGCGCTGGCTCAATCGGCACTCCAACCGCTTTCTTCCTTGCTAAAGCCGGATTTAAGGTTTTGGTGCTCGATTCCCGCCCCAGCACGGGTCAAGCCTCCAACAAACACGCCATCGGCGGCATCCGTGCCACCCACTCAGACCCTGCCAAAATCCTGCTTTGTTCAAATTCTATAGACATCTTCTCACACTGGGAGGCTGAACATGGGCAGGATATCGAATGGAGGGCTGGCGGCTATAGTTTTGTGGCGTATGACGATGTAATCGAGAAGACCCTGAAAGACCTGCTCGACATGCAGCGCAACCTCGGGCTAAACATCAACTGGCTTGATCGCCAGGCTTTCCTGGAACTCGTACCCGATATTAATCCAGCAGATCTGCATGGAGGTACCTACTCACCAGAGGACGGTTCGGCATCTCCGCTAAAAGCTTCTTTTGCCTTATACCAGGAAGCAGTCAGGAATGGTGCAGTATTTCAATTCAATGAGCAAGTCATTGGCATTGAAACAACAGCAGGCAAGGTGCGATCGGTCATGACTGACAAAGGACATTATTCCACCAATTGCGTCATCAATGCCGCGGGATCCTGGTCTGCGGAAATCGGTAGGATGGTGGGGCTTGATCTGCCAGTCAGACCGGACGCGCACGAAGCTGGCATCACTGAAGCGGTTCAGCCGATGTTCACACCGATGATCGTCGATATCCGCTCCAGGCCGGGCTCCAGCAACTTCTATTTTTATCAACACCCGACCGGCAAAATCATCTTCTGTGTTACCCCAAATCCACAAATCTGGGGGTACCTGGACCAGGATACCAGTGGTTTCCTGCCTCTTTCAAGCAGACGCTTGGTTGAAACCATGCCAAAACTGGCAAATTGCCGGGTGAGGCGCACCTGGCGCGGTACTTACCCGATGACCCCTGATGGAAACCCAATTTTGGGAGAAGTAGAAGGCGTACAAGGCTTTCTGCTTGCGACTGGCGCATGCGGGCAGGGTTTTATGCTGGGACCCGGCGTTGGGCAACTTATGACCCATTTGATCCAGGGGGCGTTGTCTGATCAGGAGAGCCAATGCCTTTATAGTATGCGTCTGAACAGGGACTGGACAAGCATGGAAAAGCTTAAGTAAGCTTTTAATTGTGGCTTACAATTAGCCTAATCATGGATAGAGATCAATTCATAAACAAACTACCCAAGAGCTACTCCGCCGCTGAACGTGAGCTTATTCAAAAAGCTTACAGTTTTGCGGAAGAAGCGCATATGGGTCAGACACGCGCGAACGGTCTGCCTTATTTCACGCATTGTCTTGGCGTAGCAAACATCCTGCTTGACCTTGAAGCCTCGCCTAACATCGTCGCTGCTGGCCTGCTTCATGACGTCCTGATGGACACACCTACCACTGTTGAACGCTTGCGCAAAGAGTTTGGGCGCACCATAACTGGATTCGTGGAGGACGTCACCCGCATCACGGCACTTCCTCAACTTTCCCGGGCAGACCAGCATCCGCCTGAACGCACTCCCCTTGCGCCATCAACACCACTCTCAGAGTTAAAACTTTCTGACGATCTGGCTGAAACCCTGCGCAAGATGCTGCTGGCAATTGGTGACGACATTCGGGTTGTAGTGATCAAGATGGCTGACCGCCTTTACAACATGCGGACTTTGAATTCTCTGCCGTTGGACCGTCAGCGCATCATCGGTCAGGAAACCCTGGATATCTTTGCACCCCTGGCAAACCGACTCGGCATTTGGCAATTCAAGTGGGAACTTGAAGATCTGGGCTTTCGGTATACCAATCCAGAAAAGTACAAAGAAATTTCCGATCAACTTACCCAGCGACGAGCAAAACGCCTGGAAGAAATCGACCACATCGTGGCGGACTTGCAACAGCTTTGCACCAAAGCAGAAGTAAAAGCAACCATTTCCGGTCGACCAAAGCACATCTATTCCATCTATCGCAAAATGCAGGGAAAGAGCAAGAACTTTGACTCGATTCGAGACTTGCGGGCTGTCCGGGCAATCGTTGATGATGTTGAGACCTGCTACAAGGTTCTTGGCATCATTCATATGCATTTCCAGCCAATTCCTGGCGAATTTGACGATTACATTGCCGCCAAGAAACCCAATAACTACCAATCATTGCACACAGCGGTTATCTACAGCGACGGAAAACCACTCGAGGTTCAGATCCGCACCTGGCAGATGCACCACAATGCTGAATATGGTATTGCGGCTCATTGGCGTTACAAAGAAAACGCTGCTACCCTTTCGAGTGATTACGAACAAAAAGTTCAATCTATGCGCAATTTACTTGTCTGGTCCCAAGAGGTTGATGACAGTCAGAGCTTAATTGATGGAATGAAGTCAGACATTTTCCACGATCGGGTTTACGTCTTCACACCCAAGGGTGACGTAGTTGACCTACCCTACGGTTCTACTCCCATTGATTTTGCTTACCAGGTTCACACAGACGTTGGGCATCGCTGCCGCGGCGCGAGGGTCAACGGAAAATTGGTGACACTCGATTACACCCTCCATACTGGCGATCAGGTTGAAATTTTGACAGTCAATCGCGGCGGTCCCAGCCGGGATTGGCTAAACCTTAACCTTGGTTTAGTAAAATCTGGACGCTCGCGTGCCAAAATTAAGCAATGGTTCAAGCAGCAAGCCCGTGAACAAAACCTGGAACATGGAAAACTTCTGGTTGAAAAAGAGTTTAAGCGGCTCGGACTGACCGACATTGACCTCAATGATTACGTCTCCAGCTTTAATGTTCGGACACTTGAAGACCTCTATGTTGGTATCGGATGCGGTGACATCCCAATGGGAAGGCTCATCACCCGAATTGAGGAACTCAGCAAGCCAAGTCTTGCGGATATCGACGAACTGATCCCTGAAACACCTCGCAGCAGCGGTGACAGCGCCTCAATAACTGTTTCCGGTCTTTCAGGAATGGCAACCAACTTTGCCCACTGCTGCAACCCAATGCCTGGCGATGAGATCATAGGCTATATCACCCGTGGACGTGGAGTTACCATACATCGATCTGATTGCCCGAATGCTTTACGCGTCCGCGATACCGAACGTTTGATCAGTGTCGATTGGGGTAGCGCGACAAAGACCTTCCCGGTTCCTTTGCAGATCACCTCTTACGATCGCCAGGGCTTAATGGCTGATATCTCTGCTGTGCTTTCCAGCGAACCGGCTCGTTTGGTTGATCTCTCGTTGAATATGAGGCAGCACATTGTGAAAGTAAACCTTATAGTCGAGATTGCTGACATCTCACAGTTGAGCCGGTTGCTGTCGAGACTTGAGAATCTTCCAAATGTTATTGAAGCCATTCGGGTCAGGCCAGGATAGCAAACTTGCTATTCTTTACGGTTTGTGTTTACTAAGGTAAAATGCCCTCGAAAATTAACTATCTTTTTTTACGGAGTTTATGAAAATGCCACGAATTCGCTGCCATTATCTGGATTGTATTTTTTTGGATGAACGCTATTGCAGCGCAGCAGCTATTGAGATTAACCCTGATGCAGGCTGCTTAACTTATTCCCCCAATGAGGAGGATCATGCCGGTTCAAGTTGGGAAGACGAAGAACTGGATGATTGGGATGAAATGGGCGCGGAAGACGAACACGAAGATCTCTGGGCGGTCGAAGAAGACGAAGATGACGACGATGACCTGGCTGGAGAGAACGAAGACTATTAGTCCCGCCTGTTAATTATGCGCAGAAATCTGCGCGAAATGGAGTTTTTATGGAAGACTTAAGACCAGCTTTAGCTTTAAATGTCTTCATCGAACCATATTTTCGAAAAGAGATTTTCCAAAAAATATTTGAGAACATCGACAGTCTCCCTGCTGATTTGCGCCGGGAATTAATAGCTGAGGTGAAGGAAAAGGTAAGGATCAGTGGCTTCCGAAATACTATGGCTGCCCCTCGGGCTCTGCTAATTCGGGAAGCGGAAGCTGTTTTCGAAAAAGACACATGGTTCAGTCTGATCTCCCTCAAAAGTTGGCAGTCACTTTATTCCAAATGGCATGAAGAATTGAAGAAGATCCTGGTGGATCTTGGGTTTTCCATTTCAGAGCAGGCTGTCGCGGACTATCCAGACTCGGTTAACACTTTTCTTGAAGGTTGGCCTGAAGGGATTGACTTCGACACCCTTTATGAAAAGATCACCACACAAATAGAGAAGTTTCCATTAAGTAAGGATGAAACTGCTCTCTTAGGTGTTTTATTGACAGGTTACCTGTTGTAGAAGAGAGAGATCATGGACGAAACAACTGGAAAAACAACAATCGCGCCAAGCGTGCTGCATACCATCGCCAAGCTGACCACCCTGGCCACGCCAGGCGTTAGCCGGCTGAGCAGTCGCGAAGGTTTGAGCAATGTACCCGAGGATGGAGTGAAGGTCTCAGTTCAGGAGGAAACAATTGAGGTTGAGATCTACATTATCCCTGGTAGTGAAGAAAACGTCCGTCTTGTGGCTCAGGAAGTCCAAAAAAGAGTCAAGAGGGCGATCACAGAAATGGTTGGCATGGAAGTTGCTCGTGTAGACGTACATGTAACCGATATCGATTTAGAAGCGTAGGTGCAATGAAATCAAGGACAGAGTCGCGCATTTGTGCCCTCCAATCACTTTACGAGCTCGACCTCACCGATCATTTGCTCGGTGAGGTCGTTGCTGACAGGGCTGGCGCAATGGGTCTTGACGAGACCCAGTTTGAATTTGCGCGAATGTTAACTGCAGGAGTACGCGAGTATGCGGATCGACTGGATTCATTGATCGCTGAACACGCTCCCGAATGGCCTTTGGATCAAGTGGCTGTAATTGATCGAAACATTTTGAGGCTGGCTTTATGGGAAGTGGCAGTTTACCGAAAAACACCTCTTAAAGTTGGAATAAACGAAGCAGTCGAACTGGCTAAGGCTTTTGGAACTGATAGTTCCGCCCGCTTTGTGAACGGTGTATTAGGCAGTCTTGCTGATAATATCGAGACGATTACACAGACTCTACACAAATAGCAGGTTGGTATGCCATCGAAAAAAAATCAAACAACCCTCCGGCTTATCTTGAGTTTGTTAGCGGTCAGTTTTCTGTTTGGATGCGCGATCCAGATTGATCCTGTCGACAAACCAGTCCCCACAAAAGCCCCCGACATTCCAGGAAACGTTACAACTCCAGAATTAATCCCGCAAGAATTCTTGGTGGAATTGCGCATTCCAGCATCAGAAGACACTCAACTGGCAATCGATGTTTTTGATGAAGTCAGTGGAATGCTTTACAACATGGAACGTTATCCGCTAACTCGCCAACCAGACGGGAAATTTTTGGGCACATTAATGCTTCCCGAAAACGACACACTGCGATATCGCTATGTAATGACTGCTCCACTTGAGGTTGCGGAGCAAAAGGCGGACGGCACGCCATTGGGATACCGCATTGCCTTTGTGCAACAGAGCGCAGTGTTCCAGGATACCATTTCGGGTTGGCCAAACACGCCTTATACTGGTGAAACCGCCGATCTGAACGGCATTGTTCACGACAGCAAAAGCAACCAACCTCTTCCAGATGTTCTGGTCAACGTTGCAGGATATCAGACCTTTACAGACATGACGGGAAGGTTTGTGCTTAACGACCTGCCAGTTGGGGTTCACACCCTTAGTGCGGTAACAATTGACGGTGGTCATGTTACCTTCCAACAGCAGGCAAACCTCGTGGCGGACCTCTCGACCCCGGCTGTGATTCAAATGATGCCATTACCAGAGATAAAGGTAACTTTTAACCTCTTGCCACTGACCGACGCTGTTGGCGCGCCCGTTAGAATTTCTGGTAACTACGCGCAGGGCGGTGTAATATTCAATGAATTCCTTCAAGGGTCTTACGCTTCACGCATGCCTCTTATGTCGCGCAACGAAGATGGGAGTTACTCAATTCAACTCAATCTGCACGCGGGCAACGTTTTTCGCTACAAGTACACGCTGGGTAATGGCTACATCAATGCTGAACGAGATCAAAATGGGGCTTTGTATTTGAGAACGATAACACTACCTGACAAGGATGTGACAATCACCGACCAAGTGACCACATGGCGGATTGATGACCAAAAACCCACGACCATCATCGCACAAGCTCCTGGTGGGACACCGCTGGAGGATAGCGTCAGTATTCAGTTTTTCACCAACCACGCCCATAACCCCATTCCCATGTGGCTGATGGATAACAACCAGTGGATGTATCTTTTCTTTGGCAGCTCCAGCCTGGGGACGGTCACCTATCGTTTTGCCAGGAATGATCAGGCAGATTTATCTGTAGACCCCATAAGCAGCGCCAATCCTTACCGTATTGAATATATTTCTGATTCACCCCAAACAAGTCAAATTGAAAGCTGGACTTCTTGGAGTGCTGATGAGTCTGTTCCGATAAATACAAATGTAGCACAAACCAGCCATCTCATTGGTGTGGAACTGATGCCCGGGTACGATCCAAGTTTTCTTAGCCGTTACCGACAGCTTCCAGATGATTTGAAAGAATATGGGGTCAACTGGCTGATACTTACCCCTTCCTGGACTGTGATGGAAAGAAATGGTTTGCCTAATCTTGAGTTTGATGCCAATTCTTCCGCATTGCTGAGTGAAATGGCGGAGATTGTTGCCTTAGCAAAGTCCAGGGGTTTTACAGTTGCGATTTACCCGCAGATCATTTTTCCCACTTCCTCACCACAAAGCTGGTGGGAGAACTCTGAAAAAAGCCAATCGTGGTGGCAGCAGTGGTACGCAGAGTATGAACGTTTTATCATGAGTTACAGCCAGTTTGCGAATGTAAACGCGGTTGATCAGTTAATCATTGGGGGAAACGGCGTTGAATCAAGCCTTCCTGGTGCAATCAAAACTATTGGAACCAATTTTGGAACTCCCAAAACCGCAGAACAGCTCTGGACCGATCTCCTCACAAAAGTCAACACTTACTACACCGGTCAATTGTTGTTTGGCATGCCTGCCGACAATGGAAATCTCAATCCTTACAGCTTTTTTGACCAGGTCGATGGTTTTTACCTAATCATGAGTGATCAGAATCTACAAGCCTATGCGTATGACCAGAACTCTGTGGGAACTTACCTTGACGGGACTATTTACGCGTTCTACGAAGTGGTTGAAAAACCGCTATTCTTTGGTCTTAACGCAGCCTCTCTCACGAGTAATCGGATCGATTCTGAGACAGCGAATGGCCTGTTGGTTAGTCCCTCTAACCCGCAATATGGCCCAGGCAATGTGGATCTTGTTTCGCAGGATTACTTTTACCAGGTCTACACCGCCGTTTTGGCACAAAGAGGTTGGGTCAGCGGCATCAGCGCGCGCGGTTTCTTCCCTGTCTTGCAATTGACTGACTTTTCTTCATCAATCTACGGAAAGCCAGCTATGAATTCTTTTATTAGTCTCACCACACTAAACAAGTAAGAGGAAGGTAAATGGAAACATTGAGCGAAGCATTAAGATCTGAGTTGGAGAAATTAGGATTATGTGACGTAAAGGATATTCGGTACAACCTTGATAAGGCTGATCTGATCACTCATGCTGTCCTGGATGGCGAAGGCAAATTTAGCGACTCAGGAGCTTTGGTAGTTGACAATTCACCCTACACTGGACGTTCTCCAAACGACAAGTACCTGATCGAAAATGGGGATCCGGATCTTTGGTTTGCCTCTGGCACAGAATCTCTTTCAGAGGAGCAATTCTCTAATCTGCAAGCTAAACTCGTACAAAAAATGAACACCCAGCGACTTTACGTTCGGGATGTATTTGTTGGCGCCGACCCTGATTACACTGCCCGGGTTAGGGTAATCACAGATCTTGCCTGGCAGAATCTGGCAGCTTTGAATATGTTTATCGAAACCAAGTCGGGTGAAACGCACATTGATCCTGATTTCACCATTTTGGTGTCCTCTCAATTCGCGGCAGATCCACAAGCAGACGGCTTGCGATCGCCAGCAATGGTTATCCTGAATTTTGATGCTAAAAAAATTCTGGTTGGCAGCACGCTTTACGGTGGCGAAATTAAAAAATCCGTCTTCACTTTTATGAATTACCTGCTTCCGAAAAAGGGCATCCTCCCCCTGCACTGTTCAGCAAACAAGGGTCACGATGGCAGTGTGGCACTCTTCTTTGGGCTCAGCGGTACTGGCAAAACCACACTTTCTTCTGATCCGGAACGCGCCTTAATTGGCGATGACGAGCACGGCTGGAGCGATAATGGTATGTTCAATTTTGAGGGTGGTTGTTACGCGAAAACCATCCGGATCAATCCGAAATACGAGCCCCTGGTCTGGTCTGCGATCAACCGTTTTGGTTGCTTAATTGAAGATGTCCCCCTGGACGAGAAACATCACCCTGATTTCGACTCCAACGCCATCACCGAAAATACCCGTGCATCCTACCCCCTGGAGTTCATCTCAAATTATGAGCCAAGTGGTATGGGCGGACATCCAAATCACATTTTCTTTTTGACTGCGGACGCTTTTGGCGTCATGCCTCCACTGGCAAAACTCAGCAATGCCCAGGCAATGTACTACTTCCTGAGCGGCTACACCTCCAAACTCGCAGGTACAGAACGCGGTCTGGGCGATAAACCCAAGGCTACTTTCTCAACATGTTTTGGCGATCCATTCCTGCCCCTCAAGCCAACAGTATATGCTGAATTGCTGTCCAAAAAGTTGACCAAACACAGCACTCAGGTGTGGCTGCTGAATACCGGTTGGTCTGGCGGTGGCTTTGGTGTTGGTCAGCGCATCGCCCTGCCTTTGACCAGGGCAATGATCTCAGCCGTTCTGAGCAGCGCATTGGATCAGGTTGCGACACATACTCACCCGATTTTTGGGGTTGAAATTCCTGATGAAGTTCCTGGTGTTCCAAAGGAAGTTCTGAATCCAGAACTTTCATGGAGCGATGAAGGTGGCTATCACGAGGAAGCAACCCTACTTGCAAAGCAATTTGCCAAAAATTTTGAAAAGTATCGCGATTCGGTTTCCCTCGCTGTAGCGGAAGCAGGACCTCGCATTTACTAACCAAACAACTTCTGATTGGAGGTCTGATGGACAAATTTGTTATTACCGGGGGGCGACCACTACGAGGCACAATGCAGCCTTCTGGCAATAAGAATGCTGCTTTACCGATGATGGCAGCCTGCCTTCTGACAGAAGAGCCTGTTATTTTGCACAACATGCCGAATATTAAGGACACCCAAACCATGCGAGAGCTCCTTGAGAGCCTTGGCATGCAAATTGAGGTGCTGGAAAACCCATCTTCCTGGCGTTTGCAGGCAAAGAATATCACCCCATCCGATCTTGACCCGGATCTTTGCCGCCAAATTCGTGCTTCAATCCTCCTGGCAGGTCCGATGATTGCCCGTTTTGGTGATCTGGTGCTTCCTCCACCCGGTGGAGATGTCATTGGACGGCGCCGTGTTGACACGCATGTGATGGCGCTGGAGAAACTCGGCGCTACTTTCAAGTTTAATGGCATATTTGATTTCAAATCCGAAAGGCTTCAAGGAACTGATATCCTGCTCGATGAAGCCAGTGTGACAGCAACAGAAAACACGATTATGGCTGCTGTGCTTGCCAACGGCACAACGACTATACGAAATGCTGCCTCAGAGCCCCACATCCAGGAACTATGCAAACTGCTGAACGCAATGGGCGCTGGCATCCAGAACATAGGCTCAAACACCCTGGTTATCGAAGGGAAAGAAACGCTCCATGGTACTGAATTCACCATCGGACCCGATTACCTGGAAGTAATCAGTTTTGTTGGTGCTGCTGTCGTGACCCATGGTGAGATCCGCATCAAAAATGCCGGGGTTGAGCATCTTGCGATGATCAAAATGGTCCTGAAACGGCTTGGGGTTGACATGACTTTCATTGGTGATGACATCCTCGTGGGTGCCAATCAACGCCTGGTGATCGAACCAGATTTGGGCAACGCCATTCCTGAGATCAGCGTGATGCCCTGGCCTGCCTTCCCGACTGATCTGATGAGTATTGCCATCGTGATAGCCACCCAGTCTACCGGCACGATTCTCTTCCACGATTGGATGTATCCCAGCCGCATGTTCTTCACTGACAAATTGGTCTCCATGGGAGCCCAAGTGGTTCTTTGTGATCCTCATCGCTGTATTGTTAATGGGCCAACTCGTCTTAACGCAGAAAAGCTGGATAGTCCGGATATTCGGGCAGGTATCGCCCTGGTCCTTGCAGCGTTATCAGCTAATGGCACTTCCACTATCCGAAACGTTGCCCAAATTGATCGCGGTTACGAACGCATTGAGGAAAAGTTACGCGGGCTAGGAGCCGAAATCATCCGGGAAAAAGCCTAGATTCAAATTAGATATTCGTTTAGGGATAAAAAAAAGAGGTTGGTGTTGATTTGACCAACCTCATTAATTTAAGTTAAGTCCTTTTACTTCTGAGCTTCGCAGACTTCCAGAAATTGCTTGACAGTGTCCTTCAGCATTGGTTCAGGTAAAGCGCCGACCTGGCGATGGACGATCTTGCCATCCTTCAACATCAGCATGGTGGGGATACCCTGTACCCCATACTTGCCAGCCCATTCCTGATTCTCATCAGTATTGACTTTAGCTACAATGAGTTTGCCAGCGTTTTCCTTGGCAATTTTGTCAAGGATGGGAGCAACCATGCGGCAAGGGCCACACCAGGGGGCCCAAAAATCGACAATTACGGGTAAAGTGTTCTCGATGACAGACTTTTGGAAAGCGGCATCTGTAACATGAATAGGTTCTTCGATCATTATAAAAAATCCTCCGGTTAATTTGTTACAGTATACAAGCATTTAGGTTCAATTTCAATCCAAAAGCTTATTCAGATCACCAACCCAATTTATCAATCAGAGGTTGCCAAAGCACAAGCACCCCGATGATAACAGCCAGACTAGCAGCTATCAACACTGAAGCCGCTCCAACATCCTTACCAACTTTCGCGAGGGGATGCTTTTCCGGACTGGCCAGATCTACAATGATTTCAAGCGCGGTATTCATAAACTCCGCCATCCAAACCAACCCAATCACCAACAGGATGGCCATCCATTTGATCCGATCAATCCTCAACCAAAGCGAAACAGCTACCACAATCACAGTTGCTGCTAAATGAAGCCAGGCATTTTTTTGAGTCTTTAGCACATATTTGATGCCTGCAAACGCGTATTGGAATGAATTTCTTCTGCCCCGGATGAATTGCTCGGTTTCCTTCTTTCTGGATTTCATGGCGATTTCTACCCTTCAAAAAAAATATAATTAAGATAAAATAGAAACTCAATTGCGGGTGTTGCCAAGTGGTAAGGCATTAGCTTCCCAAGCTAACATTCGTGGGTTCGAATCCCATCACCCGCTTTTTTCTATTAACCAATTATAGTCTCGAAAAGAATCAAAACGCCACCGGGATACCAGTGGCGTTTTGATTTGATTAGTTTAGCTCTTTTTTGTAAACCCGGTGGTTTTTGTAAAACCGTACACCCAGGTTTGCCAGGTCTTTGCGCATTTGGGTGGCTGTCTCTGCCACTTGAGTCAACTCAGTGTGCACAAAACGGGGGTGTTCGCGTGCAGCAGAGTCAAGCGCTTCCATCAGCAAAGCATTACCGCCCATCCCCTGGTATTCAGGCAGGATGCCTATGCCATTAAAGTCCAGCCAATCAGTCCGATGTAATGCACGCATTAGCCTCAAGATCTCGATTGGTCCAAGCTTGCCCTTATTCTTCTGCATAGTAGCTGATACGTCTGGAAATGGGAGCACAAATCCGACCGCGTCGCCATTTTTGTCCAGAATGAACTTCACAATTCCAGGAATGACAAACCCAATAGCATTATCAACCACAAATTTAAGTTCCCGATCGCTGAGCGGGTAATATTCCCAATTCTTGACGAAGGAATTGTTGTACGCAGCACGAAGTTTATCTTTCCAGGCGTAGATCTCTTTTTTGTTCTTAAAACTCTTTACCGTCAGAGAACCACGCTTTTTGGCAATTTCGATGGCTTTCTTAATTTTTTCCGGCAAAACAAATTCATCCAATTTGGCGTAACTTGAGACAAAGTCAACTTCTTTGACAAAGCCATAGTTCTCAACAAGTTGCTGGTAATACGGATAGTTGTAGTTCATCATGTTCATCATCTGGCGATGTTCAAAACCTTCCACCTGGATGCCGTAACCATCCAAAGGTCCATAACCCTTTGGTCCAACGATACGGTTCATCCCGTGTTCCAGAGTCCAGCGTGTAGCGTGGTCAAAAAGCGCATTCGCGACTTCCTGGTCGTTGATGCAATCAAAAAGGTAGAACTCGCTGTCTTTCGTTCCGTGATACTCGTTGAAGGGGCGATTGATAAGCATCGATAGTTTTCCAACCACTTTGCCGTCGCGTTTTGCCAGGAAGAACTCGGAGATGGAATGATCATAAAATGGATGTTTCTTTTCATTCATCATGGTGTAAATATCATTTTTGAACGGTGGGACAAATTGCTTGCAATCCCGATAAAGATCGTACTGAAACTCGACGAATTCTTTCCTCAATGCCTTTGTATCAACTTTTATAATATAAATCATTCTTTCCTCCAACGGAGTTTGTGTCTGAGATAATTAATTACTAAGTTATAACCCCAAAATCATATTTGCGATACTTGCCGAGCGATACGAGTTGTTATATAATCCGCCTGTTAAAGTTAAGTCTGAAAAGAGGTTTTTGTATGATTGATGTAAATGATTTACGCAAAGGTGTCACGTTTGAAAGTGATGGCAACCTGTATCGCGTTATGGAGTACGCTCACAACAAGCCGGGTCGGGGCTCCGCCACAATCCGCATCAAAGCGCGTGATATTCGCAAGGGTAACACCCTCGAAATGACCTTCATCTCTGGAGATCGAGTCCAGGATGTTCGTCTTGATTACCACAATGTTCAATATCTTTACCGTGATGATAACTTTTTCTACTTCATGGATATGGAAACTTTCGAACAACCTGCAATCCCAAACGATCTTGCGGAAGACTACGCCGGCTACCTGAAAGAGAACATGGAAGTGAAGTTGACTTTCTTCGGGGAAGAGCCGCTCGATATCGAATTGCCCACCAGCGTAGATCTGAAAGTCATCAGCGCGGAAGCTTCAGCACGCGGTAACACAGCCACAGGTGTGACCAAACTGGTTGTTACTGATACGGGCTTGAAAGTGCAGACCCCTTCCTTTGTCAATGAAGGTGACACAATCCGCGTTGACACCCGCACCGGCGAGTATCTTACACGGGTCTAGATCAATATGAGGACTCCCGACGGCCGCGAGTGTAAATTCTTCTATGGAGATTATTATCGCGGTCGAAATTTTGAGGAATGCCGCGCCCTGATTAATCCCCAGGATAAGAAGGAATGGAACTCTGCTGCATGTAAATCATGCCCTGTACCGGGTATTCTTCTGAATAACGCCTGTCCGTATATGGCTCTCACGACCTATTTCCACAAGTCTTTGTTCGGGAAGCGTATTCGTGTGAAAGCCTGGTGCTCACGTTCACACGGAATCGTACGAAATCCAAACGTCGGCTGTGGTTTGTGTCACCTGCCCCCGCACACTGAGAATCATTAGAGTTCTATCAGAAACTTGTGCAAAGTTCGCCCGGGGGATTTTTCAGCCTGGCTTGTTGGTATAATTCTCGTTTGACGCGTAAAGCGTTAAATATACGGAGGTTGTTTTGAAACCACGAAATCAGTCTTTTTTTATTTCAGCACTGTTGCTTTTTGCGCTGATCACCATGGTTTTCTACGGTGTTCAGGAGAATAGCTTTGGCAGAACTGAGATTCCAATCAATCAACTTGCGGCAGATGTCGAAGCAGGCAAGATTTCGAGCATAAAAGTCGATAGTAATCAGGTCGAGGTTCAGTACAAGAACCTTGAACAGAAAACGATCAGCATTTCTTCCAAAGAACCCCAAAGCGGTTTGGTAGAACAACTGGTGCAGCTTGGAGTCTCTCCTGAAAAATTGCGAGACCCTCAGCTAAGTATCCAGATTGTTGTCCCCGGTTTTTGGTCCGAAGCACTTGTCGCGTTATTAAATTTTCTCCCATTCATATTGATGGGCGTCTTTTTCTTCTTCTTCATTCGCCAGGCGCAAGGCTCGAACAACGCCGCCATGGCATTCGGCAAGTCGCGCGCCAAAATGCTCACCGGAGAGCATCCAACGGTAACATTTGCCGATGTTGCTGGCGTTGAAGAGGCCAAAGAAGAATTGCGCGAAATCGTCGAATTCCTTAAAGAGCCCCAAAAGTTCATCGCTCTAGGCGCGAGAATTCCAAAGGGCGTTCTTTTAGTTGGATCTCCAGGCACTGGTAAAACCTTGATGGCAAAAGCTGTCTCTGGTGAAGCTGGCGTGCCATTTTTCTCCATCTCTGGTTCTGAATTTGTTGAGATGTTTGTTGGTGTTGGCGCGAGCCGCGTGCGGGATCTGTTTGATGAAGCCAAAAAGCATTCCCCGTGTATCGTTTTCGTGGATGAAATTGATGCTGTTGGTCGCCATCGCGGCGCAGGTCTTGGTGGAAGCCATGATGAACGTGAGCAAACGCTCAACCAGCTGCTGGTCGAGATGGATGGCTTTGGGACGGATACTAACGTAATCGTTATCGCGGCAACCAACCGACCTGACATCCTCGACCCAGCCCTGATGCGACCTGGACGTTTTGATCGTCGGGTCATGCTCGACAAACCTGATCTCAAAGGTCGGGAAGCAATCCTCAAAGTGCACGCCCGCGGTAAGCCGATTGCTTCGGGTGTTAGCTTGGAGGAAATCGCCCGCTCCACCCCCGGATTTGTCGGCGCCGATCTTGAAAACCTGGTAAACGAGGCAGCCATCCTTTCAGCCCGTCGCAATAAAAAAATCATTGGACAAGCTGAGTTGGAAGAATCCATTGAAAGAGTGATTGCCGGTCCTGAACGCAAGAGCCGATTGATCAATCCTAAGGAAAAGAAAATCATTGCTTACCATGAGGCTGGACATGCAGTGGTAATCAATGCCCTGCCCGAAGGGGATCCCGTTCAGAAAGTCTCCATCATCTCCCGTGGTATGATGGGCGGTTTTACACGCTCGCTGCCAACCGAGGATCGCAACCTTGAGAGCCGGAAGAAGCTCATGTCCGATATAGTCGGTATGCTTGGTGGGCGTGCGGCGGAAGAAATCATGTTTGACGACATAACGTCAGGCGCCTCCAGCGACATCGAACGGGTTACCAAGATAGCCCGCAGTATGGTTACGCGCCTCGGCATGAGTGACAAACTTGGGCCGATGGTATATGGACAAAAGGAAGAGTTGGTATTCCTGGGACGTGAAATATCTGAACAACGCGATTATTCTGAAGCGGTCGCTCAGGAAATTGACCGCGAGGTACAGCGGGTGGTCCATGAAGCTTATCAGACCGCCAAAGAAATCCTTGAAACCCACAAGGATAAATTGATTGCCGTAGCTGAGAAGCTACTCGAGGTCGAAACAATCTCGAACGAGGAGTTTGAGGCGATCTTCCCTCCTCCGGTCGATAAAACTCAGGGAATACCTGTTATCTCCCGGGCTTAATTTCAAACTTACTTTCAACAAGATCCAGCGCGTTTTGCAAGAGCGCTGGATCTTGTGCGTTTAACCAGTGAATATCCGGATCGGAAGGTTTGAACCAGTTAGCCTGCCGGCGTACGTATACTCGCGTATTGCGTTTTATTAACGCGATTGCTTCCTGCAGAGTAATTTCTCCTCGTAGATGGGAGATGATCTCGTTGTATCCGATCACCCGCATGGTTTCAAGCGTTGGACCAAAACCGGATTCAAGCAGTTGCCGCACCTCCGCTACCAAACCCTGCCTGATCATCCCCTCAATTCGCTGGTCGATGCGGGAATACAGAACCTCACGTGGAAGCTCCAAACCGATGATTAGGACGTCGTATGGCGTCTCGCTTTTGTCCCGCAGATCAGAAAACTTCTGTCCAGTGCTCAGGAACACTTCCAGCGCCCTTATGGTCCGGCGATGGTTGCGATAATCGATACTTGCTGCTGCCTGTGGATCGATGGCGTTGAGCATTTCGAAAAGCTTGTCGAATCCTAAAAGATTGCCGATCGTTTCAAGATCCTCGCGTAATTGATTATTCGGTCCGTGGGATGGAATCTGCCAGTTTTGCAGGATTGCCCGCACATATTGTCCGGTACCACCTGCCAGGATTGGCAGCCTGTGGCGGCCGTGGATTTCTTCGATTACGAAAGTAGCTTCTTGTTTGTAAAGCCCCAAATTCCAGGGGTCTTTTAAGCTGGCAACATTTATCAGGTGATGGGGGGCATCTTCGAGTTCTGACGCAGTGGGTTTGGCTACCCCAATCTCGAGTTCATGATAGAGATATCTTGAATCGGCAGAAATGATCTCGCCATTCAATGACTGAGCCATCTGTATGGCAAAGGCGCTCTTTCCTGAGGAGGTGGGACCTACAATGACGAGTAAGGGACTCTTAATCATCGATTCTCACAGACCTAAAATGCAGTATCACAGGCTCACTTCCTGGCACAAAATCTTCCACAATAACAAGGTCGAGGTTCCAAAAATTCGGAAACTCGCTGTGCTCAAAAAGGAATGCGTTCATCGTCGCGGCAAGCGCTTTGAGTTTCTTTTTTCCAACGCTATACTCACCAGGTCCGAATTTTTGACTTCGGCGGGTTTTGACTTCAACACACGTCAACAATTGCGTCTCATCCAGCATGATCAGATCGGCTTCACCATAGCGGCAATGGTAGTTCCTTTGGACCAATTCATAACCTTCCGAGAGTAACTTATCAAGCACAACCGTTTCCCCCCAATTACCGGTAATTTTCCTGCTTTGTGAGTTCATGCCAAAAGTATAATCGTTTCGCTGAGGTTCTCAAGGTATCTGCAAAAGTTATCCTTCCGCATCAAAAATGGATTCTTTGTGGTTCAATTGGTCACAAGAAAAGTCCCCAGCTGAACACCTTGCGTTTTTTACGCTCCGGAATACTGCTAGCAAAGTAAAAAAATTTAGCTTTAACGCAAGGTTTAAGATAAAATTGACCAATTACATATACAGGATTTTCCTATGGCCATTTGTGAAATTGTAACAATCGGTACCGAGTTACTGCTGGGCGAGATACAAGACACCAACTCAAGGTTTATCGCCAGGTCGCTTCGGGATATTGGAGTTGACCTTTACCGGCTAACCACAGTAGGCGATAATCTCAATCGCATCACCGCAACCCTTCAAGAAGCTTTAATGCGCGCCGATATTGTGATCACCACCGGAGGGCTTGGACCTACCGTTGACGACCCGACCCGTCAGGCTGTTGCCAATGTTTTCAATGTCAAACTTATTTACAAAGAAGAGTTGTGGGAGCAGATTTTAGAACGATTTAGCCGCTACAATCGGACTCCCACCGAGAACAACAAGCGACAAGCTTACATTCCTGCAAATTCCATTGCCATTTCAAATCCAGTCGGCACAGCTCCAGCATTTTATGTTGAACTGGGAGGAAAGACTCTTATCTCACTGCCAGGCGTTCCACGCGAGATGGAATACCTCATGAATCATTTTGTGGTGGAGTACCTCAAACATCGCTACGACCTGCGTGACGAAATCATTCTCCCCTGGGTGATCCACACCATTTCCAAAGGCGAATCGAGCATTGACGAAATCATCGGTGAAATGGAGACCCTTTCCAATCCGACTGTTGGCCTTCTTGCGCATCCAGGTCAAACCGATATACGTGTAACTGCCAAAGCCCCCTCTGCCGCTGAGGCTGAGGAAATGATGCAACCTGTTCTGCAGGAAATTCGCGAGAAACTGAAAGACTACATCTACGGTGAAAACGAGACTACCCTCGAACAGGCAGTCGCAGACCTGCTAAACCAATCTCAAACCCGCGTTTCGATTATTGAAAGCGGGACAAATAGCGAGGTCTTTGAAAAATTAAAAAGACACATGCCAGATGGACAACTCAGCGGAGACAACGTGGATCTGGTCTTTTCTGGCGAGACTTTAAATCTCCTGATGCATGAGTACCAGGAGCAAAAGAATGCAGATATGGTGCTTGCGATCATTGTAAGCTCTAAGGATGCGGATCCACATGTCCAGATTGCCCTGCTTCATAACGGACAGCTTTCAGATGTTAACAGACTGTATGGTGGTCCGTCTGGCGATGCTGTCACCTGGGCGGTAAATTATGCACTGGACATGATCCGTTGGAAATTGATTGAAAACTAAAGGAGAGAGATGCAAAACTTAACAACCATTCTCAAGAATGCAATTGTTCTGACGATGAATAAGGACTATGAAATCTTTGATCCAGGCGCTATCGCCATCGAAGGTGACAAAATTGTTGCGGTTGGCCCCGAGAACGCAATTCTTTCGCAGTACCAGGCAAGTGAAGTAATCGACTGCGGTAATAAGGTGCTTCTGCCCGGTTTGGTCAATGTTCACACCCACATCCCAATGACTTTACTGCGCGGACTTTCTGATGATCTGCGACTTGATGTCTGGTTAATGGGTTACATGATGCCGGTTGAACGTGAATTTGTTTCGCCTGAATTTGTGGAACTCGGCACCAAGCTTGGTTGCGCAGAGTTCATCCGATCTGGTGTGACAACTTTCAATGACATGTACTATTTTGAAGATCACGTTGCCGAAGCCACTGCTGAAGTTGGATTGCGGGCAGTCGTTGGTCAAACGGTGATGAAGTTTTCTGCACCAGATGCAGACTCGTACGAGGATTCTCTTGCATTAAGCGAGAATCTAATTCAGAAATGGCAGAATCATGCCTTGATTGTCCCCGCTATCGCGCCACACGCTGTCTACACCTGTACCCCTGACGTGCTTACCTCAGTTGTTGAACTTGCAAAAAAATACGATGCCAGGGTTCACTTTCACGTTTCAGAAACCAAGGATGAGGTCGAGAACCTGCGGAAAGCACAAGGTATGCCAGTGGTACCTTATATCCGCAAATTTGGAATGCTCGAGACCAAGCTGATCGCGGCTCACTGTGTTCACCTGGACGAAGGTGAAATCCGCACATTGCAGCACACTGGCGTGGGTATCGCGCACAACCCCACCTCCAATCTCAAGCTGGCATCGGGTTTTGCACCGGTAGCCCGCATGATGCAGCTTGGATGCAATGTGGGTGTTGGCACGGACGGTCCTGCCTCGAATAATGACCTCGACATGTTCGAGGAGATTCGCCTCGCCAACCTGGTGGCCAAGGCCTTTGCCGGCGATCCGACTGTTCTACCTGCCCGTCAGACCCTGGCAATGGCAACCATCATCGGTGCTAAAGCGCTGCATATGGACGAGATAATCGGAAGCCTGGAACCAGGCAAACGGGCAGATATAATCCTGGTGGATATTTCTCCCGTCCACAACCAGCCGCGTTTCTTGCGAGATCCTGAGGGTATTTATGCCCAGCTCATTTATGCAGGCAAATCAACGGACGTCACAGATACTATGGTCAATGGTAAGTGGCTGATGAAGGATAAGGAGTTGCTTACCATCAAGGAAGAACAACTGCTTGCTCAGGCCAGTGAACTTGCGGTCAAGATCGACGAGTTCCTCAAAGGTCGCGAAGAGTCGGTTTATTCCAAGTTGATTGCA
Source organism: Anaerolineaceae bacterium (assembly GCA_036825115.1). Taxonomy (GTDB): domain Bacteria; phylum Chloroflexota; class Anaerolineae; order Anaerolineales; family Anaerolineaceae; genus Mesolinea. The sequence continues at coordinate 48,404 of DAISYV010000001.1, read as the reverse complement.
ATCGGCGGTGCGGCCGAAGAGGAAAGTTTTGAAGTACAGGTTAAAGTGAAGGTGGACTCAATTGCGCCGATTTTGGAAGCCCTCTCGAAGCCTGGCATAACTATCCTGCGAAAACGTCATTATCACGAATATGATACGTATTTTGGCTTTGACAGACCTTCCCAGGGGCGTTTGCGCTACCGCGAAGATGAATTCCTTGATGAAATGGGCAAGATCACCAGCGTGCGATCGCGCCTGACCCTCATTGGCGAGCTTGATACTCCCCGGGACATTAACGATTCCAAGATCATGCTCTCCCGCAGCCGCTATCTTGCTCCGGCAACCCACAGCCTGCGTTTTTATCATGAGTACTTCAAGCCTTCTTCAAAAATAGAAATTGAAAAGAATCGTCTGCGGTATCTGGTCCAATTCAAGGAGATTGAATTCTTTATCAATCTTGATACTATTCAAACACCCAATATCGGAAAATTTGTTGAAATCAAGAGCCGCACCTGGAGCCGCCAGGATGCTGAACAGAAGACAGCTCTCATTCACGAGCTTGCCGCATATCTTGGGCTGGATCTTTCCAAGATAAACACCCTCGACTATCTGCAAATAGTCGAAAACTCACTTGAGAAGTAGAACATTAGAGGTAACGATGGACCCGATCAACGTACTATTTGCTTCAGCTGAAGCTGCACCCTTCGCAAAAGTCGGCGGTTTGGGGGATGTTTCTGGCGCGCTTCCTCCAGCTTTGAGGGATCTGGCTGCCGGCGCTCTTAATATTCGACTGATTATGCCGTTTCACGCAGCCGTTAAAAAATTGAACCCCCCCCACCGCCTTGTAGGAAACTTCTCTTTTGAGGCAAATGGACGTTCCATTGCTACCGATCTGTTCGTTAGCGAGATCAGTGGTGTACCGGTTTACCTGCTCGACAATGAGTTTATCAATCATGACTCGCCGGTTTACCATGGCGATTGGACGCTCGATGGAATGAAATACGTCACCTTTTCCCTGGCGCTTTTGGAAGCCGTGCGCTACCTTGATTGGAAGATCGATTTACTGCATGCCAATGATTGGCACACTGCCCTAGCGGTACACGCCCTGAAGACGACCTACGCCAGCGATCCATTTTTTGCAGGCGTGAAAACCATCCTCTCAGTTCATAATTTACCGTTTAATGGATGGGGATCCCAGGAAGCCATGATTGCTCTTGGCTTGGAACCCAGCAGCGATCCCGACCTGCCTGATTGGGCCAAATTTACCCCCCTGCCAATGGGACTTTCAGCTGCAGATAAGTTTATAGCCGTCTCTCCAAATTATGCCAAGGAGATTCTGACGCCTGAATATGGTTGTGGTATCGAAGATTACCTGGAGAAACATAGCGACAAAGTCATAGGGATCCTCAACGGCATAGATGAATCCAAATGGGACCCAGCGACAGATAAGGCAATTTCGAGCAATTTCAGCCTTGACAACATAGAAGGCAAGTTCAAAAACAAACTTGACCTGCAAAAGGCTCTCGGATTTGAAGTCAACCCCGACATCCCGCTCCTGACAACTGTCAGCCGCCTGGATCGGCAGAAGGGTATCGACACGATCCTCAAGGTTCTCCCAACACTCCTGGATCAGGTCTGGCAATTCGCGCTTTTAGGCACCGGCGACCCAGAGCTTGAGCGCGTGGCGAATGAGCTCAGCGCAAAATACCCTGACCGAATAGCCTGCATCATCAAGTATGACGACGTAATTGCTCGTATGCTATACGCAAGCGGCGATATATTTCTAATGCCAAGTCTGTATGAGCCCTGTGGACTTTCGCAAATGTTCGCGATGCGTTACGGCAACCTGCCAGTCGCGACAAGCACCGGCGGTTTGGCTGACTCGATTCTCGATTACTCATCCGACCTGAGTATCGCCACCGGATTTCTTTATCCGGAAAAGAACGAAGCGGGTCTGGAGCAAGCGCTTCAACTCGCCTTAAAGATCTATGAATACAAAAGATCATGGGCAATCATGCGCCGGAACGCGATGAGCACCCACTTCTCCTGGAAAATTTCCGCGAGCAAATATCTCGATGTCTACCAAAAAATTCTGGCTTAACCAGTTTCTGAAAGGGTTTTCTCTATGAAACTTGAACGTTCTTCGGGTATTTTGCTCCACCCCACCAGCCTCCCCAGCCCGGATGGAATTGGCGATTTAGGTCCTGAAGCTTACCGTTGGATCGATTTCCTCCACGATTCAGGCACACAAATGTGGCAAATCCTGCCGCTTGGGCCAACAGGTTACGGTGATTCTCCCTACCAGTGTTTCTCTGCCTTTGCGGGCAATCCGTTTCTGGTAAGCCCAATTCTCTTGCTTGAGTCTGGATTGCTAAAGTCATCCGATCTGCGCCAACGACCGGAATTCCCTGAAACAACGGTGGATTTTGGACCAGTCATCCAGTGGAAGAATCATCTACTGGATGTGGCTTACGAGAATTACTTAAATTTGCACTCCGCTGAAATCACAACCCGATTCAAGCAATTTGAATTAAATAATTCCGAATGGTTGGATGACTACAGCTTGTTCATGGCTATCAAAGAATCCCAGGCTGGCCAATCCTGGTTGGATTGGCCAAAAGCGCTGAAGTTCCGGGAAGCAGCCGCTCTGGAACAAATTTGCCAGGAGCTGGCGACTGTGATCGAGAAAGTCAAGTTCAGCCAATTCCTTTTTAATCAACAATGGCAAAACCTCAAAAATTACGCCCACTCCAAAGAAATTCGCATCATAGGAGACATGCCCTTTGTGATTGCCCTGGACAGTGCTGACACCTGGGCTAACCCGCAGCTCTTCCTGATGGACGAATCTCTCTCACCTACTATGGTGGCTGGTGTGCCGCCGGATTACTTCTCAGTTACCGGGCAGCTTTGGGGTAATCCCCTGTACAACTGGCCAATCCATGCTCAGCAGGGCTATGACTGGTGGGCTCGTCGCCTGGGTACAGTCCTCTCCATGGTTGACCTTGTACGGCTTGATCACTTCCGCGGTTTTGCCGCAGCCTGGCATGTGCCTTTCGGCTCAGAAACTGCTATCCATGGCGAGTGGATCAAGAGCCCTGGGCTTGCACTTTTCACTGAACTCAAGAGACGTTTCCCGGACCTACCGATTATTGCAGAAGATTTGGGTGTCATCACACCTGATGTTGAAGAACTGCGCGATGGGTTTGGTTTCCCTGGTATGAAAATCCTCCAGTTTGCCTTTAGCGGCGATCCTGAAGATAACTTCCTCCCCCATCATTATCCCGTTAATTGTTTTGCATACACAGGTTCGCACGATAACGAAACCGCCCAGGGATGGTTTGACCACGCCACTCCGAAGGAAAAACAATTCTGCCTGGATTATCTCGGGGCAAACGAAAGTGAAGTTCCTGATAGGATGATAAGAGAGGTCTGGAGATCAGTTGCCAGATTTGCTGTTGCTCCGATGCAGGATTTCCTTGGTTTGGGTTCCGAAGCCCGCATGAACCTGCCCGGATGCGCTTCGGGCAACTGGTCGTGGCGCATGTCAAAGCGGGCACTCAGCAGCGAGTTAAAAGACCAGATATATCAGCTTAACTTCCTTTACAGCCGTCTTACGGAAAAGGAAATTGAAAAGAATACTTTAAAACACCAATCTGAGACCATTGACACGGTAAAACCGCACTAACAGCTTAATTAAGAATCAAAAAAGAGGTTGATTTCTAATTTTTCAACCTCTTTTTTCGTTTTAACCCTGGGGATACTTTTCGTGAGCTGCCATTGCGGCACCCACGATGCCAGCCAAATTTAGCAGTTTGGCCGCTACTACAGGAGCTTCGGTTGTGAAATACTTGGAGTACTTCTCAAAATCACCGCTGATGCCGCCACCGAGAACAAAGATTTCGGGATTAAGCAGTGCTTCATAGGTCAGTAAAACGTTGTTAAAACGGGAGGTCCATTCCTTCCAGGACAATTTTTCCTTGGTCTTGACAGCTCCAGAGGCACGATGCTCTGCTTCCTTACCGCGGATCTCAATGTGACCGAGTTCTGTGTTGGGCAGCAACTTACCATTAACGAATATGGCTGTACCAACTCCTGTACCAATCGTGAGGAACATGACGACATCGTACAGTTTCAATGCCTCATCCCCAAAACGCATCTCAGCCAATCCGGCAGCGTCCGCATCATTCAGGACCACAGCCGGCTGCCCGGTTTTTTCAGTGATCATGGTTTCCAGGTTCTTACCGATCCAGTCTTTGTGGAGGTTAGCCGATGTGAAGATCTGACCGTGCTTCACAACGCCTGGAAAACCCGCGCCTATGGGACCTTCATAATTCAATTCTTTCTTGATCTTGTTAATGCTTTTTACAATAACGGCCGGCTCCTGGATAGTCTTGTAGGCAATCCGAACCCGTTCTGAAACCAACAGACCCGTCTCAGTGTCCACAATCGCGCCTTTGGTTGCTGAACCCCCGATATCAATTCCTAATACTTGCATTTCTCCTCCTTTAGTCACATCCAAAGTTCAAGTGTTCTTCATAAGTTTTAGAAAAGTTATGTGTCAAACTGCCATCACATTTTGCTCTAAAAAATAAAAATTCTGTCTTAGCTGGGGCAACCGCTGCGTTAAGCGCTGCCAAGCTCGGGTTAGAAATAGGTCCGGGCGGTAAGCCAGGATTACGGTATGTATTATAAGGCGAATTTATCTCTAAATCGGTGTAAGTCAATGGACTTTTCCACCAAGTATTTATTTGCGCGTCGTACCCCAATGCATATTGTACAGTCGGATCGGTCTCTAGCTGCATCCCAATCGCCAGGCGGTTGTAAAACACGGAAGCAATGGTTGGCATTTCATCCTCAGCTAAAGTCTCCCGCTGAATGATGGATGCCATCGTGATGGCTTGGTGCAGCGTCAAACCGCTGCTTTGTAATTGATTTTCAAATTCTGGAGTGAGCACAGTTGTCTTGAATCGGGTGAGGATCTCTGCCACGAATTCCTCAAGCGTAATGTCGGGCTTTACGCTGTAATTACCCGGAAAGAAGTAACCTTCAAGACTCATCCACTGTGGGATCTGAAGCTGCTGCCTGTACGAATCCGGTGGTGCCGTTACAAGTGTCAAAAAATCTGTCCCAGTGAAGGGTAAACCCAATCCGTCTACCATGGCAGCAATTTCTTCCAGTCTCCAGCCGGCATAGATGATAAATTGTTTGTCCCTCCGGGAGATATCCGAGATCAAGTCAGCAACCTCGACACCACTCAAGCCGATCGGAATTGTATAGTTACCTGGCTGAATATTCCGATCCTTTCCCGAATATATGAGGTAAGTACAGGTCAAATTGCCCGATTCGACCAGTTTTCTTTGCTCCAAAGTTGAACAAAGCTGCTGAATGGATTGATCTGGCTCAATGGTCACCTTTTCTTCGGACAATCCACTGCCAGGCGCCGCGATAAGCATTTGTTCTTCACCTCTGAAAAGCAAAAAACTATGCTTTAAGGCAGATATGGCGCCTACCGACTTTCCAGGTAAACCAAATGCCTCCCTGACCTGGTAATTCACGTAAACCAATCCTGCCGCGAGGGAAAATGCCAGCAGAAGGAGAATGATCAGGAAAGTGGGTTTGCGTTTTCTAGACATCGTCACTCCCGGTGTATTTGTCCTGGTAGTCAAGATAACCCTGCAAAATTGCCGCGGCAGCTTTATCGTCAAGCGCCTCGCGGCGTGAACTGCGATTTTTTTTCATCTGGATGCTGGTGGCAATTATTTTCTGTGATGAGAAGGACTCATCCCATGTCAGGACAGGGACACTTGAGACGGACTGTAATTGTGCCACAAATCGCAATACCGAACGAGCTCTCGGCCCTTCACTGCTGTTTGAATCATAAGGAATGCCAACCACGATCATGCCGCAGTCATGTTCTTCACAAAGTTTGCATACTTCTTCAGCGTCCTGTGCCCGGGAGACATGCGTGATGATGGTCAGCGGTCGGGCAAAGCTGCCAGTTTCGTCGCTAATCGCGACTCCTATTCTCACATTTCCATGATCAATTCCAAGGATTTTCAATTCAATGTCCGTTTCTTGTCAGCCAATTTCAAAAATTATACAATGATTCATCCTGACGTCCCAAATGGCGGATCACCTGCGATTAAACCAAAAGGCAGTGGCTTACACCACCGCCTTTTCTAGCCTTGTAATCCATTAATTCTTAAGATGAACCCGTAGAACGTGGCGATCTTTCTGCACCAGTGCCTGCAGATCGCCCAAGGCTTGTGCCCTCTGCAGTGTGCCAAAGCTCATTCCCTCGCCAGGGATTTCAAAATCCAATTCAGCATCTTTCGTGAAGTGGATAAACAATCCGCCAGGCTGCCCACCCTTGTGGAGTTGCCCTGTCGAATGCAGGAAGCGCGGCCCAAAACCCAAAGTTGTCGCTTTATTGACCACGTTCAAGATTTTTCCCCGCAAGGTCTGCAGGAATGCGAAGTTCTCCTCAAGGCGGGGGATAAATCCACTCAATACAACATAACCATTCCCTGGGACTGTACTGGCATAAGCCAATAGCAAGGATTTGAGGTCTGTTGCTTTCAAGGCTTCTTCATTTCTGAGGCCGAAAACGACCGCTTCATCGTTCTCCCAGATCGGTTCTCCGTCCTCCAACTTACCGTTCTTCTGGTAAGCGGTGATCACATCTTTGGCAATTGTTTTGCTCAGCTGCACATTTGGTTGGTCAAACGCATTCACTTGCAGCACCGCGCAAGCAATCACTGTTGCGTATTCCCAGCGATAAAACTCTTTGGCAAGCGCGTATGGTTCAGGCACGGTAATTGTCAAAACAACATGCCCATCTGTTTTCAATTCATCTACCAGTCCCGCTTTGGTTCCATCAGTCTTGAGGTAGACAAAGATTCGATCGTGAGGATAGCTTTGACCGACCAGGATAGGTTCATTCTCTATCGGCAGAATGCCCTTGCCCTCTTTGCCGCTGCTTTCAGCGATCAACTGCTCAAGCCACGGAACCAGGTTGCCAGTAAAACCTTCAGAAATGAAGGTTAATTTGTCTTTTCCGTGCTTTGCAGCCTCACCCAGCACCAATCCCAGCATCAGGTTTGGATTCGCCGGATATGGCACGTTTTTACGGCTCTGAAGGTCGGAAGCGTTGCCTTGTGCAAGCAGCATATGCAAATCAATGCCCATCACTGCTGCCGGCACCAGCCCAAAATGGGTGAACACTGAATACCGTCCGCCAACATCCGGCCGTGTGTTAAATACCTTCCTGAAACCTTTGCGGTAGGCCAGGTCTTGCAAGGAAGTGTTGGGGTCAGTAATTGCCACGAAATGCTGACCAACGTTCTCAGGGTCAAGTTTTTCCAATTCGGCCCAAAAATACTTAAACGCAGACATGGTCTCACTGGTGCCCCCGCTCTTGCTCGAGATGATAAATACTGTCTTCTTCAGATCAATTCCGCGTAGCCGGAAAGCAATTTCGTCCGGGCTGGTGGTATCGATAACCTTAAGTTTCAGACCCTTTTCGCTTACAGGTGCAATCGCCTGGCTCATCACTTCCGGAGCCAATGAGGATCCGCCCATGCCAAGCACAAAGGCATACTCAAATCCTTCAGAAAGCAATTTTTCCTTGAATACGGTCAGTTCCTCGATTATGGAAATTTGCTGACCGGGTAAACTGAGCCAACCCAGACGATTCCGAATTTCCTTGTGTCCTGACTTGTCTGTTGTCCAAAATGAAGATTCATGGTCAAAAAGGCTGCCCACGTAAACCTCGTCCGCGGCTTTCTTTACGGAAGCCCGGACTGCATCACCCAAGTCAGCCAGCTCTGCCTTGAAGAATGCTCGCTTGATTTCAATGGTTTCGAGCAGCGAGGTATAAGCCTGCATGAACTGTTCAACGCCTTTGTCCTCAAGTTCCTGCGCTATTCGAAGGAAATCAAAACCCAGATCTGGCAGCATGTTGAAGTTTTCGGTTGCCCTTTCTAAGTCTTGCTCAATTCTCACTTCAGTATCACCATGGTCAAGAAACGCGCTTATAGTCGCTGGTGGAATCGTGTTTACGCTTTCAGGCGCGATCAATTCATCCACGTACAAAGTATCTGAATAGGATTTGTTCTTGGTGCCTGTTGATGCCCACAGCGGTCGTTGCACCTGGGCTCCGTATTGCTTAAGATTCTCAAAACGTTCAGAGGCGAAGAATTTCAAGAATTCCTGGTATGCAAGCCGAGCGTTATCAACCGCTATTTTCCCGGCTAGAGCAGCCACCTGCCCGGTTGCCTGAGGATTTGCGTCCACATATTCCTGCAACCGGCTATCCACAAGGGAATCAATCCGGGAAACAAAGAATGAGGCAACACTGGCTATGTGGTCGATCGGAAGCTTGTTTGCCAGCCGCTTCTCGAGACCCAATAGATAGGCTTCCATCACTTCCAGGTACCTTGGGATCGAGAAGATTAACGTGGCATTGACGTTTATACCCTCGCTGATCAGGGTCTCAATGACAGGCAGCCCGGCTTTAGTGGCAGGCACTTTGATCATGACGTTTTTGCGGTTCATCTGAGCCCATAACGCACGACCATCCTCAATCGACTTTTCCGTTTCATAGGCAAGAAAAGGATTGATCTCAACGCTAACCATGCCGTCAACGCCATCAGTCGCTTCGTAGACAGGAAGGAATAAATCAGCGGCCGCTTGAATATCTTGCCTGACCAGTTCGAGATAGATTTGATCCTTGCCCAGCCCTGCCCAAGCCATGGATTGAAGAGTATCGTCATACGCTACACTGCTGCCGATAGATTTCTCAAAGATACTTGGATTGGATGTGATCCCGTAGACCTCTCCCTCTTTGATCATTCGCGCCATTTCACCATTCATCAGCATTCCGCGTTCGATGTTGTCGTACCAGACAGATTGTCCTGCTTGCTTTATTATTTCTGATCGGTTCATCGCATCTCTCCAGATAACTAAAATAGCTTTCGCGCGAATTTCTCTACATTTTCGACTGTGAAACCAAACTTTTCCAGCACAATCTCACCTGGTCCGCATTTGCCAAATTCGTCGATACCGATCGCGACGCCTTCAGAACCAACATACTTCTGCCAGCCTGTAGTTACACCTGCTTCAATCGAGACACGCCGTTTAACTTCGGGGGGAAGTACGGATTGCTGATATTTCTTTGTTTGCTTCTCGAAAAGTTCCCAGCTGGGGAACGAAACAACCCGTACCTTGCGGCCTCGTTTCTCGAGTTTCTTGCCTGCTTCGAGAGCCAGATTCAACTCAGAACCAGTTGCCATCAAGATGATATCGGGCGTACCAGCTTCAGTTTCATAAAGGATGTAAGCACCTTTGGATAAACCCCTTGCGGGTTTACAAACCTTGCGGTCAAGAGTGGGCATATTCTGTCTTGACAAAATGAGAGCAACTGGCCTGTCGCGATGTTCGATGGCATACTTCCACGATTCACTGACTTCATTGGCATCGCCTGGTCTCAAGACTACCAATTCTGGAATAATCCGCAAGCTCATGACATGCTCAATAGGCTGGTGTGTCGGCCCATCTTCACCGACAGCGATGGAGTCGTGCGTTAGAACCCAGATAACTCCCATTTTTGAAAGCGCGGCTACACGCAGCGATCCTCTGGCATAGTCGGAAAACACCAGGAAAGTCCCGACGTAAGGTATAAAACCTCCATGCACCAGTAAGCCGTTACCGATCGCAGCCATGGAAATTTCCCGGACACCGAAGTGAACATTTCGACCTTCAGGTGTCTCCGGACTGAATGCGGGCACTTTATCCATCCAGGTCTTTAATGAAGGCGCCAGATCTGCTGAACCGCCAAATAATTCAGGTAACACCCCACAGATCGCGTTTATAACCTTTCCGGATGCTTCACGGGATGCTAAACCCTTCTCGCTTGCCGGGAATACAGGCAGAGTTTTCTCCCACCCTTTGGGTAACTGCCCGGTAAGCCTGCGTTCAAATTCAGCGGCAAGTTCCGGAAATGCGGCTCTATAATCTTCAAAAACATGCTCCCAATTTTCCTGGGCTTTTTTACCGGCTTCCTGCCTTGACCTGAAGTGTTGAAGAATTTCATCTGGAACATGGAACATTGGCTCAACCGGCCAACCCACATTTTCCTTGGCTTTTGCCAATTCTTCCTTACCGGCTGGTGAACCATGAATTCCTGGCGTGTTTGCCTTGTTCGGAAGACCGAAGCCGATGGTAGTACGGCAAATAATTATCGAAGGGCGTGGATCCTTTTTGGCTTCTGTGACCGCTTCATCGATTGCATCCACATCGTTTCCATCTGCAACCCTCTGGACATGCCAGCCATACGACTCAAACCTTTTTGCGACATCTTCAGTGAAAGCCAGCTTGGTTGTGCCCTCAATGGTGATCATATTGTCATCATACAGATAGATCAACTTACCCAATTTAAGATGCCCGGCCAGAGAGGCTGCTTCGGAGCTTATGCCCTCCATCAAATCTCCGTCAGTGACGATACCAAAGGTGTAATGATCCACAATCTTGTGATCTGGCTTGTTAAAAATTGCTGCCAGGTGTTGCTCGGCAATCGCCATGCCCACCCCAGTTGCAAAACCCTGACCGAGTGGTCCGGTGGTGGTTTCCACACCAGGCGTATGCCCCCATTCAGGATGACCAGGTGTGATGGAACCCCATTGACGGAACTGTTTCAGATCCTCAATCGAGACTTCATACCCCGTCAAGTAAAGCATGCTGTAAATCAACATGGAGCCATGCCCGCCAGAAAGTACAAAGCGATCCCGATTTGACCATGAAGGATCTACCGGGTTGTACTTCATGTGGCGCATAAAAAGGCTATAGGCAAGCGCGGCCGCCCCCATGGGTAGCCCGGTATGCCCAGAATTGGCTTTTTGTACGCCGTCAGCTGAGAGAAACCTAATGGTATTCAGTGCTTTTTCCAGATCGATTTTTGTCATGTACGACCTCCTACTATTTTTGTTTAGGGATGATAAAATTCTACCATCGAATTAAGGGGATCGGCATAAATAATGTTAGATTAGTAAGGATAGGTTACCTATCAAAGAAAGGTGAACGAATCATGGACCTGAAAGGTAAGAATGCTTTAGTCACCGGTAGTGGTATTCGCCTTGGGCGGGCAATTGCCCTCGCGCTTGGCAAAGCAGGTTGCAATCTGGCTCTTCATTACAATTCTTCCGTTGAATCAGTTGCAAAGGTCAAATCCGATCTTGAAAAAATGGGCACAAAAGCCCATGTTTTCCAGCAAGACCTGGAAGACATAAATCATGTCCAGGACCTGATGGGTCGAGTTTGCTCAGAATTTGGTCATATTGACATTTTGATCAATAATGCGGGCATCTATCCTTCGGGTAATGGAAAGTCTGCTACACCTGAAAAAATTAGCCGGGTGTTCAATGTGAATCTCTTTTCTGCCTGGTTATTGATTTCGGCTTTTGCGCAACAACTTCCTCGCGATATGCAAGGAAAGGTGATTAACATCAGTGACTCAAAAGTTTTTCGCTATGGAACGGATCACTTCAGCTATCGGGTCACAAAACAAGCAATCAATGCTATTACGGCTATGTTTGCCCTGGAATTAGCGCCAAATATTACTGTGAACGCAATTGCGCCAGGTACGATGCTGCCATTGCAGGGATTTGAACATATAGACTTGCAGGTTGTGGCAGACCGACAGATCCCCTTACGGCAAATTGGCAGTCCAGAGATCATAGCCCAGAATGTGCTGCATATCTTAAGTCAGGATTTCATGACCGGGCATGTAATCCGTGTTGACGGTGGGGAGTTCATCTAGAACAGGTCTTTATGGACAAGATCATCATCACTGATTTACGTGCTACTGGGATAGTCGGCATAAAGTCCCCTGAACGAGATCAACCGCAGACTCTATTGGTCAATATCACTCTTTTGACAGATCTTAAACCAGCTGGATTGACTGACAATATCAAGGATACTATCAGTTATTCAACCGTAGCCAAGTCTGTCATTGCTCGTGTGGCTGAAACCCAGTTCTACACACTTGAAGCCCTGGCTGAAGACTTAGCCAAAATGCTGCTTAAATGGTCAGGCGTGAGAGCGTTAACCATCCGGATTGAAAAACCGGACTTCGTGGCCAACACTTCACGTGTGGGAGTCGAAATATTTCGTAAAGCAGAAACGGAAAGCTATTAGTTAGAGATCCGGTTCAGGAACTCCATCCTGGTTTCCAGGCGTTTTCTAAATCCACCCAGCATCGCCGACGTAGTCATTTTTGCCTGTTCTTTTTTGATCCCGCGCATCATCATACACAAATGCTGCCCTTCGATTACTACGCCAACACCCCATGGATTGACCACTTCTTGAATAAACTCCGCAATTTGTTGCGTCATCCGTTCCTGAACTTGCAACCTGTGAGCGAACATATCCACAATTCGGGGAATCTTGGAAAGCCCAATAACCTTCCCTTTGGGCACGTACGCAACGTGGGCTCTTCCAAAGAATGGCAACATGTGATGTTCACATAAGCTGAAATATTCAATATCCTTGACAATGACCATTTCATCGTAGTCGACGTTGAACAATGCTCCATTAACAAGTTTTGCGGGATCGGTCTGATAACCTCCCAGGATTTCCTGGTAGGCTCTTGCGACTCGCTCTGGTGTTCGTATCAATCCTTCGCGTCCAGGATCTTCGCCAACTGCTTTCAGAATCTCGCTAACAGAATTTTCGATGGAAGGCAAATTGAAGGAAAAATCCCCATCAAGACCTGGGGCAGCAACGAAATCGTCATCATCTTCGTAAGTCATGTTTTTGTACTCCTAAACTTATTTTAACGCACATGCAGTCCCATGTGGGACTGCATGTCTTAACTAACATTCTAGATTAACCAACAATTGGATCAATCAGACCGTAGGTTCCATCACGGCGCCGATACAAGACATTGATCTTTGAAGTATCGGCATTGTAGAACACAAAGAAATCTTCGTGACCAAGCAGCTGCAATTGTTCCAGCGCTTCCTGTTCGTCCATGGGAGTCAGGGTGAAGGTTTTCCTTCGGACAATCATTGGTACTGCTTCTTCCTCATCAACTTCTTCTGCCGGAGTTACTTCAGCAGTCTCTGGACCACGTTTGCGCCAATGCTTGCCCTTGAATCGCTCGATCTGCCGGGTCATTTTGTCTACCGTCGCATCAATCGCTGCGTAGATACTGTCTGCCCTTTCTTCTGAACGAAGGATGAAGCCCCTTCCCCGAATGGTTACCTGGGCGATAAAGCGATCTGATGCATTCCGTGCGGTCTTGGCATACCCCAAATCTACACGGCATTCGCCTATATCACTGAGGAACTTATCCAGCTTGCCGACTTTTTTAGTTGCGTATTCCTTGATTCGGTCGGTCAAATCAAGGTCTTTAGTGTAAATATCCATATGTAGAGCCATGGGAACCTCCTGGATGATTTTATGGAATTATACATGATATGTTATTGGAACGAAAATTTAATTAACATTGAAATCTGACTTGCCAACCGTGACGCAATAAATGAGACCGGAATTTGCGTCCTTGAGAGCTTGTGAGGCTGATTCGAGAGTAGCTCCGGTCGTGAAAACATCATCTATCAGCAAAATGCGCTTACCCTTTACAATCGCAGGATCTGCCTCAAACACACCGCGCACATTTTCCCTGCGCGAATTCACATCCAAATCCACCTGGGAAGCCTTTTCTCTTATCCGCTTAAGTCCCTCTGTCGAAATTGGAACCTTGAGAGCTTCCGCTACGGGTCTGGCAAGCCGCTCAGCCTGGTTGTAGCCACGCTGTTCCTCTTTACTTCTAGAAAGTGGAACTGGGATAACAAGGTCAAACTCCCAAGTTTCCGCCTGGATTACTTTGAGCAGGTAGCCAGCTAAAATCCGTGCAATGCCGATATCGTTCTGATATTTCAAATGATGAACTGCTTCTCTGATCACGCCACCATAAAAGGCAAACGCCCGGAATTTTGAGTAAGCTGGCTTGCGATTCCCACAATTTGGACAGTGACCGCTCGTGCTGACGTAAGCGTTGCAATAAGGGCAGACGTTGGACGGAACGCGCTTGATGGTAGCGTAACAGTCAGAGCAAATTATTTCACCCTCAACACCACATCCGAGGCAATGTGGAGGAAAAACCCAATCAATTGCGTTCCACATCCAGTCCGGAAATTGTCTTCTCTTTTTAGGAATATCCATTAATTAGCGAAGGTGTTTTGGTAAAAAAGTTGTATGGCAGGCCAAAAGATGGACAGCAAGGTAAATAGAATCATCAGAATTAGGATGATAATCAGAAAATATTCCAGGGGTCCCAGGCGATTTCCCGATCCTGAAGCCATACAAACCTCCTATGAAAACGGTTTTATCCATTATAATGTTTTTATAAATCCGTGAGAACCTTAGATAATCTATTGCCAGTCTGAAATAAAACATCTAAGATTATTCTGTAGTTCGTAGAAAGAAAAGGAGCAACATGAGTGATATTTTTGATAAAGTGTCTGAGGATCGCGACCCATTAAAAAAGTTACTTTCCAAGATACCGGGTTTTAAGGGTTATGTCGAGCGAGGCGATCGCCGGCTTTCCGACAAGTTACTGCGGGAGACTATCGCTAACGAATATGAAGCGCATTACCAGCGCATTTCAGGTTTGCAGCGCGATTTAATTTCACAAGGTGGCTTGGCTTACATTGATGACCTCGAAAACGCTGCCATCAAGCTGCGTCAGTTTATTGATCGCGTCCGAACCGCATCCTATGGTTATGCGGGTTTATTTGATGCGATCAAAATCAAAGAGGAAGAATTGTCAAATATCTACCAATACGATGCCACCTTGTTGGAAAAAGGCGCTACCGTATCGGCTGCAATTGACAATGTCGAATCTTCCATTGGAACAGACGGTTTGCCTGCCGCACTCCGGCACTTAGTCTCAGTCAGTCAGGAATGCGTTGATCTATTCAACAAGCGTTCTAATGCCCTAAAAGGCATCGCATAATAAATTAGTTCAGGAATTCTTGGAGGAATAATATGGCAAGAGTATTTGATGTTGTTGAATATCCCAGCGAGATGGCTGATGAGTTGGTACATCGTTTTCCCGAAACCGGTGTTGCTGATCTCCGTTTTGGCTCACAGGTAATTGTCCGCGAATCCCAGGCGGCGGTCTTCTTCCGCGACGGACGGGCACTGGACGTGCTTGGTCCTGGACGACACACGATCACCACTGCAAACGTGCCACTACTGACCGACCTGCTGGGTAAGCTATTTGGAGATCGAACCCCATTCACTGCTGAGATCTACTTCGTTTCCATGCGTGAATTTGCTGATCGCAAATGGGGCACCCCACAACCGATCATTGTCCGCAACACTGGTGTTGGGCTAGGCATTGCCCTTCTGCAGGGTTTTGGCACCTATAGCTTCCAGGTCACAGATCCGCAGCAATTTGTAACCCAGATCGTTGGTCAACTTGGCGCATATCGAACATCGGACATTGAAAACCGTCTTCGCACCATGCTGCTCTCACGCTTGCAAGATCTGCTCGGTGAGACTACTACCCAAAAGAACGTGCTCGACCTGATCGGCCTCACCGATGAACTTGGGGCTGGTGTACGCGCGAAAGCACAGGATGACTTCCTGGCAATCGGCTTACTGTTGAAATCGTTCTATATTGGCAATCTCAAGCCTTCTGACAAGTCCGCTAAGGAACTGCGCGAAATGGGCATGCTCGACATGCAAACCTACACCCAGCTACAGGCTGCCGATGCCATGCGCGACGCCGCCCAGAACCCCTCAGGTGGAGCGGGTCTTACAGCCGGAATTGGCGCTGGTATGGGAATTGGTAACGTCCTGTCCGGATCGCTTGCTGGCATGACTCAGGGTCAGTCTCAAACTCAGCCGACAGCTCCCGCAGCTGCCACTGGTATGCCTGACATCATGACACCCGCCGAAGCTGCTGGTTTCCTCAAGGTCTCGGAAGAAGATGTGCTCGCAGCCATCAACGCCGGGGAACTCAAAGCGCGCAAGATCGGCAGCGCTTTCCGTGTGAGCAAAGAATCCTTGCAGGAATATCTGCGCGGTTAATTCGTGTTAATTTAGCAAAAGTGGCTGGTTTTTGTTACCAGCCACTTTTTTTAACCGATCGCCTTCCGGATTAGATCGCGAACCTTCGCTTCAACCGTGGTATCCATTTCAAGCAACGCGTATGAAGTAGCCCAAAACGGACCATCATCCAGCTTTGCAGTATCGCTAAAGGCTAAAGTACTGTACCTTGAACCAAAACGATGCGCGCTTTGGAAAAAGATCAGGGTCTTCCCGTCAAGCTGGTAAGCAGGCATTCCGTACCATGTTTTCGCGTATAACGCGGGAAACTTCTGTTTGATCATCTCGTGCAATCTTGTTGCTATTGCCCGCTCAGCTTCAGGCATTTCGCCGATCTTTTCCATCACAGCTTGCTCATCACTTGCCCTGTTTCGGTTTGCCTTTTCAGCTTTCAGCTCTTTGGCTCGCTCCTGCATGGCCGCTTTCTCTTCGTCCGACCAATCCGAAGCAGTACTTTTGGATTTATTTTGCTTATTTTCAGACATAGCTACCTCACTAATGTCATTCTACCTATCTGCACACAAGAGGTAAATTCTTTGTAAAGGAGTTGTGTGAAAACGTAATTTGTTGAATAGATTAAATACAAAAGGCATCCCATATTCTGGAATGCCTCTGTAGTTTGCCTTTTCGTAATTTATTGTTTGTTTGCTTCGATGGCTTTCACTGCGTCCCCGACTGAGTGAATATTTCTGGCGTCCTCATCTGAAATATTGACATCAAATTTCTCGCAGAATCCATCGATCAGGAAGAACTGATCCATCGAATCAGCCTTGAGATCCTCGATGAAACGGGTTTCGAGCGTGATATCATCCCCATCAATTTTCAGGACATCCATTACTACTGTCTTGACTGCTTCGAAGATTTCGTTTTGTTCCATTTTTACCTCTATTGTTATAATGACCTTAACTAATTTGACATTTTTTGTAGCCTCTACTATAACACTTTATGATGAAAAAAGATGCGCTTCTTCCACAACGAAAAAATGATCATTTGGAGATCAACCTTGAGCAGGATGTACAGTCCTCTATCTCAACCGGTTTTGAAAAGATTGATCTAAAGCATAATGCTCTGCCAGAGTTGAATTTTGAACGCGTCGACACATCATTGATCCTTTTCAAAAAACCACTTTCAGCTCCGATCCTGATCTCTTCCATGACAGGCGGCACGGCTGCTGGTGAAGCCTTCAACCGTACCCTCGCTTTGGCGGCAGAGCAGTGCGGAATCGCCATGGGGGTTGGTTCTCAACGGGCGGCTATTGAAAACCCGGAGCTAGCCGAGTCCTTCAACATCCGCAAATTTGCTCCACACACCTTGATTTTTGCCAATCTTGGCGCTGTTCAGCTCAATTATGGCTATGGA
This sequence comes from Anaerolineaceae bacterium, assembly GCA_036825115.1. GTDB lineage: Bacteria > Chloroflexota > Anaerolineae > Anaerolineales > Anaerolineaceae > Mesolinea. The sequence continues at coordinate 30,953 of DAISYV010000001.1, read as the reverse complement.
ATTGACGAGTACAAAAAAGCCGTGGATATGCTTGAGGCGGACGCGCTTTACCTGCACCTCAACCCCTTGCAAGAGGCTTTACAGCCGGAAGGCAACCACGATTTCTCCGGCTTGCTCCCCAAAATCGAACAGGTTTGCCGCTCTCTATCCGTTCCTGTTTTAGTCAAAGAAGTTGGCTGGGGAATTGGTCTTGAAACCGCGCAACAGCTTTTAGATGCTGGCGTCGCTGGTATCGATGTTGCTGGAGCGGGAGGAACTTCCTGGGCGAAAGTGGAAATGTATCGCCAGCCTGATCCCCTGAAAGCCTCTGTCAACGCAGCCTTCAGCGATTGGGGCATTCCTACTGTCCTGAACTTGTTACAACTGCGAAACCTCGAGGGTAATCCGCTTATCTTCGCTTCTGGAGGCTTGAGAGATGGTGTGGACCTTGCTAAATCTCTTGCCCTTGGCGCCAGACTGGGCGGATTTGCTCGCAAATTCCTGCTTGCCGCAAACATTGGCGAGCAAGAACTGATCAACCAGATCGAGACAATCAAGACAGAACTCCACGCAGCTATGTTTGCTAGTGGGGTGAGCAGCCTCTCAGAGTGGAATATCAGCCACCTGGAAGGCATTGAGCGCCTATGAGCTACCTCGCCTCGTTAAAAGATCAGTTTGAAACCAGCCTGAAGCAGCTTGTGCTTGCCCGCATCCCGGAAAGCTTGCGCGGTTTACATGACATGGTCAGCTATCACTTCGGTTGGAATGAATCCGCACCGAAAACCGGCAAGCGCTTGCGTCCAATGCTCCTGCTCACCAGCAGCCAAATGTTTGGCGGAGAGGCTCTAAGCCTGATGCCTGCAGCGGTAGCGATGGAAGTGCTGCACAATTACACCCTTGTTCATGATGACATCGAAGATCAGGGTGAGACCCGGCATGGACGGGAATGCCTCTGGCGGAGTTATGGTCTGGCTCAGGCCTTAAACACAGGTGATTTCTTGTCCACGATGGCACACGATATCTTCCAAGAAGTTGAAAGCGCAGTGACTTTTGCCGATTTTGATAGAGCCTATACAGTCTTCCGTCAGGCAGCCATGGACGTAATCCGAGGGCAATACCTGGATATGCACTTTGAAACTGAAACAAATGTATCTGTCGACGAGTATCTTGAAATGATCCGTTTAAAAACGGCTTGCTTGATTTCGGCATCTCTACGAATTGGCGCATTATTAACTGGGGTGGATGACAAAACAGATCGTTTTTTGCGGGAGATTGGCGAGCATGCAGGCCTGGCTTTCCAGATCCAGGATGATTACCTGGGTATCTGGGGAGACGCAAGCAGTACCGGCAAATCCAACCTGACGGACCTGACGACCCGAAAAAAGACCTACCCTATTTTGCTCGGATTGGCAGATTGTCCGGCGTTCAAGGCAGCCTGGGATGCTAACTCGCAAATCACACCGGAACTCGCAGGGCAAATGGCGCAGTTACTTGCTGAGGCTAACATAGACAAAAGAACCAACGAAGCGGTTTTGCGTCACCTCCGTGTTATCAAAGAAGGTGAAGAAAAATTGGCATCATCCAATAGTTTTCACAGCTCGGATATTTGGGATTTGCTGAATTCTGCTTTTAGGCCGACTTTCGCTTCGTCTTAGGATCGGAATGCTCTGACTTGGCACGCCAAGTTGCAACGATCAAGCCAAAACCAACCCAGTAATAAGGTAATCCAAAAGTATCAAGGCTAAAACCTTCCACGACCAATGCAATGATCAGAAGTTGTCCTGCCAATCCCATGGCTTTAAATAGCCCGGACTGTTTTCGTTTTTCAACCGCCTTTGCGTCACGCCAATGTGTGACCACCCAGGCTACAAAAACCGAAAAGCCAATGATACCGGTTTCCGCAAGCAGCCTCGCCCACAAGTTTTTGGCATTCGGAATAAAGCTGTCGTAGAACATTGCCGAAAGTGTTTCCGGTAACTGGTAGCCAAAACTTGGCAGGACTTCTGGATAGTAATAACCAGCAACACCCAAACCGCTGCCAAACCATGGATGTTTTAGGTAGACATTGAAAGCTGCCTGCCAGTAAGTGATGCGTTCCGCAAAACTCAGCCTGCTCGCCCAACCCAGAATCCCATATTTTTTCAACAGCGAAACATCAAATAATTGTTCCATGCGAGGGTCCAAACGACGCATGACCAAACCAGCAGCAAAAACCAAAACAAGCAGGATTGAGATCAGGAGCAGCCAAAGGAGCAATTTCGCGAAGAAGTGTTGTTTCCTGTTGTACTTCTTTCCAGTCTCTTTTTCTCTTCGTTCCAGGTACCTGTTTATCAGCAAATTTGCATATCTGAAAACAAGGTACATAAAAACTGCAATAATTGTCAGCCATCCAATCCTGGAAAAGCTGAGAAACATACTTAAGATTCCGCCTGCCAGGAAGATGGCCTCGTATGGAATCTTCCCAAACAAGCGCTTTGAGTAAACAGATTCTTTTCGGACTGTAAAACCAAGCCAGATGGGAATATACAAAATGTTTAGTTGGTGAGCCAGCCAGGAAGGTTCAAAAGCCAGGCCGGTCGCGCGGCCGTCATACAACATGGCAGAAGCAGAAATGATGGACTGGAAAAACCACAGAATTTGTGGAAACTTTCCTGTAATTTTGTATGTCATATACTGCACGGCAACAACCAGGATGATAACCGCTCCACCCAGGTTGATCCAACGTAATGCGCGGCGTATCCGGTATTGATCTCGCAAATAATAGATGGTAACCAGGTAGAAGCCAAAACCGAACAACAAGGTTACCAATCCTTCTAAGGCGTTTCTCCAAACAGGAATTGCCCGAAAACTCGGTAACTCCCTCAAAAAAGCTAGCGCGATCGAAAAGATTGCAAGTAAAAAATATATGTAGAGTGGTTGGAATTGACGGGGTAATGCTCTTCTTTTCAGGAATTCAGGAATCACCAGGATAAGGACCAATAAAGCCATTGGCACAACAGACAACGGCGCGACACTTGTGCCGCCAAATAGCCTCGAAAGCATGGGAAAGCTTGTGATGGGCAAAGCCAGCAACAGCAGTTTCCAGCTAATCTCTGCAAGAGACTCCCTGAATTTAGCCACGCTCTGGTTCTTTCATCATCAATTCACCCAGCAAGAGGGCCAAAACTAAGCCTGCCAGAGCTCCGGCAAGGATCAGGATTGATCGTTGAAAGGCAACAGGATATTCCGGTATTGCGGCTGGTTGGTACTGGCTGATATTTATCTCACCCGTCAGCCCCAGGCTCAGAGGACTTTTTTGCAAAATGATCCGCTCAGTCTCACTTAGAAGGTCGTCAGTATTTTCTGCTGTAAGCGTCTGGCAAAAAGGAAGCTGCTGCTTTGTTGTATCTTCGATGCAGCCTGTCAGCATCGCCTGGGTGGCTTTGGCTTCCGAAAGGGCAAGCGCGTGGGAATAAGCCTCATTGAGACGTTGATAAGCATTTTCTGCCCAGGCTGTGGCTATCAGAGCTGCCACTTCCGGGTCGGCGTCTCTCACTTTGATGAGCGTACTCATTAATTGGCGTTCAATCCTGGTCTTCCTGGTCAATTCCGTAGCAGTGTATGTCAGCCCCTCATCTGCCAGGTTTTGCTGTACTGACTCAATAACATCCGAATGGAACACGAGTGTGCCGACGATATCTACCTGGGCATCCACCATGATCTCTGTCACGTTAGTCCCGGTAACAACTTCCAAATTTGTGGTTAACTTTGACACAGCTTCGTATTTAGGAGGGAGTAACAAACTAATGATCAGCCCAACAAGGGCGCCAAGGAGCATGAGTCCAACCACGCCAAGCCATTCAGTCGGCTTGGCATGAAAAATCCTGGGACTGAATTCTGTCTTTGCTGAAAGTTTTCCCGGTTTTTTCATTAATCTCCATCACTCATTAGGTTTTTGGTATTTTAACACTGCCATCAAGGAATGACAAACCCCTGCTTCTGCTGGTAAAATCCCAGCATGCAATCCTATTCGATCGACCAACCCTTAATTCATTGCGCGAATGTGTTGGGAGAATGCCCGCTTTGGGATTCAAATCGCCAAACGCTCTTCTGGATTGACATCGAGCTGGGGTTGCTCCATGAATTTCAGCCTGAGACCCTCGACTTGAAAGTTCACCAAATTGGTCAAAAACTGGGCTGCATCGCTCTCACAGAAACCGATCGCCTGCTCCTTGCGACTGAGTTTGGATTTGCGTTCTATAAACCTGGAGATCCTCCGCCAGTAAACTTCCTGGATGTTATCCCTCAAGGCATCGGTTCCATGTTCAACGATGGCAAAGTATCACCCGCTGGCGAATTTTGGGCAGGCTCAAAAGGTCCGCGGGGTACCTCCAAGCTTTACCGCATATCAAACAATCTATCCTGTAGCATTATCCTTGAGAATATCTCGATCTCGAATGGAATTGGCTGGAGCCTGGACAGCAAGTACTTTTACCACACAGATTCACTCGATCATTCTGTTTACCGCTACACTCTGAAGGGTAAAGAACTGACCAATAAAGAGGTTTTCTACTCTCCCCCACGAGGTACGCCAGACGGGCTGACTATTGATGCGGACGGAAATCTGTGGACAGCTATCTGGGATGGCGGGCGTGTTGTTCAGCTTTCGCCTGAAGCGAAGGAGCTGGCGCAGATCCTTCTGCCGGTCAGCCGCCCCACCTCAGTCACATTTTGCGGCACCGACTTGCGCACGCTCTACATTACCAGCGCGTCTGTTGACCTGCCTGAAAAAGAAAAAAGCGCCCAACCTTTTGCAGGCGCGCTCTTTTCTTTTCGAACACAAGTGGCAGGATTGCCTTCTCAGCGCTTTATTCTACGCGCATAGTTTATAAATTAATAAATCTTATCCCTAATCTTCGTCTTCTTCGGCATTCTTTTCTTCCCTCAGACGATCATGGGTATTCAAAATGCGCTTCCTCAGCCGCAAGCTTTCGGGGGTAACTTCCAGCAGCTCGTCTGGCCCAAGGTATTCAATCATCTCATCCAGGCTCATCTGGCGTGGAGGATTCAATCTTTCCTCCAGATCCCGGATCGACTGACGCATGTTGGTCAAATGCTTTTTCTTGGCTATGTTGATCGAAAGATCCTGTGATCTCGGGGTCTCCCCGACGATCATACCTTCATAGACCTCCACTCCAGCACCAATAAACAGGATTCCCCGGGGTTCGGCATTTTTCAGTCCATAAGTTGAGGACACCCCTTCTTCCCGGGCAACAATCGAACTGGTGTTTTTGCTATCGATGGTGCCTTCAAGCGGTTGGTCTCCCACGTAGAAGCTGTTTAGAATGCCCCTTCCACGAGTAGCATTCAAGAATTTGTAGCGAAAACCCAACAAACCACGGGTCGGCATCGAATAGATCAAATGCACCGTCCCGTCCGGGTTATTGGTCATATTGGTCATCTTGCCCTTGCGTTGACCAAGCATTTCAACCACGATCCCAACACTATCACTGTCCACATCGATGTGAACTTCCTCGAAAGGTTCCAGTTTTCGACCATTCTCATCCTCAACAATGATTGCTTCAGGTCGGCTGACCTGGAATTCATAGCCTTCACGCCTCATCGTCTCGATCAATATGCCAAGATGCAGCTCACCTCGTCCTGAAACCAGAAAAGTATCTTTCTGCTCCGTTTGGGCGACACGCAGGGCAATATTAGTCCGCAATTCCTCAGTCAAACGCTCCCAGAGCTTCCTGGTGGTGCCCCACTTGCCCTCCCGCCCACTAAAAGGCGAAGTATTGACGCCAAATGTCATTTGAACCGTAGGTTGCTGGACCTTGATGGCAGGCAGAACAATCGGGTTTTCAATATCTGCCAGCGTCTCACCAATCTGGATATCCTTCAGACCGCCAATGGTCACGATCTCACCAGCCTCAGCAGCATCAATGGCAATCTTGGCAAGACCCTGGTATGCAAACAGATACTTGGCCTGGATCCGTTCGGCAGTTCCATCAAGCTTAAGGCGCATCACCGGCTGACCTGCCTTGATACTCCCGGCGTGAATTCTGCCAGTTGCCGTAACGCCACTGTATTCGTCGTAGCCAAGGTTCGTAACCAACAGCTGAAATGGCGCATCAACGTCTGCCAAAGGTCCGGGTATGTTGCGAAGGATGCTATCAAACAAAGGTATCAAATTATCTGCTAATTGTTCCGATGTTCCTGCCTTGCCAGCGAGCCCGTCGGCGTAAATGATCGGGAACTCAAGCAGCTCACTGCTGGCTCCAAGCTCAACAAATAAGTCAAATGTAGCATTTAACGCCTGATCAGCATCCGCGTCGCGCCGATCCAGCTTGTTGATAACTACGATCGTAGGCAAGTTCTTGGCGATGGCCTGTTTGAGCACAAACCTTGTTTGCGGTTTTGGACCCTCTACCGCGTCCACAAGCAGCAAAACACCATCAACCATGTTCATGATCCGTTCGACTTCTCCACCAAAATCTGCGTGGCCTGGCGTGTCGACAATATTGATTTTGATCAACTCTCCTGTTTCAAGATCTGGCAGGGTGATGGCGGTGTTCTTTGCCAGGATAGTAATTCCGCGTTCTCTTTCAAGATCGTTGGAATCCATGATTCGTTCCTGAACCTTCTGGTTCTCGCGGAAAACTTTAGCCTGTCTCAGCATCGAATCAATCAGGGTTGTCTTGCCATGATCCACGTGCGCAATGATCGCTAAATTCCTTATATTCTTACGTTCTAACAGCATCAACTATTCTCCAATTTCCAATAAAAAACCCGGCGAACCGGGTTTCTGCTATTCATTCAGACCAATAACGTCCCAAAAAAATGGGGGCGCTTCCACCGGTTCGTCCACTATCTCCACAGCGTTTCGCAGCTTTTCCAAAACCTGGTTGAGTTTCTCTTCATCGTTGGCGTGTATCTCAAAAAGAGGCTGTTTTTCAGCGACTATCTCTCCAATTTTCACTTTGACCAGGATGCCTACTCCAAAATCAATTTTGTCATCTTTTTTCGAACGGCCGGCACCGAGTGTCACTGAACTCTCGCCGACTTCTTTTGCGTCCACGGTTTTCACCCAGCCGCTTTTATCGGCTGTGATGGTTTTGTGAATTTTGGCTTTCGGCAAAAGGTCAAGATCACGGATGTAGGAAACATCGCCGCCTTGAGCAGCGATTAACTCTTCCAGTTTTTTCATGGCACTGCCGTTTGAGATTGTGGCTTCGGCCATTGCGAGTGCTTCCTGCATGGATCCGGCTTTTTTGCCAAGGATCAACATGTAAGCCGCAAGGTGCATGCAATGATAGCGGTAATCTTCAGGCGCTTTGCCCTTCAGCAATTCAACTGCTTCCTTGAGTTCAAGCGCATTTCCGACTGCTTCTCCGAGCGGTTGATCCATGGGTGAAAGCACCGCAATCACCTGCCGACCGCTCAGGTTTCCAATCGAAACCATTACGTTCGCGAGTTTTCGCGCGTCTTCAAGAGTCTGCATGAATGCGCCCTTGCCAACTTTTACATCCAAAACAATCGCGTCCGCGCCGCCAGCTATCTTCTTACTCATCACTGAAGATGCAATCAATGGGATGGACTGGACAGTCCCGGTCACATCGCGCAGCCCGTAAAGCTTACCGTCCGCGGGTGCTAAATCAGCGCTTTGTCCCGTAAGAACAATTCCAATCGATTTTATCTGCCTGATAAATTCTTCGGTGGATAGATTGCTTCGATAACCTGGTACCGATTCGAGTTTGTCGATCGTGCCACCGCTAAATCCCAAGCCTCTGCCGGACATTTTGCCAACTGGCAGCCCGCAAGCTGCCACCATTGGAGCAACGCTCAAGGTAGTCTTATCTCCAACACCCCCGGTGGAGTGCTTATCGACCACAATGTCACCGATCTCGCTCAGGTCCAGCACTTCGCCTGAATGCGCCATTGCCATGGTCAGATCAGTGATCTCCTGATCGGTCATCCCATTCAGAAGCACCGCCATAGCCCAGGCTGACATTTGGTAATCAGGGACTTCATCATGGGCATAGCCTGAGATAAGGAAGTCGATTTCAGACTTTGTCAGAGCCAGATTATCACGTTTTTTTATGATCAGATCCAAAGCACGCATTTTCAAACCACTTATTCTGCAGGATAAATACAAATTTTTCGGTTCGGTTCCTCGCCGATGGATTCAGTGTAAACCAAATCATTTTTACGTAGTTCGATGTGTACAATCCTGCGTTCATTCGCCGGCATGGGTTCAAGGCATTGCCTGCGACCGGTGGAAACCACCTGCTCAGCCATCCTGCGGGCAAGCTTCTGTAGTTCCACCTCGCGACGGTGGCGGAAGTTCTGTATGTCCAGCTGCAGTGGAACCCACTGGTTGAGCTTTTTATTGACAATCAGACTGGTTATGTACTGTAAAGCATTCAGCGTTTCTGCCCTGCGACCTATCAGAAAACTCAAATCTGAGCCTTCGATGTTGACATAAATTACTTCCCGATCTTCATCTTCCTGGAAGACCTTTTGAACAGTTACTCCGGCCTGGACATCCATTTTTTCGAGCAGGTCTAACACGGTTTGTCTGACAACTGACTCGATGTCGGTCAAATCCAGATCTACCAATTCGTTCATGTTTGAGCTAGTATGAGCTTCAAACATCTCGCCGAAACTCAGACTTTCCTCGTCATCAAGGCTTGCTGCTTCATCTTCCGGTTCCAAGTCTTCGTTCTTAACTTCACTGGAATCCAGAATGGTCAATTTGATGCGGGCTTGTTTGGAGGCAAAGCGGAACAAATTCCGTTTACCCTCATCCAACACTTCAACTTCCACATCCTTTCGTTCGACCCCTAATTGCTCCAGCCCCTTCTCGATGGCTTCTTCGATAGTAATCGCAATTACCTCTAGGGTGGTTCTGTTGTTTGTCATCAGGCACACTCAACTTTCAAATTTGCTTATTTCTTCATCTTGGGGCGTTGGCGTTTAGCGGAAGCCCTGGCTGAAGGTTTGCTGATTTTTTCGACAATCATTGGTTCTTCCTCTTCCTCTTCTTCTTCCGGAAGATCAGGAATCACAATGGCAGGCTTGCTTTGTTTGGGTTTTGATTTTACCCATGGGAAAATCCTGGACCAATCGGTTTTCCCCATTGCTGCGTACTGTCCAATGGTAGTCAGATTGCTGACAACAAAATAAAGGGCCAGACCAGCTGAGAATTGATAAGCCATGACGCCCATCAGGATTGGCATGGTCATATTCATACTATTAGTCATGGCAGCAGCCTGATCATTGCCACCACTGGAAGGCGGTTGCATTACTTTGGTCTGAACCAGGGTAGACAAAACAACCAGGATTGCAAGGACCGGGATTCCTATGCCTGCAATCATCAAGCGCTCTGGTTGACCAAGATCCATCCAGAGGAAGCGGTTTTGAATCGGCAAAATCTTGGTGGAATCAAGGAATGGATAAATCATCCGTTCCAGCTTGATTAATTCAAGAGGTGTGCTGGCCATTGCCCGCATGATGCTCTGATATAAGCCGATGATGATCGGAAATTGGAGCAGCATAGGCAGACAAGAACTGAACGGACTGACTCCGAGCTCCCTGTATAACCTCATCTGTTCTTCTGCAAGCTTTTCTTTATTGTCTTTGTACTTCTCTTGCATTTTGAGATAACGCGGGTTCTTCTGTAACTCCTGCATAGCCTGCGAGGATTTGATCTGCTTGGCAGTTAGCGGGTAAGTCACCAGTTTGATCAGGATGGTAAACAGAATAATCGCGACGCCAAAGTTCTTGACCAGCATCGTGATCATCAATAAAACATTAGTAAAGGGTTGGACAATCAGGGTATCCCACATAGTCGACCTCTCTATTTCTCAGGTTTGAAGGCCCAGACTTGCTGACCTTGAAAATCAAATGCGTAGACCAGATTGTCACCCTTGAAGGCTCCCACGAGGATCAAGTTCTCTGTAACAATTGGTGTGTCAAAGAGCGTACCGCTGACTTGACGAGACCAGATAGATTGACGATCTAAACCAATAAGGGAGACTACGCCATCTTCCAGTGCTACAACAAAACCTTTGCCTTCAACCAGGGCAAGTCCTGCCGACATGGTTCCGCCAGCATCGAATGGCCAGTTTTCCGCACCTGTTTCCGGAGATAGAGAAATGATCTTCCCGGTCTTGTCGTTAAAGATAACCTGTCCATCTACAAGGATTGGCTCTGACCAAACGCTTTCCAGTGTTCCTCCGCCATCATAGCGCCAGACAATCTCACCACTCTGCCGGTCGATCCTTACAAACTCACCTGCAAGAGAGCCGACGAAAATCGAATCTGTCTCTGGATCGTAGACCGGTGCTGCAATCACAGCCCCGTTCAGCGCCACCTCACGGATGGTCGTTCCATCAGCCTTGTTAAGGAAAACCACTTTGTGGTCCTGGGAACTGACAATCACCATATTCTCAACCACCAGTGGCTCAGAGATATAAGCAAACTGATCTCGATGGGTCCAGACCAGGTTGTTGTTTTCGTCAATCGCGTAAATATTGCGATCGGAATTAGGCGCGATGATCAGACTGCCATCTATCGCGGCTTTCCCCTGGTACCATCCTTTTGCTTCTGTAAAAGTCCAGTCAACTGTAGGAGCACCAATGGCATTGATTTTCAGGAAATCGTTCGCGAAGTCACCAACATAGATCGACTCTCCATCGATCAAGGCTGGTGCGTAAAAGACCTGTTTGGTGTTGGCTTTCGCTGGATACCGCCAGGCTTCCTTGCCATTGGCGGGATCTAACTTGTAGACATAATTCAAGTAAGAAACAATTATTTTGTTCTCATCGGCGCTGATGCCCGGAGTGCTCTCAGCCCGGGGGCCCATCGCACACCCAGCGAGAAGTAATCCCGCCAGGAGGACAATCAACAGAGAACGAAGGTATTTTTTGCTCATAAATCTCCTAAGGTACTGGATCAAATCCGCCTTGATTGAATGGATTGCAGCGTGCTATGCGTTTCACACCCATCCATCCACCTTTCAACGCGCCATATTTGTAAACCGCTTGGTAGGTGTAGTGCGAGCAGGTCGGATAAAACCGACAAGTATTCGGTGGCAGAGCTTTCGACAATGTTTTCTGATAGACCTTGATCAACAGTAAGATCGGTAGTCTTGGAAAATTCCTCAGTGTTTTTGGTAAATCCGAAAGTTCCGGATCGCAAGTCTGGCATTCATCTTCACTGGTTTTGTCGTGCTCATTCATTCTTGCTCGTCCGATTACTGATTCGGTTAAACAAATCTTGAACCGCGGCATCAACTTCCCGCGGTTCAGCAATAAGAAGCTTTTTTCTGGCGATCAATAAACAGTCCATGCCTACTTCGAGTCGTTTCAGGTTCTCTATCACTCGGGGTCGCAAGCGACGTCTGCACCGATTGCGTTGAACTGCCCCACCGACCGACCGACTGGAAATCACTGCGTACCGTATGGTCTGGAGGCCATTGGTTTTCGTCACGAGAACCGCAAGCGAATTCGCTGTTGATTCTCCCTCGTTTTTGACCTGTTGGATGATCCTGGGGTCCTTGAGGTGTGTGATCGAAAGCCCGTTTACGGACCTGAACTCCATCCAGCTACGGTTTACCAGCGAACGCGCTTAACGTGATTGTTTGCCTTGGTCGCAAGTTGATGGCGCCCGCGCAGGCGACGGCGCTTCAACACTTCCTGACCGTCACTCGTCGACATACGCGCACGGAAACCATGCACACGCACGCGGCGGCGAATTTTTGGTTGATAAGTTCTTTTTGTAGACATTCCAATTCCTTTCAGAAATCCGTTACAGATGGCTTAGCACACTGTAACAGACGTTTTAGCTTTAGATTTAGTCAATAAAGTAACCAAATAATTTTACCCTAAACACCCTAATCGTCAAGTGACAATAAGCTTCAATAATATGAACTGCTAAATCGCTCGTTTTAGCACAAAACGCGGGCGTAAACCTCGCCAGACTCTGACAAGTATTCCAACACAACATTCACGACCTGATTTTGAAGGTTATCAGGCGAAGGCACAAAAACTTTAATGAAATCCTCGCTCCACCCCTGCCAGCCCCACTCTCCGTGGAGTTTGTTCTTTCCTTCAAACAACACTTTCGCATTTTGTCCTAGTCTGCGGCTGATAAAAGTCCTTTGAGCGTCTTCAAGGACCTGGCGTACGATTGCAGTGCGATCCCGCCGGATGTAGTGCTGAACCTGTTCCTGCATACTGAATGCGGCTGTCCCCTCTAATGCCGAGAAAGGAAACACATGTCCCCCACTGAATTGGCACTCCTTGATAAATTCAAGGGATTGTTCAAACAAATCTTCGGTTTCACCGGGAAATCCGCAAATAATGTCCGTTGTGATGGCAAAATCGGGCATAGCTGCCCTGATTTCCTCGAGAATTTCCCGAAACCTTATTGTATTCATAGGTCGGTTCATCTTCCGCAGTATTTCATCCGAACCAGATTGCAGAGGGATATGCAAATGCGGGCATAGGCGTGGGTCTTCAAAAAGTGAAATTAATTCAGAGCTCACATCCCAAGGTTCAATTGATGAAAGACGAATGCGCGGAATCTCAGTCTGATCCAACAGCATTTTCACCAGATCACTAATCGATTTTTTGGGTAGAATATCCTTCCCCCAGGAACCGAGTTGTACTCCTGTCAGGACGATTTCCTTAACCCCCAGATTTTGCAGTTTCCTGCTATAAGCAACCACACTGCTGGCATCAGTGCTGACAGAACGCCCCCTCGCAACCTGTGTCAGACAATACGCACAGCGGTTATCGCAGCCATCCTGCACCTTAACAAATCCGCGAGTTCGGTTCCGCGAGCCAAGATTTGGTCGGATTTGTTCGATTCCAATACTTTCTTGAGCAGATCGCGCCAATAAATCCACCAGGATCTCTTCTTTCCTGGGGTTATCGTAAGCCTGATCCATCATTTGCTTTTGTTCAGCAGGATTGTCTTTGTTGATACTCACCCAACAGCCTGTGCCTATTACATGGGCTTCAGGAAAATGGGCGCGGTGATGCCTGAGGATTTTCCGCGAATCAGCAGAGGCTTTCGCGGTCACACAGCAGGTGTTGATCACGATCTCGTCCGCCTCTGTCGGGTCTGAAACAACTTCCACCCCAGCTTCCACCAGGGAAAGCGCGAGCTGTTCTATCTCCGCCTGGTTCAGGCGGCAACCGACCATATTGAGAAAAACTTTCATCTAAGGCTTGATGACAATAAATTGATTGAAAATGAAGGAGCCTGGCCCATCGTGTCCGGTTTCCGCAAAGATTCCGACATCGCCTTTTTCAAGTTGGTCATCCTCCGCCCTAATCGCAAGTTTGTTGTTGACCATTAAACTTAATTCGCTTCCAACACAAGAAACCTCGAGCAAATTCGCTCCATCGTCTTGTATCACATCGTGGTTATAGGTCATTTTTCCGGCAGGTAGTGTAATACTTTGACCATTGACCACCTTGACAATGCCAGTGTATCCGTCCGGAGTGATAAAGAACCGATAGTAGTTTTGATTGTCCTGGTAACGGCAGATTATGCCAATGTAAGAATTATTGCTGCCTGTTAGCTTATGTGTTTCAACTTGAATGTTAACATCGGTAAATTGTAACCCGGTTGTTGAGATCGACCTGCCGCCTTCATTGTTGATCGAAATCAGATAGCCTTCGCTTGAATAACCCTTTAATTCATAGACGTTATTCACAATTTCCCAACCAGTCGTATCATCGCTGAAGTCGTCTTCCAGCAGGATTTCGCCACTGGATTTCCATGGAAGTTTATCCTGGCTTACTTGAATATTTTGAATCGATGAGCAGCCATTCAGAATGATAAGGCTAATTACCAAAAGGATGAAAAAGCGAGACTGTTTCACAAAAATAATGATACCAGAAATATTGTGGGATTTGATCTTGGATAATAACACCCCGCCATGCCGTGTGCTGGAGGGTTTTGAACCTGCAATAGCAGGATGGTCCTACTATCAGGATCGATCTTGACTTCTGTCTATCACGTCACCTGAATAAGATCGGACCTTTTTTGTTCGTGTTGGTACAAAACTGAGTGTCAGCATCACAAACACAGCAGGGTATCTTTTTTATACCATATTTTTACGAAGGTATGATTTTCATCAACATTACCTGTATAATCTGTATATAAGAATTGAGGTAAAAACCATGCAAAAGCGTTTGTTTATTGCAGTTGATCCCGAACCAGCCCTGCTAGACACGATTTTCAGGCTAATTTCGACCATCAAACGTGAATTTCCGGTGCCAGGCATGCGCTATACGGCCCCGCAAAACCTTCACCTCACCATGCTCTTTTTGGGTGACACTGACGAAAACTTGATACCAAAAATTGAAAACAAACTGGATAAACTCTGCCAAAATTTTTCTGAGTTCGACCTCGAGTTTGCAAATCTTGGCGCTTTTCCCTCCCGTCAAAACCCACGCATCTTATGGCTTGGTGTCAGTAATCCCAAGGTTGTGACAACACTGGCAAAGGCAATAATTAACGATTCCGGTCTGGTTGCGGAGCCTGAAAAAGCCAAGTTTTCTCCCCATCTAACTCTTGGCAGAGTTGCTGAGAACGCCAGGGGGGTTTCAGGTGAAATGTTTTCCAAACTTTTCGCCAAACTTGGCAGCGTCAACGTGGGGTCAACCAGGATCCGTGAAGTGCTTCTATATCAGAGCATACTCAAACCTGAAGGCCCAGTTTACACTGTACTAAGCAGCCATGCGCTTAAAAATGTGTGCTAAACTATTCTGCAGTGAGGTGAAACCTGGAACCAATAAACTTAGGACGCAAGATCGTACAAATTCTTGAAGACAAACTCGCAGAAGATATTCTGCTCCTTGACCTAACCGGTATTTCTGATTTTACAGACTCATTTGTAATCGCAAACGGCACCAGCGAAAGAATGCTGGAAAGCCTGTCTGAATACATTCGTGAGATTGTTAAAGCGGAAACCGGACTGAACCCCGTAATTGAAAGCGGTGGGCAATCCGGTTGGATAGTTTTGGACTACGGCTACGTTGTCGTACACCTTCTCAGCCCCGAAATGCGTGAATATTACGACCTCGAAGGCTTGTGGCACAAAGCCAAAGTCGTGCTCAGCGTTCAGTAAAACCAGATCCTAGATAAAATCTTGCATGATCTCCTGCGCGTGTTCCGCGGGCTTTACTTTTTCGTAGATCTTCACCAGCTTGCCTTCTTCATCAATCAAGAAGGTGGTGCGATTGATGCCGTAATACTCGCGCCCCATGTATTTCTTCAAACCCCAAACTCCATAAGCTTCACTGACTTGATGATCTGTGTCAGAGAGTAAAGTAAAAGGGAGTTCGTATTTTTCCTGGAATTTTGCGTGTGATTTTTCTGAATCAGCGCTTACACCCAAAATGACTATGTCATTCTGTTTAAATACGGAATAATTGTCTCTGAAACTGCAAGCTTCAGCAGTGCATCCTGGAGTGTCATCCTTGGGATAGAAATAGAGCACAACCCGCTTCCCAATGTAATCGGAAAGCTTGTGGGGTTGGCCACTTTGGTCATTGAGTTCAAAATTTGGGGCTGTCTTGTTGAGTTCCATAATCATTCTTTTCTCCACGTTCATTTTATGAGCAAAGGATACGCTAAAAGGTAAATCAATGAAAAGAATTGTACAATCGCCAATCCTCGTAATAACTGCCAGTTCGGTTTTATACCTCGCGCCATTTGCTCTAAATAGAAAACTTCCACCCCACTCACCACGCTTAGCAGTAAGGCAGGCCAGTTACGTGACCATGTATTGCTGGCTGCCATATAGATCAACAAGCCAAGATAGCTGAGGATTATAAGAATATGATGAAATTTCAGTGCTTTTTCCCAACTCACTGAAGCAATAAAGTTGCTGTTCCGTGTGGACCGGTTTTGATCATAGTCCGAAAACAATAAGGTGATTGCAGATGCTCCATAAAGGAAAAATATCGGCATCCAGAGCAAGAAAAGTAAGTAGGAAAACGCGTACTCCTGGATTGCGCTTCCAAGCAGGAACATTAACGGCGCCACCACCAAACCTTCGAACACCCACGACATAGTGTTGAACCATAGTCGGCTGAATCTGCCCAGGGATAGAAACATCACAAGAGCAAGGGATATAAGAATTAATAAATTCGTGCCAATAAGCACTTGGGCTTTAAACAGAAAGTAAAGACCTGCAAAAACTGCAAAAAACGCGCCAAAAATGAGTACTTGGGCTGAAGAATTTCGATTCTGTTCTGCAGATCTAACCTTGGTGAAAGGATTAACCCGATTGGACGTTAGGAATAGTTGGATTAATTGCAGCAAATAGTAAGCAAAGAAAATCAATAAACCAGCCAAAAGGGTTAAGAAATTGATTGACAGTCCTGAAGATCTGGCAATCACCACCCCCAACAAGTAACTTGCAGTGGCAGAAGCCGCGAAAAACGCGTTAAATTTCAATTTAATCTTTTGCATATAGCTATTTTAACACGCGTCAGTCACGAAATGCCGGGTGATATAATTTTATTTATGACGAAAAAATGGCTTGTTTTACTTCTGGTCTTTTTTCTCCTCGGTAATTTTGGCATGCAGCGGTCTGTTATTGCTGAAACACCACAGGAAAATCGACTCTTTGTGGCCGAAACTGAAGAGCTTTGCGCTGGTTATGCCAACTGTTTTTTCAACGAATCCTCTGATTTGCCAGAGTCCAATGCCTTAACGAAAGCCATTAATTTTGCTCGAGATAATGCCCTCACAGAAGTCACGATCAATGTACTTTCCCCCTACGAGATTAACAGCGACACCATAACAGTGGATTACCCTGTTAGCATCATCGGATTGAATGGTGGCTGGATCAGCACCTCCAACTGTGATTCCATCGAGCCAATGTTTAGTATTACAAGACAGGCAACCATAAGCTATATTCACCTCACAGATGGCATTTGCAGCAACCCATCGAGAGACCTGATTGTCGTCAGTAGTGCCTCACCAGTCGTCATCGAACACAGCACCTTCGAATACGGGAAAACGGCTGTTACTTACCAGGCAGGTGCAGGACAGTTGACCGTGCAGTTCAATAACATTATCAATAATCAAAGTGCCATCAACAGCACAAATTTCGAACCAAACGCAAAATTACTTGTAGTGGCAAATAACATCACATCCAATGGCACCTCAGCCCAGGTTTCTTGCTCTGGGAACAGCTTTGTAGACCACAATTTCTGGGGAATAGATGTGTTGCCGAGTCAGTCCGTAAATGGATGTGAGGTAGATGATGCCAAAAGGCTCGATGCACCAATCGTTACAGAAACCACAGGCGTAGCAGCCCAACTGTTGAGCCTGACGAACACTTTCCCTGCTGCAGACTTCTATGGTTTCAAGGCCAGCAGTACCAACACCTCGAAATTGTACGTTGTAAATCATGGCAATTCAGCTCCTTTTGCCGGTTCTGCTGGCATTCCTTATTCTTGCAGTAATTATTTTGATGTCTTCCTACCTCCTTCCGCAAATCCTGGTGCAGTCACGCTTTCATTCACTTATAGCGACACCAATGATTGTGCACCAATCATCCAATCTGCTGCTTACTGTGGTTCCGGAAATCAGATCCGGTTTCCGTTGCTATGGTACGATCCAAAAAACCAGTTGACGGACAAGTGGGACAAAACCGGTGACAAGCCCCAATTTTCAGACGACATCTGGGTCGGTCAACAGACCACTTGCCGAGTGGCTTCAAAAACGATTGAGGTCATCATTGATGATGATGGAGGCCGTCCTGGTCTGCTGACTGACATGTTTTTTACTCCTTTTGTTATTGGTTACGAACAAGCCGGAGTGCTCTCTTTTTCAGCCACACCTCTCACAAACACGATCAACCTAAACTGGACAACTGTCACCGAAATAAATACGCAATATTTTTACATTACCAGATCAACCACATCCAATGGCACATACCAGAAGATTTCCAGTGATATTCAAGCCACAGGCTCTCCTGCCACTGGCAGCAGTTATAGTTTTACAGATACCACTCCAATAGCAGGGCAAACCTATTATTACCAACTTGTTGTTATCAACACTGATGGAACTGTGCAGCAAATAGTAGGACCTGTGAGTGCGTTGATAGCGCCTCTTACAACCTCCACAAGCACAGCCACTGCCACACGAACTCCCACGCGTACCTCAACCCACACCTTTACACCGATTTACCGTAGCCCTACTCCATTCCGTACCGCCACATCTGCCTTCAGGACCGGGGTACCTGAAGAGCCGACTTTATCTCTTTCAACCGCCACAGATACTTCACCTATTGAGCCAACTCTTGATCTCAGCCCGACACCGGAAGGAACACCCACCCCGACTAAGACACCTTCCCTAACGCCTTCGCCTACTGTTTCAGGAACATCAAGTTCTGGTCTGCTTGGAAAGTCAGATCGATATACTGGTGAAAAGCAAGTTCCTTTTTACCTTGGTGGACTTGCCGTACTGATCCTGATCGCTCTGCTGGGTGTTTACATTCAACGAAAACATTGATTTTTTGACTTTTGGTTTTTAGTATGCTATTCTATGCCCATTATTAATAGGGATAGCATGATATGTTGAAAGAACGTGTCTCAGATAATGTTTACTGGTTTCAGAGTGAAGTCTATGCGCAAGTAACTGCGGGTACAATTGTTGGTCCGCAATGGGCAGTTTTGATCGACACCCTGATGCCATCAGAAACCCCGCGCATTCAGAATTTCATCGAATCACAACTTATGGTTCCGGTGAAATACATCATCAACACCCACCACCATGCTGATCACTCGTGGGGCAATTGTATTTTTCCTAATGCCACGATCATTGGCCATCAGCAATGCCGTGATCTGATGCTCGAAAAAAGTACTTCAGCCCTGGCCGAAGCTGGTCAGGATAATCCCATTTTCCGTGACATTTGTATCTCACCTCCCCAGATCACTTTCAGTTCGGGCACGTTGACCCTGCGAATTGGGAAGAAACAAATCCAGATCTTTGGTACGCCCGGTCATTCTGATGACAGTATTTCGGTGCTCTTGGAGGATGAACGGATATTGTTCGCTGGTGACTCGTTTATGCCGGTGCCTTATTTTGTCGGTGGCGACATCGAAGTTTTGGCAAAATCTATTTCTCACATCGGCAGTATGGGCTTGGAGAACATCGTTCAAGGTCATGGAGACATTATCCTGCGCGGTGAGATTGAAGAAGTAAAAAACCATAACCTTGATTATCTCAAAACCCTCCAGAAGATTGTAAAGACAGCGATGCGACGGAGAAACCCGCTTGAATTTCTTTCGGCGCAAGATATCGAAGATACTGGAAAACATCGCGTTAGCCTGGGCGGATTGGCGCAGGATCTCCACACCCGCAATCTAAAGTGGCTGTATTACCAGGAAGTCAAGAAGTTGGAATCCTAGGCAAAACTGACAACAATAAACATTAGTATGGTCAACCCTGCCATCAGCAGGGGTTCAATAATTTTGCGACGGGTCAAAGGACCATCAGTTATCATCAAAACTGTCATGATGTATAGCAGTCCGGTCAGAATAAGGCCGTTTTGGATTGGCTTCAAAAACAAGTAATACAAAGAAGCGGCAATTTCCGCGCACAAAACACCACAAACCAGCACTATCGAGATTGACCCTTTACCTTCAGTTCGCAGATGGATTGTCCGGTATGCAACAAAACATGCTGCGAATAAGATAATGACAGCCTGGACATACATTCTTAACCGGGAAGCCGCCAGGGAAATAGTGAAAGCCAAAAAAAGGCTAAATGCCAGGCTGATTAGAAGCGGAGCCACAAACCTGTCAGTTCCCGCCCCAGGACTGAGAGCATGATATTCCGCATTCAGAATCACTCCAATGATCAACAAGCCTAATCCGAGAGCGATCCACCATATCGGATTTCTTTCCAACTGAATCAAGAATGTACTGGTAATCAGGGTTGCCAAGCTTGGAAGAACAACGTTAGGGATCAAAATCCAAGGTTCAACTATAAACCTTTCACGGTCTTGATGAGCCAGGAACAGCCAAAAACATCCTCCGACACATAACAGCATCATGACCAAAGGCACCAACCCAATAACGCTAAAGTTAATGATGAAACCGAAAAGATTTGTGCCTGGTTTAAGGGGCTCGCGCGGTATCAGGAACAAAGCAGAAAAGAACGTTGCCAGGGTCGCAAGGATGATACTGAAGCGATTGATGTAACGATTTTCCAAAATTTGCTCCTCTCTTTTTGAATTCTATCACTATTGAAATGAACGGTAGATTCCCCCTTCCCTTCATTTAATGGTAAAATTATAAGGTTATGAAAATCATGCTTCCATTTCAAAAACAGCCCAAAATATTTGCCGCATTTAAGTCCGGATACGACACCGTTTCAAGACATCTGTACCTGGTGCTTTTCCCCATCATTCTTGACCTTTTTCTGCTTTTCGGCTTTCGGATCACCATCGTGGATTTTATTCAAAATGCGATCCAGCGTTTCGTCTTGCCGCCTTCAACCTCAGCTGATATGGTCGCTAATTGGGAAGTTTTAACAACTCAGTCGATTGAATTTTTCCGGTATTTTAGTCTTACTTCCTTTCTTCGTTCTTTACCAGTTGGAATCCCAAGCCTTTTCTCCGATGGCGCTTTTGAACGCAATCCCATTGGCGAGTTTCGAGTCATCCAATTGGAGCAACCAGGTGCCATTTTTGGCGTC
The DNA here is from genome assembly GCA_036825115.1 of Anaerolineaceae bacterium. Taxonomy (GTDB): domain Bacteria; phylum Chloroflexota; class Anaerolineae; order Anaerolineales; family Anaerolineaceae; genus Mesolinea. The sequence goes on along the minus strand of DAISYV010000001.1, from coordinate 10,253 downwards.
ATTATTGGAATGTTGTTCATCGGTCTAATTTTTGCCTACCTCTTCTATCAATTGACTGCAAGAGCAACTTCCTCCCAATCTTTTTCAACTGATGAGATCAATAAATCCAGTTCATTGGTTTCGTGGTTATTGATTCCAATCGTTTCCATCATGTTTTTTTTGGTAGTTATTTTTCCTGCCATGCTCGTGATCAGTCTGATTGGAGCTCTTTTTCCTTTCCTGACCTCGGTTGGCTACTTTTTTTTGACCATCGCCATGATTACCCTGATCATACCGATCTTTTTTACACCACACCTGATTGTCTTGGAAAATCTAAGCTTAAAACAGGCAATCATCAACAGTTTTCGCACTGTTCGACTAACAAACGCAAAGAGCACAACCTTTCTTTTCCTTGCGATCCTGGCAAGTTACCTTACAAATATGCTATGGCGGATACCGTCTGATGATTCCTGGATGCTGATAGTTAGTGTCTTTGGACACGCCATGATCTCAACAATTATCTTGGCTGCAAGCTTTCATTACATTTTAGATGCGCGGAAATCTGTCCGCGAATTTATCGAAAATCAGATGTCAGAAACGAATCTGGCATAGACCTTTGGAGCAAAAAATTGAACAATAAACCCGAACACTACAATGCAGGTGATATCCAGATCCTCGAAGGACTTGAGGCTGTCCGTCGCCGACCGGGCATGTATGTTGGCGGCACCGACGTCAAAGCCCTTCATCACCTCATCTACGAAGTTGTAGACAACTCGATCGATGAGGCTCTCGCAGGTTATTGTGACCACATTTCGATCACAATACACGCGGACGATAGTGTTACTGTCAAAGATAACGGCCGCGGCATTCCAGTGGAAATTCATCCTGAGAGGAAAATCTCAGCCCTTCAGGTGGTCATGACCGTGCTGCACGCTGGCGGAAAATTTGGCGGCGGATCCTACAAAGTTTCCGGTGGTTTGCATGGTGTGGGCGTCTCGGCAGTTAACGCGCTATCGGAGTGGTGCGAAGTTACCATTCACCGCTCAAACAAAATTTACTTCCAACGTTACGAGAGGGGCATACCCAAAGAACCTGTCAAAGCCATTGGAACATACACAGGCAATCACACAGGCACTTCCACTTCATTTCGTTTTGACCGGGAAATCTTCAAGGATGAGTCAACCTTCCGTTTTGAAACACTTGTCCAGCGTTTCCGGGAGATGGCTTTTGTCACGCGCGGTGTCAGCATCCAATTGATGGACGAGCGTGAAGCAAAAGAGATGACCTTCCACTTTGAAGGTGGTATTGCCTCCTTTACCCGCTATATAAATCGCAATCGCGAAACACTTCACCCCTTGATTTTTGGTGAAAAGGAATTCGAGGGAATCGGAGTCGAGTTTGCCGTTCAGTATACCGATGCCTACTCGGAATCGATCTATACCTTTGCTAATACAATCAACACGATTGATGGCGGCACACATCTGACTGGTTTACGCGCAGCTATCACCCGCAGTATCAATGATTACGCCCGCAAAGCAGGACTTTTAAAAGATTCTGAGGCAAATTTTAGCGGTGATGACACCCGCGAAGGTCTGACTGCGATTGTCAGCATCAAACACCCCGATCCACAATTCGAAAGCCAGACCAAGGTCAAACTGATGAATCCTGAAGTCCAGACCTATGTTCAAGCAGTTGTCCTCGAAACAGTCTCTACTTTCCTCGACGAAAACCCTGCAACCGGGCGTGCTATCGTCCAGAAGTGTCTTACTTCCGCCCGGGCTCGTGACGCAGCCAAAAAGGCGCGTGATCTTGTCATCCGTAAATCTGCGCTTGAGTCAATGACTCTTCCTGGCAAGCTGGCGGACTGCTCAGAACGCAATCCGGAAAAAACCGAAATGTTCATCGTTGAAGGTGAATCAGCTGGTGGTTCTGCCAAACAGGGTCGCGACCGTCATTTTCAGGCTATCCTGCCGCTGCGAGGTAAGATTCTCAACACGGAACGCGCGCGTCTGGATAAGATCCTCGGCAATCGCGAAGTGAAATCACTCGTGTCCGCGCTTGGCACTGGCATTGGTGACTCTTTCGATCTCAAAGGTCTCAGATACGGTCGCGTGGTCATCATGACCGATGCTGACGTCGACGGTGCCCACATTCGCACATTGCTATTGACATTTTTCTTCCGCTACATGCAGCCCTTAATCGAAGAAGGCCACCTCTACATTGCCCAACCGCCGCTCTATCGCATAAGCAGCCGCAATCAAATTTACTACGCTTACAACGAAGCGGAAAAAGATAAATTGATCGCAAAAATGGGTGGTCCCAACAAGGTTGGTCTCTCACGCTACAAAGGTCTTGGAGAAATGAACCCCGAACAACTCTGGGAAACAACCATGAACCCTGAAAATCGCACTCTTTTGCAGGTGGAGATCGAAGACGCGGCAGAAGCAGACCTCACATTCGATATGCTCATGGGTTCGCTTGTTCCGCCGCGGCGACGTTTCATCCAAACGCACGCGAAAGAAGTGCGTAACCTGGATATCTAAACATACGCAACTCGCCTGGAAAACAGGCGAGTTTGTTATTATGGCACGCAAAATCCTTCACCTCGACCTCGATGCTTTCTTCTGTTCTGTTGAAGAGCTGCTTGACCCATCCCTGGTGGGCAAGGCTTTTGCTGTGGGCGGTAGTCCCCAGGGTCGGGGAGTGATTGCTTCCTGTTCTTATGCAGCCAGGTTGAAAGGCGTCCGATCTGCCATGCCTGCCGGAAAAGCTATCCGGCTCTGCCCTGAATTGTTGATGATCCATCACCGTCACAACCTTTATAGCGAGTATTCTGATCGGGTTATGTCGATCCTTCACGACACGACCCCTCTTGTTGAGCAGGTTTCGGTCGATGAAGCTTTCCTGGATGTCAGTGATTTGCCGCAGGCTCTCAGAATAATTGCTATCGGACTGCAAAAACGTGTCGCGGAGGAGACACAACTTCCCTGCTCTCTTGGCGGCGCAACCAACAAACTGGTTGCCAAAATGGCAAATGACTATGGCAAGAAGCAGGTTCGCACAGGACGTGCTCCCCGGGCAATCACGATCATCGAACCGGGCGAAGAACAGGCATTCATGGCACCTCTTGAAATCCAGGCTTTGTGGGGATTTGGACCAAAAACCGCTGAAAAATTGCGCGAAAGGGGTATTTTTCGCATCGGGCAGCTTTACGAGCTTTCAGAGACAGAATTGCACAGCTTTTTTGGCAATCACGCCCTCGAGATCCTTGATCGCGCTAAAGGAATCGATACGCGTCCGGTTTATGATAGCGAAGGCGATCCGAAATCGGTCAGTAATGAAACTACCTACTATTCAGATACTGACAACCTGCAGCAAATTTCAGATACCCTGAGGTGGCTGTCAGATAAGGTTGGGTATCGCTTGCGCAAGCACAACCTGGCAGGTAGCTGCGTCCAGATTAAGATCAGGTATTCGGATTTCTCGACCATCACACGGCAGAAAATGCTCCAGCAGCCGACTAATTTGGATGATGACATCTTTGAAGCCGTTACGGAATTATTGAAAAGCCACCTGACCGTGGGACGGGAGGTGCGCCTTCTGGGCGTGGCCGTCACCAAGTTGGAAGAACCCGCCACCCAACTCTCGTTGTGGGATAACAGTGTTCAGAAGAAAACCCAATTGACGGAAGCAATTGACTCCCTCAAGGACAAATACGGCAACCAAATCATCATCCGTGCTAGCGCGATGAAAAAGGATAAGAAGGAAACAAAGAATAAATAGGCCGCATCGCATCGATAACCTCGTCAATTTTTGCGGGGTTCAATCCGTCTTTTTTGCCCGTTACTTTATTAGCAGCAGGTCACTGTGCCTGCCCGGGATGCCTCCACTTAAAAAAGTGTCTCGTAGGGTTGACGCCTGCGTCAACCGAGAAGTTGTGGAACAGGCCGGCCTGTTTCCTACGGTGGTCTTGTAAAAAAGGATGGCGTAGGATCTTGCCCCTGTACCTGACCATCTTGAACACCAATACCTAATATACTGACACTCTCCTCCGTTTCACGGACCTTCCCTCGAGGGAGGGCTGACGACTGGGCTTCCCTGGGGGGAAGCTGTCTCCTCCGCTGATAAGCACGTTTTTTGAGGCTGGAGGTCTTAACGTGCTAAGAAATGTTCACAACCATGGAATTTTTTTCTGGTATAATCGCCGGCACGCCAACGTAGCTCAGTCGGTAGAGCAGACGCTTCGTAAGCGTCCGGTCGGGGGTTCGATTCCCTTCGTTGGCTTTTATTATTCCCCTCTATGACTTCGACCCCACATCCTACACAGTTTCGCCGATGGTGTAGCCCCCATCCACAGGAAGAATGGCACCAGTAATAAAATCCGCCTTTGACGAACTCATGAATACCACGGCATTGGCAATGTCAGCTGTGGAAGCATATCTTCCAAGCGGAATTTTCTTGAGTCTCTCGGATTCTTGCAGCACCTGAACAGGGTCTCCCATTCTGCTTTGAACAATCTCCGTAGCAGTTGGTCCCGGAGAGACTACATTAACGCGAATTTGATGCTTCGCCAGATCCATCGCGGTTACTCTTGACATGGTGTGAAGGGCTGATTTTGAAACCGTGTAATTCAGCCGACCTTTTTTTACCTGCAAAGCTGACGAAGAACCGACGTTGATGATGACACCTTTTGTCTTATTCTCAACCATGATCTCAGCAGCTCTCACCATGCAAAAGTAGGCGCTTAGAACGTTGGTCTCAAAGGTTTTGATCCACAGGTCATAATCGATCTCGTTCCAGTCTTTTTTCTCCGAGAAAGCGCCTAAATTGTTTACCAATACATCAATCCTCTGGAATTTTTCTTCAACAAAATCAAATAACTTTTCTATTTCAGCTTTAACAGACAGATCGCAGGAATAAGGATAAACATTGGTGTTGTTCTTAATCGAATTCCTTGCCAGTTCAAGCTTTTCTTCGTTCCTGGCAACTGAGATTACGGTAGCTCCCAACTCAGAAAATTGCCTGCAGATTTCCAATCCAATACCCTGGCTTGCGCCAGTGACTAAAACTACTTTTCCTGTGAACTCTTCAGATTGCATCATTGTTTCTCCGTTCTCTTTTCAATTGGCGTGCCCAACCATTTTCACTGCAGCCTTACTAAAATCAGCAAATTTTTTTCATTACGCCATGATCGCACGACTGTCAAGCGAAATCGCGCCCTGACCTTCCGGATAAACGATCAAGGGATTGATCTCGATCTCACTGATCTCTGTATTGTCCAGGCTTAATTGGCTCAAACGCGCGATAGCATCCTTGACCGCCTGGATGTCAGCCTTTGCTGAACCACGATAACCTTTGAGCAATTTACCTGCTAGCGTCCTTTCGATCATCTCATCGATATCTTCACTGGTAAGCGGTGCCACCTTGAAGCTGATGTCTTTGAGCAGCTCGACCATCGTGCCCCCCAAACCAAACATCATCAGCGGTCCGAAGGTTGGGTCGCGCCGCATCCCAACGATTACTTCCAAACCTTTGGGTGCCATTTGCTCCACCATTACGCCGCGGATGCGCGCGTTTGGTTCGTTCTTGGCTATTCGAGTCATCATAGCATCGTATTCTACGCGCAACTCTTCTGTATTCTTGATGTTAAGAGCGATACCGCCGGAATCCGACTTATGCAGGATGTCCTCCGAGACGATTTTCATCACCACCGGATAACCAGCTTCTTCAGCAATTTTTACAGCCTCCTCAACATCGCTTGCAAGATCTCCCGGTACATTTTGAATCCCATAGGCCTCAAGCATAATACGCGTCTCGTACTCACCTACCGCTTTGGCACCATTAACCAAAGCCAATCCTGCTGCCATTTTGTTGTGGTCTATGTTCTCCACCTCAACAGGTTTGAAAAGCGCTTTTCCCAGAAGCTGTTTGTATTGTTCCATCCCCCTCAGAACCCGACCAGCCTCGTCTGGATAAGCATAAACCGGCACGCCAGCCATGTTCAGGTATTGTTCCGATTCAAGTGTGCTGCGTTCCCCCATCAAACAAGTTAGTAAGGTTTTATTGGTGCTCTTGCCAACCTCAACCCATGCTTTTGCCACTCCGAGGGTGTCCACAAGCGATTGCGGCACCAGGATGGGCAGCAGCACATCCACGCCTTCATCGGCATCCAAATTACCCAGGCTCCAGATGTAATCTTCCGGGCTGACCGAGCCCAGCATGTCCACCGGGTTTGAAACCTGCGCGCTGGGGTTCAGCTTGGTTCTCAGTTTAGCTTGAATTTCCGCAGCAATTTGCGCCAGTTCAAAACCATTAAACGCCAGGCTATCCGCTGCCAGTGCTGCCGCTCCACCAGCATTGGTCGTGATGGCGACGCGCTTACCAGCTGGCAACGGCTGAGTGCCAAGCGCCCATGCTAAGTTGAAGAGCTGGCTGATGGTTTCGACTTCAATCACACCTGCCTGCTCAAGCGCGGCCTGGTAGGCGGCGTAGGAACCTGCCAGCGAACCGGTGTGGGAGCTGACTGCCTTCGCGCCTGCGTCATTTTTGCCTGCCTTTAGAAAGACAATTGGCTTCTTTTGCGAAACACGCCTTGCCACCTCCATAAACCGCGGACCATCCTGGATGCCCTCGACGTACATCGCGATCACTTTCGCGTGTTCATCTTCTTCAAAATATTCGAGCATATCGGTTTCAGTGACGTCCATCTCATTGCCCAAACTGGCAAAATGGGAAAAACCGATCCTGGAATTGATGATCAGGTCGATCACACCGCCGCATATTGCGCCGGATTGAGAGATAAACGCGATTGGTCCCGCTTGAGGAAGCCCCTTGATGAAGGTTGAATCCAAGCCAGTGCGAACGTCAATAGTTCCCACGCAATTAGGTCCAACCACCCGCATGCCGTAGGATTGCGCCAACTCCTTGACAGCCCGTTCCACTTTCGTGCCTTCCTCACCCAGTTCCCTGAAGCCGCCTGTAATGATGACGACCGCCTTGATTCCTCGCTCGCCAATCTCCCTCATGGTCTCCATGATTACAGTCACGGGCAGCACCACCACCGCTAATTCGACCGGATCCGGTACGTCAGCGATTGACGCATAAGCCTTTCTGCCAAGAATCTCTGTCGCGTTTGGGTTAACTGGATAGATTTCGCCCTGATATCCAAAGCTAACCAGGTTCTCCAGAATTCCATAGCTTAATTTCTTGGGATTGGTTGATGCGCCTAAAATGGCGACACCTTTTGCATCAAAAAATGGGGTGAGTGATGATGGCATGGTTCTCTCCTGTGTGATTGTCAGAAGGATTATACCAATTCCCATGCTGAGAATGCGCTTCAACGTGTGTGAGCCAATGGCATGATTTATAATTCTGACACTATGAAGGGGATCTTCTCATTCAAACCAACTAACGCGCAGGCACAAGCTGCTGATTTTTTAGCTAACCCGCATCTATTCCTGAGCGGACCAGCCTCCTCAGGGAAAACCGGCGCTGCTTTACTCCGCCTGCAGCAAATTCTCACCTCCAGCCCGGCTGCACCGGGTTCTTCCACGCTTGTGCTTGTGCCTCAAAGAAGCCTTGCTCAAGCGTATCAAGAGTATCTGCAGAAGGTGAAATTGCCCGCTTCCCAGTTCGTGAGCGTCCAAACCATGAGCAGCGTCGTCCGCAGAATGATCGCCCTTTTTTGGCCATTAATTGCCAGCCGGCAGGTTTTCAGGCACCCCTTCGAACCACCCCGCTTTCTGACGCTCGAGACAGCCCAGTACTACATGGCTCAAATTGTTGACCCGTTAATTGATCACGGTCATTTTGCAACTATCACGCTCACACGCAACCGCCTCTTCAGTCAGCTGTTGGATAATCTCAACAAATCCGCTATCGTCGGTTTCCCACACACCGAGCTTGCCCGCAGGCTAAAATCCGCCTGGAATGGCGACCAGGCTCAAATGATCGTCTACGATGATGTCCAGCTGGCTGTGAATGCTTTCCGGAACTTCTGCCTGGAACACAACCTCTTGGATTTTTCGCTGCAGGTCGAACTCTTCCGGGATATTGTCTGGCCAAACGATACCTTTCAAAAGTATTTTCAAAACCAATACCAGCACCTGATCTACGATAACGCCGAAGAAGATCCTCCTTATGTGCATGACATCGTCGGTTCCTGGATCAAGAACCTGCAATCATCGCTGATTATCCTGGACGAAGGCGGCGGCCTGCGCAGCTTCCTGGGAGCGGATCCAGTTTCGGCTGCAAAGCTCGCTTCACAATCAAATGCCAGGCTTCACTTTGAAAAGAATTACGTCAGCCCTGCTCCGATAGAGGCTCTCCTGGGCTACATGCAATCGTCCCAAGCGCTAAAACTTCCACACTCCACGATTTCTCAAGCGCTGATCATCGCAAGCAAGCGACCGCGCTTCTTTCCGGAACTGCTCCAGTCAGTCAGCCGGGAGATTGCGGATCTGGTGCTCAACGGCACGCCTGCAGACCAAATCGTGGTACTTTCGCCTTTTGTCAGTGACCCTATGGTTTTCGAGCTTTCGCGCCGGCTTACAAAAGCCGGCCTAACAACCCAAACTTTGCGTCCATCTCTTGCGCTCAAATCCAACCCACACATCCAGACCATTCTCACACTGGCGTCCCTTGCGCATCCAGATTGGAAACAAGCACCTGACCTTTACCAGACCCAGTCTGCTCTCTCAACGGCTATTCCCAAGTTTGATCCCCTGCGAGCCCGTCTGATTCTTGAACAAGCAACGATCAATCAAGATGGTACTTTGCTGCCACCCATTGAGACACTACTGAAGGAACTGACTGAAAGGGTTCCAAGTGATGTTTTGCGGCAATATAAGCAGCTGTGCCTCTGGATAGGCTCTGTGGACCCGAACGAACCACTGGACTACTTTATCAGCCGTCTCTTCTCAGAGCTGCTCACCCAGCCTGGATTTGGCTTTGCAGATGATCAGCCCGCAGGTGAAAATACCGCCCGTTTGATCCAAAGTTACCAAAAATTCAAGCGTCCGCTGGCGGCTGACCAGGGCGCGGATGCGTCTTATCTTGGCAGAGAATACTATAAAGCGCTCAGCCAGGGTTTGCTCTCGGCACTTTTCGTACCTGAAGAGGAAATCGTTGGAGAACCTGGCGTCCTGATAGCCCCTGTGATGACCTTCCTGATGCAAAACCGGGCAGTAGAGCATCAATTCTGGTTGAATTTGGGCAGCAAGGGTTGGTACGAGCGGCTCGAACAGCCTCTCACCCACCCCTATGTTCTCAACCGGCAATTCCAGCCGGGAAAAAAGTGGACCACCGATGACGAAATGGCATTGGGGCGCTTCAACCTGGAACGAACCCTGGTAGGTTTGCTCCGCCGTTGCAGCGGACAGGTGCATCTTTGCACTTCCGACTATGGCGAAGCAGGCATTGAAGAAAAAGGTCTGCTTCTGACCTGGGCTCAAAACCTCTTCCGTTCCGCGTTAAGGGAGCAAAAGTATGGCTGAGCCTGTCTTACGCCAATCCCAGGCTGAAGTCCTTCGTTATCGCTCTGGTTGGATGGGCATCTCAGCTGTTCCCGGTAGTGGTAAAACCTGGACTCTTTCCCAGTTGGCTGCGAAGCTCTTGCTCACAGTCGACCTCCAACCCGACCAGGAAATCCTGGTGGTGACTTTTGCCAATTCCGCGGTGGATAACTTCACCAGCCGCATCGGAGCCCTGGCACGTGAATACGGATTGCTTGAGGGGTATGGTTATCGTGTGCGGACGCTTCACGGTTTGGCCGGAGATATCATCCGCGAACGTCCCGAATTGGCCGGGCTTGGCAACGACTTCCGCATTCTTGATGACGAAGATGCCAATTCCATCCTCGAAGAATTATCCTTCGACCAATTAAAAGCTCGTGAAGACTTCTTCCTATCTCTGCTTTCCGCTGATATTTCCCCTAAAAAAGGTCAGGATATTATTCGGGATTTAAAACATGGGATGCCTGCACTGTTGAAAGATCTTGCCAACAGTTTCATTAGCTCAGCGAAGAATACAGGACAGATGCCTGCCGACCTGGCTAATCTGCAGAAATCCCGGCTGGTTACGCCCCTCTTGCAGATCTGCCTGGATATCTACAAGGCTTACCAGGACCGCCTGAAGTTGCTGGGTGCGGTTGACTTTAATGATCTGATCCACCTCGCATGGAAATGTCTGCAAACCGACCCCGACCTGGTCCGTCAGCTTGCTCACCGCTGGCCTTTTATCCTCGAGGATGAAGCCCAGGACTCGAGCAAACAGCA